>CAYQPL010000145.1:0-8478 GCA_964419395.1 uncultured Phenylobacterium sp. | reverse complement strand
TGTCCTTCATCCAGCGCTCGGGTCGAAAGCCGGTGACCGCGACGCCCCGCCCCGCGGGGTCCTCGAGCGCCCACGAGGATCAAGCCATGCCGCGAACGGCCCTGCCCTACGCCACGCCCGACATCTCCGCCCTGGCCCGCTTCCTGCGCGACCAGCTCGCCGCCCGCCCGGCGCCGCCGGGCCATGTGGAGATGCTCAACCTGCTCGCCCGCGCCGCCGGCGCCCGCAACTTCCAGCACTTCCGCACCCTGGCCGAGCCGCAGGCCGCCGCGCCCGCCGCCAGCCCTACGGAGCTCGAGCGGGTCGAGCGCGTGGCCCGCCAGTTCGACGCCCAGGGCCGCCTGGTCCAGTGGCCGGCCAAGCCCTCGCAGCAGGCCCTGGCGCTGTGGGCCTTCTGGGCCCGCATGCCGAGCGGCGAGAGCTTCACCGAACAGGCGATGAACGCCTTCCTGAACGGGATGCACCTGTTCGGCGACCCGGCCATCCTGCGGAGGTCGCTGGTCAGCGCCGGCCTCGTCTCGCGCACGCTGGACTGCCGCGACTACCGCCGCATCGAGCGCCAGCCGCCGCCGGAGGCGCTGGCTCTGATCCGGCGGTTGGGACGGGAGCGGACGGCGCCTTAGGCCCGCCTCAATAAAGCGAAAGGCCCGCCGGGGGTGGCGGGCCTTCTGGCTTGCCGGACTTGACCGGCCTGACGCGGTAGAGCCTCAGCCGCGCAGCTTGCGCAGCAGGACGTCGAGATCGCGGGCGAGGTTCGGATCCTCGGCCTTCAGGGCCTCGATGCGGCGCACGGCGTGCAGCACCGTGGTGTGGTCGCGCCCGCCGAAACGGCGGCCGATGTCGGGCAGGGACCGGGTGGTGATCTGCTTGGCGATCCACATGGCCGTCTGCCGCGGCCGGGCCACGGCGCGGGCGCGGCGCTCCGACAGGAGGTCGGCCTGCTTCAGACCGTAGTGCTCGGCCACCACCTTCTGGATCTGGTCCACCGTCACCCGGCGCTCCGGGGCGGCCAGGTGGGGCCGCAGGATGCCCTGCGCCTCGTCCAGGGTCAGGTGCGCCACCTCGGCGCCCACCCGGGCCACCAGGGTGTTCAGGGCCCCTTCCAGCTCGCGTACGCTGTCGGTGAAGCGGTCGGCGAGGAACTGCAGCACCTCGGGGCGGGCGGCGGGCGTGAAGCCGCCCTGGCGGGCCAGCACGGCCAGCTTGCGCTCCAGTATGCCCATGCGCAGGTCGCGGTCGGCGGGCTCGATGCCGCAGACCAGGCCGGCCTGCAGGTGCGAGCGCAGCCGCGGCTCCAGATCGGTCAGCTCGTGCGGCGGCCGGTCGGCCGTCATCACCACCCGGCGGCCGTCCTGAACCAGCGCGATCAGGGTGTGGAACAGCTCTTCCTGGGTCGAGGCCTTGCCGGCCACGAAGTGGACGTCGTCGATCAGCAGCAGGTCGGCGTCGCGCAGCTCCTCCTTGAAGGCCGCCGTCTGGCGATCCTGCACGGCCTTGACGAAGGTCTGGGTGAACTTCTCGGCGGTCAGATAGACCACCTTCCTGTCCGGCGCCGTGCGCATGGCCTCCCAGCCGAGCGCATTCAGCAGGTGCGTCTTGCCGAAGCCGTAGGGCCCGTGGAAGACCACCGGGTTGAAGTGGCCGTCGGCCCAGGCGCCGACGCGCTTGGCGACGGCGAAGGCGAACTCGTTGGCCGGACCGGGCACGAAGTTCTCGAAGGCGAAGCGTTCCTGCAGGCCGCTCGCCCGGGCCGGACGGGCCTCCGCCGCGGCCGCGGCGGCCCGGTTCTCCAGCACGGTCCGGACCGGCGCGGGCGACGCATAGGCGGCGGGGGGCGGGGCCGACTCGGCCGGCGCCAGGGCCTCGAACTCCATCTTGGACTTCAGGTCGAGCGCACGGCCCTGCGGGGCGTTCTCGGCCCACAGCTCGCCGATCCGGCGCCAGGCGTGACGACGGATCCAGTCGCGCGCCACGCCCGTGGCGGCCACCAGGCAGACCTCACGCTCCGACCGCTCGCGCAGGGCCGCATGGCCCAGCCACGACCCGAAGGTGGCGTCGCCGAGCTCGCGTTTGAGCGTCTGGCAAGCCTTCGCCCAGACCGCGACCGCAGGCGTTTCCGCCGCCCTGTCTGCAAGACCTCCCGAAGCCATTCCGACACAACCCCCAATTCATCCGCCACCACAGGTCCAGACCCCACGCCTCGACCAGCTTATTCAACAAACACAGAGGCTTATTCGGCGAGCGCATAGACTCCCGCCGCCGATTTTTCATCCGAACTCGAATGGAAATACGTGTGTGTTGAAGGTCCAGAGACTAGCCAGGGGCGGGGGGGGGTCAACGGTGATTCTTCGCGCCGTCCGCGGATATTTTCGTTGACTCATCGGCGGGCCCTCGCGCCACAAGGGAATTGCCAAAACACCGCTCCGTTAACTGAGAAGTTTGGTCGCAGGCGCCCTAGGGCCAAGCTTCGGCCACGAAAAAGCCCGCGGCCGGATGAGGCACGCGGGCTTTCCCGAAAGCTGATTGAAATCAATGCGTCAGGCGGCCGCGGCCGCCTTGAGCCCAAGCTTTAGGCAGCGGCCAGCTTCTTCAGCCGCGCGGCCAGGCGCGAGACCTTGCGCGAGGCGGTGTTCTTGTGGATCACGCCCTTGGTCACCGCCCGCATGACCTCCGACTGGGCCTCCACGAAGGCGGTCTTGGCGGCGGTCGCGTCGCCGGCCTCGACGGCCTCCTCGAAGCGGCGCAGATAGGTGCGCACGCGCGAACGACGGGCTTTGTTGACTTCGGTGCGGCGGGCGATCTTACGGATCGCCTTCTTGGCGCCGGGCGTGTTGGCCATTGGACAGCTCTCGAAAAGTGTCGCGCCCGAGCACAGGGCCGGGGCGTTGAAAATCGGAGGCGCGGATATACGGGATGCGCAGGGCCGGGTCAATGCCGCCCGCGCGCCGGGCGGCGCCTCAGTCCTGCCCCGTGAACCGGCGCCAGGCGGGGTGGGCGGCGATCAGGTCGGCCATCAGCTGATAGCCGGCCGCGCCCGGATGGGCCCCGTCGCCGGCCCGCGCCTCGGCCAGCCAGCTCCCGCTCACCGCCAGCGGCCTCAGGACGTCGATATAGGGGACCTTCTGCCGGGCGCAGAGCGTCTTGAACGCCTCGTTGAGCGCCTCCAGCCGCGCCGCCAGGGCCGGCTCGTCGGCGGGCGGCGGGCCGACCATCAGCACCGGGGCCAGGCGCGCCCCCTGCGTCAGGAGGAGTTGGGCGGTCTTCAGGCTGTCGGCGGGGGACAGGCGCGAGCCCCCGCCCTCGACGGCGTTGGCGTCGTTGCGCCCGAAGGAGAAGACGATGGCGCAGGCCTCGACCTCGGTCAGCCGGGCGTGCGCCTCGGCCGGCCAGCGGCGGGCGATGTCGGCGCTCGTATCGCCCCGGACGCCGAGATTGTAGGCCGTCACCTCCGGCCGGCCGGCCAGGGCGCGGCCGAGCCACCCCTGGTGGTCCGGATCGCCGGCGCCGGCCACGAAGGAGTCGCCGAAGGCGAGGAGGCGCATCCTAGCGCCCCTTGAACGCCGGCTTCCGCTTCTCGACGAAGGCGGCCATGCCCTCCTTCTGGTCCTCGAAGGCGAAGAGGGAGTGGAAGAGGCGCCGCTCCACCGCCACGCCGGCGGTCAGCGTCGTCTCATAGGCGGTCTCCACCAGCTCCTTGTTCATCATCACCGCCAGGGGCGACTGGCCGGCGATCTTGGCGGCCACGGCCAGCGCCTCCTCCACCAGCTTGTCGGCCGCCACGATGCGCGAGACGAGGCCCGCGCGTTCGGCCTCTTCGGCGTCCATCATCCGGCCGGTCAGGATCATCTCCATGGCCTTGGACTTGCCGACGAAGCGGGTCAGCCGCTGGGTGCCGCCGATGCCCGGCGCGACGCCCAGATTGATCTCCGGCTGGCCGAACTTCGCCGTGTCGGCGGCCAGGATGAAGTCGCACATCATGGCGAGCTCGCAGCCGCCGCCCAGGGCGAAGCCGGCGACGGCGGCGATGATGGGCTTGCGGCACTGCTCGACCGCCCTGGCGCCGCGGGTGAAGGTGTCGGCGGCGAACATGTCGGCATAGGACTTGTCGGCCATCTCCTTGATGTCGGCGCCGGCGGCGAAGGCCCGCTCCGAGCCGGTCAGGACCAGGCAGCGCACCCCGTCATCGGCCTCGGCCGCGGCGAGGGCGGCGGCCAGCTCGTCCAGCAGGGCGGCGTTCAGGGCGTTCAGCGCCTGGGGCCGGTTCAGGCGGATCAGGGTGACCGGCCCGTGGGCCTCGACGATCAGGGTCTCGTAGCTCGGGGCGGACATGGGGCGGCCTCCTTTGCGCGCATTCCCTCCGCGCTTAAGGCCCCTCGACCGCATAGCCAAGGGCGCGCAGACGCGCGGGCAGGCCGTCGGGCCCGATCAGATGGCCGACCCCGACCACCACCACCGTCGTGCCCTTCCCGTCCAGACGCGCCGTCAGCGGCCTCAACCAGGCGGCGTTCCGCGCCGCCACCATCCGCTCGTAGATGGCGGGCGCCGCCTCGCGCAGAGGGTCGAGGGCCTCGTCCTCCAGCGCCTCGACATCGCCGTCCATCCAGGCGGCGACGAGACGATCGAACTGCTCCGGATCGGCGTCCAGCTGTTCGAGGGACTCCTCCAGGCTCGCCACCTGTTCCTCAAGCGGCGCGGCGGCGAACATGGCGATCTGCTCGCCCGCCGTTTCGAAGGCGCGGCGTTCGACCCCGGGCGGGGCGGTCAGGGCGATCTGCCGCTCCACCCCCTGGTCGGCGGCCGCCCCGGCCCGGGAGAAGACCGCGCTGGCCAGCACCACCTCGGCGAACCACGGCCTCAGGCCTTCGACGACGCTCAAAGGCACGCCATAGGTCGCGCACACCGCCTGCAACCGCGCCCGCCCCTCCGGGGAGAGATATGACGAGAGGGACTCGCCCGCGGGCAGCCGGCCCAGCCGAAGGGCTGCGGCCGCGCCCTCCGCCTCCGAGGCGGCGTCGACCGGCAGTTCGAACCAGAGGTCATCGGCCTTCGCCAGTCCCCTCTCCAGCGCCTCGGGCCGCCAGTCGAGCCCGGGCGGCAGCAGGTGGATCGAGCCGAACAGGATCAGCTCGGAATCGCCGTCGCGCACCGTCCAGACCGGCGGCTCGGCCCGCGCCGGACCGCAGGCCGCCACAAGGCTAGCGGCGAGCAGGATGGCGATCCGGGACGCAAGGCGCATGCTCACCTCTGGCAGACGGGACAGTAGAAGGTCGAGCGTCCGGCCTGGACCGTCCGGGCGATGGTTCCGCCGCATCCGGGATTGGCGCAGGCCTCGCCCTCCCGGCCATAGGCCCGGAAGCTGTGCTGGAAATAGCCCAGGGCGCCGTCGGCCGAGGCGTAGTCGCGCAAGGTCGAGCCGCCCGCCGCGATCGCCTCGGTCAGCACCTCGCGCACCGCCTGGACGAGGCGGGCCAGCCGCTCGCGGCCGATCCGCCCGGCCGGCCGGCTCGGCGAGATCCGCGCCCGGTTCAGCGCCTCGCAGACATAGATGTTGCCCAGGCCGGCCACGATCTTCTGGTCCAGCAGCAGCGTCTTGGGTCCCTGGCGGCGTCCCTCGAAGGCGCGGGCCAGGTGGGCGGCGTCGAAATCGGCCGACAGGGGCTCGGGCCCCATGCCGGCGAACCACGGGTGCGCGGCCAGGGCGTCGGTCTCCACCAGCCCCATGAAGCCGAAGCGGCGCGGGTCGTAATAGGTCACCCTCCCGCCGGCCTCGGTCTCGAAGACCACATGGGCGTGGCGCGGATCGGGATCGGCGGCGTAGACGAACTGGCCGGGCCGTGTCGAACCCTCGGGCCGCGCGATCTCGAACCGGCCGGTCATGCCCAGGTGCATGACGAGCGTGTCGCCCCGGTCGGTGGGCAGCAGCAGGTACTTGGCCCGCCGGGCGAGGTTCCCCGCCGTCGCCCCGCTCAGCCGCTGGACGAAGTCGGGGGGGAAGGGAAACCGCAGGTCGGGCCGGCGCGCCTCGACCCGGGTCAGCCTCTGGCCGTCCAGGACCGGCGAAAGGCCCCGGCGGACGGTCTCGACCTCGGGAAGTTCGGGCATGACGCCTCGATTGGCAGACCGGGGGGCCAAGATCAACTTGCGTCACGCGCCCTGCGCCCCCGCTGGCGCCGCCGCCCGCGGAGGGCTAAGAGCGAGCCATGACCGGACCTGCCGCCACCTTCGGATTCCGCGACGTCGCGGCCGACGAGAAGCCGCGCCTGGTGCGCGGCGTCTTCGACCGCGTCGCCCGCCGCTACGACCTGATGAACGACCTGATGAGCGGGGGCGTCCATCGGCTGTGGAAGGACGCCGTCGCCGCCCGCCTGAACCCCCAGCCCGGCGAGGTGATCGTCGACTGCGCCGGGGGCACGGGCGACATGTCCCGCCGCTTCGCGAAGATGGCGCGGCGCGCCCAGGACCGCCGCGGCGGGCCGGACGCCAGGATCTTCCTGATCGACTACAACGCCGAGATGATCGCCGCCGGCCGCGAGAAGGGCTCGGCGCCGGAGATCTGCTGGAGCGTCGGCGACGCCCAGCGCCTGCCCCTGCCCGACGCCTGCGCCGACGCCTACGTCATCGCCTTCGGAATCCGCAACGTCACCGACATCCCCGCGGCCCTGCGCGAGGCGCGCCGGGTGCTGAAGCCCGGCGGGCGCTTCCTGTGCCTGGAATTCTCCAAGCCCGTCACCGAGCCCCTGCAGAAGGCCTACGACGCCTATTCCTTCAAGGTCATCCCGCAGGTCGGCGAGTGGGTGGCCAAGGACCGCGAGTCCTACCAGTACCTGGTGGAGAGCATACGCCGCTTCCCGGATCAGCAGGCCTTCGCCCAGATGATGCGCGAGGCGGGCTTCTCCCGCGTCAGCGTCACCAACTTCACCGGCGGCGTGGCGGCCCTGCACCAGGGCTGGGCCATCTGAGCATGGCGCGACCCGCCGCCTATGGCCGCCTGCTGGCCGCCGCCTGGACCCTGGCGCGCCACGACGCCCTGCTGCCCGCCGAGTACGAGGCCCTCTATCCGCCGCCTGTGCGCGACCTGTCGCGGGCGGTGCGCCTGCTGTCGGGCCGCCAGGCGCGGGAAGGCCGGCCGGGCGAACGCCTGGCCGCCGCCCTCGTCACCCTGGGCCCCGTGGCGATCAAGCTCGGCCAGCTGCTCTCCACCCGGGCCGACATCTTCGGCGCCCAGTTCGCCGAGGACCTGGCGCGGCTCAAGGACAAGCTCCCCCCCTTCGCCATGGACAAGGCCCGCGCCCAGGTCGAGACCTCGCTGGGCCAGCCGGTGGAGGCGCTGTTCGCCGAGTTCGGGGCTCCGGTGGCCGCCGCCTCCCTGGCCCAGGCCCACGACGCCCGGCTGCACGACGGCCGCCGGGTGGCGGTGAAGGTGCTGCGGCCCGACATCGGCTATCGCGTCGCCCAGGACTCCGACGCCCTGGAGGTGGCCTCCCGCCTGGTGAACCGCTTCGTGCCGGCCGCCCGCCGGCTGGAGCCCCGCGCCTTCGCCCAGACCGTCATCCGCGCCACCGAGCTGGAGCTCGACCTGCGCCTGGAGGCGGCCGGCGCCGACGAGCTGGGCGAGGTGATGGCCCGCGACGGCTACATGTTCGCGCCCAAGGTCATCTGGGAAGGGGTCGGAAAGCGCGTGCTGACCCTGGAATGGGCCCGCGGCGCGCCCCTGTCGGACCCGGCCACCCTCGACCTGCCCAACCTGGACCGGCCGGCGCTCGCCTCGACGCTCATCCGGGCCTTCCTGTCCCAGGCGCTGGATCACGGCGTCTTCCACGCCGACCTGCACGAGGGGAACCTGTTCGTCGAGGCCCCGGCCCGCATCACCGCGGTCGACTACGGCATCCTCGGCCGCCTGGGGCCCGACGAGCGGCGCTATCTGGCCGAGATCCTCTACGGCTTCCTGGAGCGGGACTACGCCAAGGTGGCCGAGGTCCACTTCCGCGCCGGCTACGTGCCGCCCCACCACGACAAGGCGGCCTTCGCCCAGGCCCTGCGCGCCGTCGGCGAGCCGGTCTTCGGCCGCGCCGCCAGCGAAGTCTCCATGAGCCGGGTGCTGATCCAGCTCTTCGAGATCACCGCCCTGTTCGACATGCACCTGCGCCCCGAACTGGTGCTGCTGCAGAAGACCATGATGACGGTGGAGGGGGTGGCCCGGCGCATCGACCCCGACCACGACATCTGGGCCGCGGCCGATCCGGTGGTGCGCCGCTGGATTCTGCGCGAACTGGCGCCGCCCGCCGAGGTCAGGCGGCTGGCCGGCGAGGCGGTCGAGATCCTGCACGGGCTGAAGCGACGGCTGCAGGACCCCGAGCGTCCGGTCGCCGTCGTCGAGACGGCCGAGCCGGATCGGGCCTGGCTGTGGTTCGTGGTCGGCGCGGCCACGGCGGGCGCCGCCTTCCTGGCGGGCGCCCTCTTCTAGGCGTTCGGGATCAG
>CAYQPL010000144.1:0-8492 GCA_964419395.1 uncultured Phenylobacterium sp. | reverse complement strand
GCCCACGGCGCCGAGGTCCGCATCAGGCTCGGGGGGGCCGCTCCAGCCGCGACGGACGCGTCAGCTGCGCCCACTGATCGTCCAGCACAGGCCATCCCGCTCGCACCACGGGCACGAGAACCGGCGCCGCCGTCGGCGAAGGCATCGCGAAGGCGTGCGCAGCGCAATGGCCCGTGCAGACCATGGCGAAGAGGAGCTTCTTGGGCGCTTCTTGCTTCGAGGGCGCGTCGGTGATCTTCAGCGCCTCGACGGCGGGCGGCGCTGCGCCCAGCTCGACCGTTTCGTGGGCGGCCGCGCCTGAAACGATCGTCGTCAAGCACAGCGCAAAAGCAAGCGCCCAGGCCAATGCTAGGCGCATCCACTGATCTTGTCGGACTGGCCGGCCGCGAACAGCTGCGCGCGTCTGCCGCCTGACCACGCGCGGCGCATTCCCCGCCGAAAGGTGGGGGGTTGGCGCGCTTGCCCAGAAGGCCTCGCAGCGGATCGCCGTCCCGATCATCATGGTCTCTATACCGGGCCCACTGCGGAAGGGGAATGCGTTATAGTATCACCCTGCCCGCCGCGGCCTTCAGGCTTGGACTCACGCAGGGCTTGAGCGGTGATCTGCCAGGCGGAACGCAGGAAAATGGCCGCGAGCAATATCCCTACGATGAGGTCGGGCCAGCGCGAATTCGTCAGGCTTACCGCGACTCCAGTCACTGCGACGGCAAGGCATTGGATCAGATCGTTGCGTGTACAGAGCCACACGGACCGCACATTGGCGTCCCCCTCCCGATAGCGGATCAGCAACAGGGCGGCGACGAGGTTGGCGGCGGCGCCAAACAAGCCGAGGCCGGAGATTGCGGCGCCTTCGGGCGGCAGGCCGACCGCGGCGCGCCAGGTCGCGAAGCCAAGGATGCTGAGCGCCATGACCGCAAGGCTCGCGCCCTTCACCAAGGCCGCAGACGCGCGCACCGTCATAGTCTTGCCAATGGCCCAAAGGCTCAGGCCATAGGTAGCGGCGTCGGCGGCGAAATCGAGGGTGTTCGCCGCCAGCGACGCGGAACTCGCCAGCAGGGCGCCCACGGACACGACGCCGAATCCGATCAGGTTGATCGCGATCACCCAAGCCAGGACCCGCCGATAGGCCGGCGACGCGCCGTCGAAGGCCATGGTAGCGCCGCAGCACCCTGCGGAGCGGGCGGCCTGGTGTTGAGTAGGCCCGGAGGAACAGGAGGACATTTCGCCAGCTTGCATCCTCTAGTAGATAGAGGATCAAGTGCTTATTTTTCACCCTGGGTTTCGGGAGTTGAAGATGTCGACAATGCCGATCGGTGGCTTGGCGAAGGCCACGGGGGTGAAGGTCCCCACCATCCGGTTCTACGAAGGGATCGGGCTACTTCCCGAACCGGTGCGGGCGGCGAACGACCGGCGCGTGTACGACCAGGCGGCGGTGGACCGGCTGGGCTTCATCAAGCACGCGCGCCAGCTGGGCTTTTCGGTCGAGGCCATCCGTGACCTCTTGGACCTTTCGGATCATCCCAACCGCTCGTGTGAACAGGCAAGTGTTCTGGCCGCACAGCAGCTCGAGGCGGTCACGGTGAAGATCCGGCAGCTGCAGGCGCTGCGGACCGAACTGAAGCGGATGGTGGACTCTGCCTGCCGCGGGCAGGCGGCCGACTGCCGGGTCATCGAGGTGCTCAGTGACCACGCCCTCTGCAAGCATCACGAACCCGATGCCCCGCGCACCTAGTCCCGTCATCATCGCGGAGGTCTCGGCGTGGCGTCGCACGTCAAGGCCAAGCTCGCCGGCCATGGTCATGACCTTCCGCGCGCGGCGGACGCTGGTTGACGACGCGCGCGTTGGGCGGCACGTCTCGTTCCGCGTTGTCGTGCGCGACGGCGCTGGCGAAATCGTCGACTTGGCCCCGGCCGCAGACCGCTGAAGCGGGCTCCAACGCCGAGCACGACGCGTCGGCGAAGCCGGCTCCAGGACAAGGGGCGCCCCGAAGTGTCGAATTGCAGCGATCAGCGGGGCTTTAGGCGCTCCAGCAGAAAGTAGGCCCCGATCGGAGCGGCCGAGGCGGCGGTGCTGGCCCAGATCGTCCAATCGCGCCTATCGTCGGGAAATAGCCCGAACGCGGCCCCAATCACACCGACGAAGAGCATCGGCGCGATAAGGAGGGCGTCGCGCCAGCTCATTCCGCGGCCTCGTGGCCCTCTCCGGACGAACCGTCCGTGCCGTTGGCCGCGATGGCGCGCGCCAGCTCGGCGAGACCCCGGCGGACGCTGCGCCGCCGGATGCTCAGGAACGCCTCGGCCAGCTCGGGGCCGTTGGGTTGGGACAGCAAGTCTTCGACAACACTCGTATAGGCATGGGCGTACCGTGCGCCCTTCGGCGCGGCCGGGTCATCCAAGCCCTCGAAAAAATAGGTGATCGGAACCTCCAGGACAGAGGCGATCTGGTAGAGCTTGGACGCGCTGATGCGGTTCGCGCCGCGCTCGTATTTCTGGACCTGCTGAAAGGTCAGGCCGAGGCGATCGGCGAGCCACGCCTGGCTGACGCCAAGTTCCTTGCGCCGCAGCCGCACCCGCCGGCCGACATGAACGTCAACCGGGTTCGGCGCCTCCTCGGTCATTTGCCTCGCAGCTCCCCTACATTCACTAAGCGGCTGTGCAGGACAGCTTTGCGCCCGCCGTACACTTCAGCGCTTAACAAGCTGCACGTCTCCAGGGTGATTGCCCAGGGGGATTAACACGCGGAGGTAAGCGAAAGGCAAACTTTAAGTCATTCCGCCATCACTTGCGGTCGCTCATCGGCGGGCGCTCATGATGATTGGCTCTCCCCGCGAGTCGTGGGGAGAGATTGTGAGGCTTCAGAAGTCGGTCGGACGCGCCATTCGCATGCACCGGGAACGCGTGGGCCTCACCCAGGCGGCGCTCGCGGAGGCGGTCGGTCTCACCGAGCAATATATCGGGGTGGTCGAGCGCGGCGCCCGCGCGCCGAGCTTCAGGACCTTGGAAGCCCTCGCGCGCACGCTGAAGACGCCGGTGCGAGATTTCTTTCCTCACCCCTTGGCGCAGGACCAGGCCGACGACGCCCTCTCGGATGTGATCGGTCTTCTTGCGCCGCTGACGGCGGACGAACGCGCCCGCGCGCTCAAGGTCCTGCAGTCGATGCTCAACCGAGGTTAGGCTCGCGCCCGGCGCCGGCTCGGAGAGGATTGTTGGTCTCGATCAATCGCCAGTGGTGGGAGCACCTGGCCCCGAAGGTGATGCATCCCCGCCTGCGCGAGCTGGGACGCGCTGCTGCAGAGCTGGACGCGTTCGGACTACGGCGCCCATTGGCTGGCGTCCGCGCGGCGTGAGGACGGCCTGGTGCGCGTGAAGCCGGGACAGTTCATCCCCGTGGCGCATGTAATCGCCCTGCCAAGGGCGCCGGATGTTCGTGGCGCCGCAGGAGCGGCTGCGGCAAGGACACCGGATGGTGGGAAGCTCCGCCATGGCGTCGGGCCGGCCGCTTGAAGACGGCGAACTGGCGCTGCGGCCGCAGATCCGCGTGGACGTTGTCGAGGACCCGGCGCTCCTGACGGCCGCGGCCATGGGCCAGACCTCCGGCCGCGTCGCCGGTGTGAAGGAGCCCGCCACGCTCTTCTCGGCGCCCGCGACCTTGCTGCTGGCGCCGAAGACCTGGCCGAAGAAGGCCTATGTGCTCTACCAGCACATCTTCGGCGACGGCGGCTCGTATCCCGACGACGGCTATTTCTATGTCGGCGTCACCACCCGCACCTGGCAGGCGCGTTTGGCCGAGCATCGTCGGGCGATGGAGACCGGCAGTCCCCTGCTCTTTCATCGGAAGCTGCGCGAGGAGCTGTCCGCCGGGCGCATCACCTACATCCATCACAAGGTCATGGGGATCACCGAGGACCTGGAGCAGCTGTACGCCAGCGAAGAGTTCCTGGTCGGGGGGCATTGGGACGACGAGCGGCGGCTGAACATGATCCCCGGCGGCAAATCCGGCCTCAGATACCTGCGGGAGAACGGAATGCTGTCCGAGCGGGTGGTCCCCCTGCCGGATGAACGGGACCGTATCGTCGCCGAGTGGCTGAAGGCGCACCCGCGCAAGGGCTTGCCGGCGCCGTGGGTCTCGGAGAAGTGGAAGGACGATGCCTGGGCCGTGGCGCAGATCTGCGGGCGGGACGGTCGGCTTTCGGTCGAGCAGCTCCGGGCGATCCGCGAGCTGGCGGAAGGCCATTCGGCCGAGGAGATCGCGCTGCGCATCGGGGCCCAGAATACGGACCAGGTGCAGCGGGTGTTGGATGGCAAAGACCTATACGCGGGTGCTGTAGCGAGATGAATTGAGGGGGGAAGCCTCCCCCTGAGCCGGAGCCGGAGGCGTCTCCGCCTACCCCCTCTGCGGGGGGCGCCCCCGCAACGCTGTATTCGCCGGCTCTTCTGGCGCCCTTACGAATACGACTCGGTGAGCGCCTTACAGCATGTAGCCCACGTCTGAGGCCCCGGTCGGATATGCAAACATGCTTGAGCGAAGATCGGTCGCTGTGAGGCCGTGGCGTATCGCCAAGCCGAAAACATTGATCACCTCTTCGGCGTGCGGGCCCACCAGGTGGGCGCCGAGAATGAGGTCGGTGTCCTCTTCAATTAGGACCTTGTGGCCGTAGACCCGCTCGGCCAGGCGACGCGCAGTGAACCAGTCCGGCGTCGAGGCCGCGTTGATTCGGAACTTGAGGTCGCGGCGGCGCGCCTCCTCCTCGGATAGACCGACGGCCGCAATCGGCGGCACGGTGAAGGCCACGCTCGGCACGCCGCGATAGTCCGGCCGGTGCGACCCGCCGTCTAGGAGGTTGCCGGCGACCACCTTGGCGTCGTGGCTGGACACTGGCGTCAGGGGCGGCCCCATGCCCGCGGCATCGCCGGCGGCGTAGACTCGCGGATTCGAGACGCTCCGCAGGTGCTCATCGAGCTGCAGGCGCCCGTCAGGGGCCGCCACATCGCCGGCCGCAAGGTCCAGGGCATCGAGATCCGGCACGCGCCCGGCGGCATGGACCACGAGATCGGCCGGGACGCTGAGATCCGGTCCATCCCTGCGCAGGGCATGGACAAGCAGGCCGTCCTCGGTCCTCTCGACGCGGGTCGCCGTGGCGCCGGTTTCGATCGCGATTCCGAGCTCGCGAAACCGTGGCGTAAGCCAGCCGACGAGGTCGGGATCAAAATGCGGCAGGAGCCGCGTGGCCCGCTGCAGGACGGTGACCGCGGCGCCGGCCCGCGCAGCCAAGTGCGAGAACTCCGCGGCGACATAGCCGCCGCCAATCAGCACCACGCGGCGCGGAAGGCGCTCGAGCCCCATGAAGGCGTCGCTCGTGACGACCAACCCCTCGCCCGGGATACCAAGCGGAATTGGCCGCGCGCCCGTGGCGATCAGGATGTGACGAGCCTGCAAGGTCCGGCCGTCCACCTCGATCATGTCCCGAGCGGTGAAGCGCGCCAGCCCATGGAAACCGTCGACGCCCAACTCGGCGTAGCGGCGCTCCTGCTTGGCCGGGATGGGATCGGTGAAGGTGCGCTTGAAGGCGATCAGTCCCGGCCAATCGATCGCCAGGGCGCCTGCGACGCCATGCCCGGCCATGCGCGCGGCCGCGTCGATCGCTTCCTCGCCACTCACGAGCATCTTCTTGGGATCGCAGCCCCGGAGCGCGCAGGTTCCGCCGAACGGGCGGTGATCAATCACAGCGACGGACCAGCCGGCCGCGCGCACCCGGCCGACGGCGACCTGGGCCGCCGTGCCGCTACCGATGACGATCAGGTCGTAGACGGACATGTCCGAAGCTCCATCCGCATAGGTGCAAAGATCGCGCGGCTGACCTCCAACGCTTCAGGCAGGCTCAGGCGGACACCGTCCTGGACGCGAATGGGCCCGATCGCGAGCCACGCCGACAGGTGATCGTCGCCGCAGAACAATGCCTGCAATGTGCAGAGCGAAGACGCCGCGCAGCCGTCGGCGTAGTTACCCCCGGACCAGACGAGGATCGCCGCGGGCTCCACCACACGAATTTGACGGCCACGGTCTCCGACATCGATGCGAAGTGTGCGCCGACAGTGACGGCAAGCCGAGCGGACGCGGCAGTCCCGCTCCAGCATGGCCCCGATCCCAAGCACGTCGATAGCGCACATGACGTTCGCACTGACGCCGCTAGTCTCGACGCAATGTTCTGTGGGCGCGTCGGTGAACGGATAGGCGCCGCTGACGCGGCCGGCGCTGTCGAGGGTCGCCAGATCGCGACTAGCCAGCCGTTGCAACGCCGAGGCGACCTCGTGAGACGAAAGACCCGCTATCGCCGCGATCTCGGTCGGCGTCGGCGCTCGGCCGCTCTCGACATAGCCCTGAAGCACTGCGCGCCGAACTTGGTCCTCGCCTTCATCCATCCCGCCCCAGTTGGGGCCGATGAAGGCCCTGAACACAGCCCTCAGCGCGTCCTGCGCGCTCGGCGAGGTGACCGCGCGCCAGTCCGGGATCGCCAGACCGCCGGGGAACGAGATTGTCGGCCGCCGGGCCGCGCGTGCAAGTGATGTGCGCACCATCGCCCGCCTCAGGCGCAACAGGCCTTGCCGCCACCCTGCTGGATCGGCGGGCAGGGCGTGTCGCCATAGGAACAGTAGACGCAGCAGTCGCCGGGCGTGGGCTTCAGCACGGAGCCGCAGCCCTGGCAGTCGTAGAAATACTGGCAGGCGTCGGTCGGCATGGTCTCTGTCGCGTGGTGGCCGCAGTGCGGACAGGTGAGCGTGGACCGGGGCTCGATCGGCATTTGGCTCATCCGCGGGCGCTCCGGATTAGGGCCAAGGCCCAGGGCTCGACGAACGGCTGCCACACCAAGGCCAGAACGACGAGGAGCGTGGCCGCGGCGAGTAAGCCGATCCCGAGCCGCGAAGGCGCGGGACAGGCGCCTTGCGTCCGGCACATCCGCGCCCGCCGCCAAGTCAGGCCCCAACCCAGGCCGATCACGCCCAGCGCGGCAAGCGTGATCCAGGCGCGCTGACCGGCGATCCAGCTCAGGCCGCCCAGTCCGAGGCCGGTCAGGGCCAATGACATCGGCAGAACGCAGCATGCGGCCCAGGCGAAGACCGCGCCTACCGCGGCGGCCATCGCCGTCCAGCTCAAGGCGGTGTCGGCGGGCCTGCCGCCCCGTCTCTCTCGTCGAGCTCGAGCCGCGCTGCTCGCCGTCATGCCGTTGTCTCCTGGTCTGATGCCGATCAGCATGCCATCTGTAGCGACTACAGACTCAAGCCCTAATTGAAAGGCGATCTCCATGGCTGGCGCGGCGATCCCCATCGGCGAGCTCTCACGCCGCACCGGCTGCAACATCGAGACGATCCGCTACTACGAGCGGATTCGGCTTTTGCCGTCGCCGCCGCGCCGCGGCCGCTACCGCAGCTATGGTGCAGAAGACGTAGGCCGGCTGGCTTTCGTGCGCCGGGCGCGAGAGCTGGGCTTCACTCTCGACGACGTCCGCAACCTGCTCGGACTCGCCGCGGGCGGGCAGAGCGCGTGTGGCGAGGTGCGCGCCCTCGCGGCGTCGCACCTGGAGGACGTACGCGGGCGGATCGCGGACCTGAAGCGCATGGAGCGGGTGCTGGCCGACTCGGTACGGGCCTGTGACGCCGGGCAGGATCCTGGCTGCCCGCTGATCCAGGCGCTCTACGCCGCTTGAGTTGTCCCGCGGCGCGCTGCGCGCTTGGCTTCCGGCGCTGAACGTTAACGCGCACTCGGAGGTGCACCTGGCGCCGACGACGAGCGAGCCGAGAAGGCCTCAACCTTGATTGCCTCCTTAGCAGATCGGCGAGCCTTCAGAGAACCCTCGAACAACGAGGGTGAAGACGCGTTGGCCGTGAAGTCGACAAAGCGGGATGCTGGCTCCTGCGTGTGGGCCCGGAGCCTTAGTGCATATGGCGCAGTCGAATGCCTTGCCCCAGGTGCTGCTGGTCGAAGACGAGCCGCTTATTCGAGACCTGCTGCAGGGCGCGCTTGAAGATGGGGGCTTTGAGGTGGCGTACGCGAACAATGGGGATGGTGCGATCGACGTCTTGCAGAGCCGCCCAGGGGAATTTGCGGGCGTGGTCACGGACGTCGATCTCGGCGGTGGCATGACGGGCTGGGACGTTGGTCATGCGGCCCGCCGGATATCTCCAGTCATCGCCGTGGTCTATATGAGCGGCGCAAGCTCCCATCAGTGGGAATCCGAAGGCGTCCCCGGTAGCACGATGCTGATGAAGCCCTTCGCTCCTGCACAGTTGCTCGTGGCTCTCGCGACGCAGATCAACAATGCGGATTCGCGCGTCGACGACGCATAGGCGCTCTCCAGCCCGACTGCCCCGCGACGAGCACCCGGCAGCTTGGCTTTAGGTATCGGGTATTAGGAACCGGGGCGGTTGCAGAATGGGTCTAAGTCCGCATGTCCTTTTGCTATCGGTGACCGCAGCTTCAGCGCTGCGTCATCCTC
>CAYQPL010000143.1:2589-8516 GCA_964419395.1 uncultured Phenylobacterium sp. | reverse complement strand
CCTCGCCTCAACCCGACTGTGGCTCAGAGCTTATGAGTCCACCACCTAGTCCAGCTCCAGGCGCACCTTGCGGGCGGAGGCCAGCGCGCCCGCGCGCTTGGCCGTCTGCTCGCCGAGCAGAAGGTCCGACCACCCCTCGGCGGCGGTCAGGCGCAGGCGGTCGCCGGCCAGTTCGAGCTTCGAGCGCGCGAGAAGCTGGCCGTTCCGCCCCGAGAGGTCGCAGCCGAGGCGCAGGGCCGCGCCGAGCGCCCGCGCGCGGGCCCGCCGCTCCGCCGACAGCACCCGCAGGATGGTGTCGGCCTCCGGGAAGGCGCCCGAGGCGCTGTGGCGGGAAAAGGCCGCCAGCGCCAGGAAGCACCGCTCGGCGTGATCCATGCCGGCGATGGGCGCGCGCAGCACCTGGGCGAAGGCCAGTTCGGCGCGGTGGTCCGGATGCAGCCGGCCGCCCAGGTCGGCCTGGCGGCAGGCGGCGGCCACCAGGCGCGCCGCGCCATCGCCGAACACCGGCGGCAGGTGCGAGAAGACGGGGGCGACCCAGGCCTCCAGCGCCTGGACAAGCCCCCCCGCCGACAGGCCGCGCATGGCGGCCATGGCGTCGCAGCCCTCAAGGAGGGGGTCGCGCCGGCGGACGTCGTCGGACATCGATTCCAGCAGGAGGCCTTCGCGGAGGCCGAAGGCCGAAATGACGACCCGCTCCAGGCCCAGCTGCTCGACCAGGCTCTCGAGCACGATGGCGGCGTAGGGCAGGGCCTCGTAGCGCTTCTTCGACAGGCCTTCGATGCGCTCCAGCGAAGAGCGGGACTGGCGGCTGACGAAGCGCGCCAGGTCGAGGGCCTCCGTCCGGCTCATGGCGTACTGGTGGGCGACCCGCAGGGGGTAGTCGGCCATGATCATGTGCAGCAGGCCGAGATTGCGCCAGCTGCCGCCCACGGCGTGGAACTCCCCCGCGCCGAAACGCCCCGCCACCGGCGCCAGGGTGCGCTCCACGGTCCGACGGATCTCCGCGGCGTCGAGCGGGGCCGGCGCGCCCAGGGCCAGAGGGCCGAGGGGCAGGGTCACGCCGGTGGCCGGGCCATCATCCTCGATCCGCACCAGCTCCAGGCTCGATCCGCCCAGATCGCCGACGACGCCGCGGGCGCCGGGCTCTCCCGCCAGGACGCCGGCTGCGGCGTAGTAGGCTTCCTCCTCGCCGCTCAGAATCCTCAGGGGCAGGTCCAGCTCGCGACGGACGCGTTCGGCGAACTGGGGCCCGTCGGAGGCGTCGCGCACGGCGGCCGTGGCGACGGCCAGCACGTCGGTCTGGCTCCAGTCCTGCAGGATGGCGCGGAAGCGGCGCAGGGCGGTCAGGGCCACGTCGACGCCCTGGGGGGACAGGCGGCCGGTCTGGGCCATGTCGCGGCCCAGGCCCGCCAGCGCCTTCTCGTTGTAGACGGTCCAGATCGCCCGGCCTTCCAGCCGGTAGATGACCAGGCGGACCGAGTTCGACCCGACGTCGATGACGGCCGCCTGCCGCCCCTCCGCCCTAGTTTCGGGCGGCGGCATGATCGATCGCGCGGGGCATGTCCTTTACGCGTTGGCCTCGGCCGGAGAGGCTGGGATTGGTCATGAAATACTCGTGCGCGGAAAAGGCGCTGGGATGGTCCCAGTTCGGGTCCCGGGCATAGCCGCCTTCGGCGTCCAGCGTCCAGCTTTGCGCCTCGTCCTTCAGGTTGGCGACCATGATCTGCTGCAGCACCTGCTGGTGCACGGTGGGGTTTTCCACGGGGACGAGGCTCTCGACCCGGCGGTCCAGGTTCCGCGGCATCCAGTCGGCCGAGGAGATGAACACCCGCGCCTTGGCCGAGGGCATGGCCTGCCCGTTGGCGAAGGCGACGATCCGCGAGTGCTCCAGGAACCGGCCGACGATGCTCTTGACCCGGATGTTCTCCGACAGGCCGGGCACGCCCGGGCGCAGGCAGCAGATGCCGCGGACCACCAGGTCGATGGCCACGCCGTCCTGGCTGGCGGCGTAGAGGGCGTCGATCACCTCCGGATCCACCAGGGCGTTCATCTTGGCCCAGATGGCGGCCGGCTTGCCGGCGCGAGCGTTCTCGGCCTCCCGGGCGATCATCTCCACGAGGTCATGCTTCATGGTCACCGGCGAGAAGGAGAGCTTCTCCAGCCGCGAGGGCTGGGCGTAGCCGGTGATGAAGTTGAAGACGCGGGCGGAGTCCCGCGCCAGGGCCGGGTCGCTGGTGAACAGCGACAGGTCGGTATAGATGCGCGCCGTGATCGGATGGTAGTTGCCGGTGCCGTAGTGGCAGTAGGTGCGGACCTGGTCGCCCTCGCGCCGCACCACCACCGAGAGCTTGGCGTGGGTCTTGTACTCCACGAAACCGAAGACGACGTGGACGCCGGCCCGCTCCAGGTCGCGCGCCCATTTCAGGTTGGCCTCCTCGTCGAAGCGCGCCTTGATCTCGATGACGGCGGTGACGTTCTTGCCGTTTTCGGCCGCCTCGATCAGGGCCGCGACGATGGGGCTGTCCGACGAGGTGCGGTAGAGGGTCTGCTTGATCGCCAGGACGTTGGGATCGCGCGCCGCCTGGCGCACGAACTGGACCACCACGTCGAAGCTCTCGAACGGATGGTGGACCAGGATGTCCTTCTCGCGGATGGCCGAGAAGCAGTCGCCGCCATGATCGAGGATCCGCTCGGGGAAGCGGGCGGCGAAAGGCTTGAACTTCAGCTCCGGCCGATCCGGCGGAATGAGCTGGGACAGCTCGTCGAGGCCCAGCAGGCCGTCGATGAGGATCACGTCCTCGGCCTGGGCGCTGAGGTTTTCGCAGATGAAGCCGCGGAGCTCCTCGGGCATGGCGGCCTCGATCTCGACCCGCACCACCGAGCCCAGCCGGCGCTGCTTCAGGCGGGCCTCGAACTCCCGGACGAGGTCCTCGGCCTCTTCCTCGATCTCCACGTCGGAGTCGCGGATCAGGCGGAAGACGCCGCTCGCCTCCACCTCGCAGCCGGGGAAGAGGTGATCGACGAACAGCGCCACCATGCCCTCGAGGGACACGAACCGCCGCTGCGGCTTGGTCGGCCGGCGGCCGCCGCGCGGCGCCTCCAGCTGCCAGAAGCGCGCCGCCTGGGCCGGGATCGGCACCATGGCGTTGAACTTCCGCCCGTCGGATTCGCGCCGCAGAGTCAGGGCCAGCGAGAAGGCGAGGTTGGGGATGAAGGGAAAGGGGTGGGCCGGGTCGATGGCCAGCGGCGTCAGGATAGGGAAGACCTGGCTCAGGAAGGCCTCTTCCAGGCTGGCCTTTTCCGCGGCGGTGACCTCGTGGGCCTCGACCAGCTTCAGCCCCTCGGCCGCCAGTTCGCGCCGGAGTTCGCGCCAGCGGTTCTGCTGGTCGGTCATCAGCATCGCCGCCTCGGCGTTGACCTTCTCCAGCTGCTCGAAGGCGGTCAGCCCGTCCTGGCTGATGGTGCGGACGCGTTCGCGGACCTGGGCCTTCAGGCCGGCCACCCGGACCATGTAGAACTCGTCGAGATTGTTCGCCGAGATCGACAGGAAGCGCAGCCGCTCCAGCAGCGGATGGCGGGGGTTCTTGCTTTCCGACAGCACCCGCTCGTTGAAGGCCAGCCACGAGATCTCGCGGTTGAAGAACCGTTCGGGGGACCCGGCCAGCGCCTCGTCCCACGACCGGGCCGCAGCGGGACGGGCGTCTCCGGCGGCGGGGCTTGGGGCGACATAGGTCATCATGGCCTCTCTGGCTCGGCAGTCTCTGTCAGAGACGAAGCATCACTCGAAAAGGTCAAGATTCTCGGTGTCGTTTTCAAGAATATGGCGGGCCAGCACGCGCGAGACGGGGCGATGATCCTCGCCGGAGGCCGCATCCAGGCGCCGCACGATGTCCTGCGCCGCCGCCGCCGAGCGCTCGATCCGGCGCAGGAGATAGGGGACCACGTCCTCCTGCGGGGCGATGTTGCGCTGGGCGAACAGCCGCCGCAGCAGCACCTCCAGAACCCGGTCGTCGGGCGGTTCGATCTCGGCCACGCTCAGGGCGTTCAGCCGGGACCTCAGGTCCGGCAGCTCGGCCCGCCAGGCCGACGGCGGGGTGCGGGCGGTGAGCAGGAGCCCGCCGCCGGGACGGCCGGCCATGTTGATGCGGTGGAAGAGGAACTCGGCGTCGAAGCCGCGGTCGAGATCCTCGATCAGCACCGGGCCGGCCTCGGCGGTGTCGCCGGAGCGCGGGTCGAGCTGCGCTGCGCCGGTCTGCGCGCGCCACGCCTGGGCCAGGTGGGTCTTGCCGACGCCCGCGGGGCCGATCAGCGCCAGGGCGCCGCCGGGCCAGTCCGGCCAGCGGTCCAGGACCGCGACGGCGGCGGCGTTGGAAGGACCGACGGCGAACTCCGACCGCTGGTAGCTGGGCGCTTTCTGAAGCCTCAGGCGCAGCTGGCGGGCCATGGTCGGGATCGGCGGGTGGACATGAGTCGGAACCTATCAGGCGCCCGCGAAACGGTCGACGCGGGCGCATGTTCCGTCTGGGGATGATGTCGCCGTCGCCGGGGACGGTCGGCGAGGGCGGCCGGAACGCCAGCGGCGTCCGGCGCGCTTAGGCCCAGCGCCGCTTCGGGCGCGGATCAGAGGAGAGCGCCATGTCCGACCATGTCTATCGCGTCGTCGAGGTCGTCGGGTCGTCTGAAACCGGGATCGAGGACGCCGTGCGCAACGCGGTGGCCGAGGCCGGCAAGTCCATGCGCGAGCTGCGCTGGTTCGAGGTGATGGAGACGCGCGGCGAGATCGCCGACGGTCAGGTCCGTCATTTCCAGGTCCACCTGAAGCTCGGCTTCACCCTGGCGGACTCCCGCGACTGATTCAGGTCTCCGGATCGCGGGCCGGCTGCAGCGCCTCGCGGCTGCCGCCCCGTGTCCAGCCCTCCGGCCGGAGCAGTTCCAGGGGCGAGAACCGGGCCTTGTAGTCCATCTTGTCGCTCCCCCGGACCAAGTTGCCGAGATAGACGTAGGGCAGGCCCAGCATGGCGCCTTGGACAACGTGGTCCAGGATCATGAATGAGCCGAGGCTGCGCCGCGGGCAGCCGGGATCGTAGAAGCTGTAGACCATGGACAGCCCGTCGCCCATCAGGTCGATCAGGGCGCAGGCGATCAGGTCGCCGGGCCCGCCGTCAGCCGACCTCAGCCGGTATTCCACCAGATGGGTGCGGACCGCCGTGTCCTCGACCATGGCCACATAATCGGGCCAGGTCATCTCGGCCATGCCGCCGTCGGCGTGCCGGGCGGACAGATAGGCGCGCAGCAGGTCGAACTGCTCCAAGGTGGCCTCGGCCTCGACCACCGAGCGGTCGATGTCGGCGTTGCGGGCGAGCGTGCGCCGCTCCGAGCGGGAGAAGACATAGTCGGAGACCGGCAGGCGGGCCGAGACGCAGGCCAGGCAGGACTCGCAGGCGGGCCGATAGGCGATGTTCTGGGAGCGGCGGAAGCCGATCTGGGTCAGGGCGTCATTGACGCTGGGCCCGTCGGCCAGGGGCAGGTGGGCGAAGACTTTCCGTTCGAAGCGCCCGGGCAGGTACGGGCAGGGCGACGGCGCGGTCAGGAAGAACCTCAGCTGTCGCGTCGGGAAATGCTGCGTCACGGACCTTGCGTTCGCCCTCTAACCCCGTGTGGGACAGTGATTAGGGGGCATGCGGGAGCGTCAGGCAAGCCGACACATTTCGGTGATCAGGGGGCCGGGCCGATTGGCCGCAGGACCTACGGGGTGATGTCGGGCGGCAGCACCGGCGCCTCGCGCAGCAGCACGATGGCGATCCGCCGGTTGCCCGGCAGGGTGGGGTCGTCCGGGTAGAGCGGCTCGGAGTTCGCCTTGCCGGAAACCTGATAGACGCGATCGGCGTCGACGCCGGCGCCCTGCAGCACCTTGCGGGCGGAATCGG
>CAYQPL010000143.1:0-2579 GCA_964419395.1 uncultured Phenylobacterium sp. | reverse complement strand
CGTTCATGTTCACGCTGGTATGGCCGTAGATGCTGATCCGGTTCGGCAACTGGTTGATGACCTTGGCCACGGCGCGCAGCAGCAGGCGGGCGCGGTCGTTGGGCTGGGCCGCGCCCTCGGCGAACATCGAGCGGCCTTCCTGGTCGACCAGCTGGATGCGAAGGCCTTCCGGGGTCTGGTCGATGATGATGTTCTTCGACAGTTCGGCCAGCTCGGGCATGTCCTGCAGCGCCTGGCGCAGGGACTGGGCGGCGGATTCGAAGGCCGCCTCCTCGCGCTTCTGCAGCGCTTCGCGCAGGGCCTCGGTCGCCGCATCCTGAAGCCGGCTCTTGGACGCCGTGTCCTGGGTCTCGCCGTCCTCTTCGGGGTTGGGCGATTCGGGGGACATCTGCTCCATGATCGACATCGAGCCGGACGACTTGGCGCCGTCGGAGCCCAGGGCGGTGCCGCCCAGGATGCCTCCGGCGCCGGAGGTGGTGGAGGAGACGCTGGCCGGGGCGAAATAGTCGGCGATGCCGCGCTTCTGCTCTGGGCTGGTGGTGTTGATCAGCCACATCAGCAGGAAGAAGGCCATCATCGCGGTGACGAAGTCGGCATAGGCCACCTTCCAGGCGCCGCCGTGGTGGCCGTGGCCGGCGCTCTTCTTCACCTTCTTGATAACGATCGGCGCTTCGCCCACCGCCATGACGCGACCCCGCATTAACGCTATTGGGCGGGAGGTTGCGCAGGGCCTCGTTAAGATGGTGTTGCGTTTTGCGTTGAGGAGCGGTCGATGAAGCTGGCGTTTGCGGGTCTTGGGGTGATGGGCTTTCCGATGGCGGGCCATCTGGCCGCGGCAGGCCACGAGGTCGCCGTCTTTAACCGTAGTCCCGAGAAGGCGCGCCGCTGGGCCGAGACGCACGCGGGCCGGGCCTGCGGCTCGGCGCGGGAGGCGGCCGAAGGCGCGGAGATCTTCTTCCTCTGCGTCGGCAATGACGACGATGTCCGCAGCGTGGTCGCCGAGGCCCTGCCGGGCCTGGCCGCCGGCGGGATCGTCGTCGACCACACCACGACCTCGGCGAAGGTCGCCCGCGAGATGGCCGCCCTTTGCGATGCGCAAGGCCGCGCCTTCATCGATGCGCCGGTCTCCGGCGGCCAGGCGGGCGCCGAGACCGGTCAACTGACCGTCATGTGCGGCGGCGCTCCGGCCGCCTTCGCGCGCGCCGCGCCCGTTGTCGGGCACTTCGCCAAGGCGGTCCGGCTGATGGGGCCGGCCGGCGCCGGCCAGCTGACCAAGATGGTCAACCAGATCTGTATCGCCGGCCTCGTCCAGGGGCTCTCCGAAGGCCTCCATTTCGCGCGACGGGCAGGGCTCGACCCGGCCGAGGTCTATGAGGCGATCTCCAAGGGCGCGGCCCAGTCCTGGCAGATGGACAACCGCTGGAAGACCATGGCCGAGGGGCGGTTCGACTTCGGCTTCGCCGTCGACTGGATGCGCAAGGACCTCGGCCTGGTTCTCGACGAAGCCGCCGAGAACGGCGCCCGGCTGGACGTCACCCGGCTGGTCGACGGCTTCTACGCCGAGGTCCAGGCCATGGGCGGCGGGCGTTGGGACACCTCCAGCCTGGCGGCGCGCCTGGAGACGGCCTCTTGAACCTGGTGCTGGAAACGCCGCGCCTGCGCATGACGCCGCTGTGCGCCGACGACGCGGCCTTCATGCTCGCCGTGCTCAACGCCCCAGGGTTTCTGGAGAACATCGGCGATCGCGGCGTCCGGACGGAGGCGGCGGCGCGGGCCTATCTGGAGGCCGGGCCGGTCGCCTGCTGGGCCGAGCACGGCTATGGCATGATGCGCGTCAGCCTGCGGGAGACGGGGGAGGGCGTCGGCGTCTGCGGTCTGGTGCGCCGCGAGGGGCTTGAGGATCCCGACATCGGCTACGCCTTCCTCGAACCCTATTGGGGCCGGGGCTACGCCTATGAGGCGGCCGAAGCCGCGATCCGCGATGCGCGCGAGCGGCTCGGAACGCCGCGCATCGTGGCCATCACCAAGCCGGTCAACCCGGGGTCGATCCGCGTGCTGGAAATGCTCGTCCTGCGGTTCGTGCGCTTGATCCGCCTGCCCGTACACGACGAGGAGAGCCGCTTCTTCAGCGACGCGGCTCCTTAGATCCGCGGCGGGACTTCGAACTCGAGCAGGGGCGCCAGCGGGACGGGAAAGGGCGGCTCCGGCGCCAGCCACCGCATTTCGGCGATTTCCGCGGCGATAGCCGGCGCGCCCCGCGCCTCGGCCTCGAAGATGACGCCCGCGACCCGGCGGCCCGGCTCGTTGGCCGCGTCCGCTTCGAAGCGGCCGAGCCGGCGCGCCGAACCGGCGACAAGGCTCAGGCCGAGCTCTTCCTGCAGTTCGCGGGCCAGGGCGACCAGGTCGGCCTCGCCGGGCTCGCGCTTGCCACCCGGCAGCATGAAACGCTGCGCGCCCTGCTTGCGGACGGTCAGGATGCGGCCGGCCTCGTCGCGAAGGACGGCGGCCACGATCTCGATGGGCCGCGGTGAGCTCACGCGCCGAGCAGGCGGGCGGCCTGGGGCGCGAAATAGGTGATG
>CAYQPL010000142.1:0-8696 GCA_964419395.1 uncultured Phenylobacterium sp. | reverse complement strand
CGGCTCGGGTTCGGCCTCGGCCGTCATCACCAGGAAGCGGGTGGTGTTGTGCCGCTCGTCCTCGATGTCGCGCAGCAGGATCTCCAGCCCGTAGATCTCCGCCGCCAGGGCCGGCGAGATGGCCGCCCGTGTCGGGTCGGGATTCTGGGCCAGGAGGCGCGCGGCGCCGGCCGTGTCGCCCACCGGCTCGGCCTTCAGGCCCAGGCGCCGGACGGTCCGCTTGCACTGGCTGATGGCGATGGCCATGGACTGGACGGTCTTCACCTGCTCCAGCTTCACGCCCGGATTGACCATCAGCTGGAAGCGGATCGGCTTGAACTTCTCGCCGACGATCTTCAGCCCGGAATTGGGCAGCAGGTGGTGCACGTCGGCCACGCGCCCGGCGATGGAGTTCTCCACCGGGATCAGGCCCAGCTGACAGTCGCCCGACTTGATGGCCTCGAAGGCCTCGTCGAAGGTCGGGTGCGGGACCGGCTCGTAGTCGGGGAAATAGGTGGCGCAGGCCTCGTGGCTGTTGGCGCCCAGCTCGCCCTGGAAGGCGATGCGTCCCTTGGTCATTGGCCCTTGCTCATTGGCTATCCTCGTCCAGCCGGCGGGCGTGGGCCCGCGCGCGTTCCAGGTCGGCGGGGTTGTCCACCGAGATGGGCGCCTCGTCGATGACGGCGGCCCAGATCTGCATCCCCATCTCCAGCGCCCGCAACTGCTCCAGACGCTCGCGCAGCTCCAGCGGCGAGGGGGGCGCGGCGGTGAAGCGCTCCAGCGCCTCGCGCCGATAGCCATAGACCCCGTGATGCAGCCACACCGGCGCGTCGCCATAGAGGACGGAGCGCGTGAAATAGAGGGCCCGGCCCGAGCGGCCGTCCGGCGCCATGGCCAGCACGGCCTTGGGAATGTCGGGATTGGAGCGTTCGGCCGGGTCGCTCTCGGCGACCACGATGGTCGAGAGATCGCAGGCCGGCTCGCGGGCCAGCAGGTCGACGCAGGCGCGGACCACCTGGGGCGCCACGAAGGGGATGTCGCCCTGCAGGTTCACCACCACATCATGGCGGCCCTCCGGATCGAGTTCGGCCAGGGCGCGCAGGATGCGGTCGGAGCCCGAGGGCAGGTCCGGATCGGTCAGCACGGCCCTTCCGCCGGCCTCTTCCACCGCCGCGACGATCTCGCGATCGCCGGCCGCCACGGCCACCGGGCCGACGTCGGCGGCCTGCGCCTGACGCAGCACACGGACGATCATCGGAAGACCTTCGATATCGGCCAGAGGCTTGCCCGGAAGCCGCGCGGCGGCCATGCGGGCGGGAATCAGGACGATGGGCTTCATCGGGTCGGCTCTGCGCTGGGCTCGGGCGCCAGCGACGAACTGGCCGGTTGCACGAGCGCCGGTAGCGTGTAAGAGACGCTGGCGCAATAAGGGGCGGGGAGATTCCCGCGCGTATGCCGGTTATCGACGACCGGCCTCAAAGAGGGCCGAATCTAAGACTATGAGCGACCTTACGTTCAACAAGGTCGCCGGCGCGCTGCTGGCGACGGGCTTGGCTGTATTCGGCCTCCGAGAAGCTTCCAGCATCGTTTTTGCGCATCACGAGCCGGAGAAGGCGGGCTACGCCATCGAGGTCGCCGAGGAGACGGGCGGCGCGGCCGAGGCCGAGGCGCCGATCGACTGGGGCACGGTTCTGCCAGCGGCCGACGTCGCGGCGGGCGAGGCCTCCTTCGCCAAGTGCCGCAGCTGCCACACCATCGACCAGGGCGGCGCCAACGGCACCGGCCCGAACCTCTTCGGCGTGGTGGGCGCCCACCCGGCCGTCCATCCCGGCTTCTCCTATTCGCCGGCCATGGTCGCCCATGGCGAAGAGGCGCCGGTCTGGACCTTCGAGGAGCTGGGCCATTTCCTGGAAGCGCCGCAGCGCTACATCAACGGCACCAAGATGACCTTCGTCGGCCTGAAGCGCCGCGAAGAGCTGATCAACGTCATCGCCTATCTGCATTCCCAGGGCGGGAAGATCCCCTTCCCGGCCCCGAACCCGGTCGCCCCGGCCGCCGAGGAAGGCGCCGCCGCCGAGGGTGAGGCCGCCGCCGAAGGCGAAGCCGCCGCCCCGGCCGAGGGCGAAGCGCCGGCCGAGGCCGCCGCGGAGACCTCGGCCGCCTGAGGCGAGCGAACAACCAATCCTGGAGAAGCCCGGCCCTGGCGCCGGGCTTTTTCTTTGGCGGGGCAGATCAGGGCCGGCGGTAGCTGGTCGGCGGGCCGGAGCCGGCCGCGTCGATGCGGGCGATCGCCGTGTCCAGCGCCTCGATCGCCACGGCCATGTGGTGGGCGTTAGCGTGGATCATCCGTTCGCCGTCCAGCATCATCCCCACATGGCCGCGCCAGAAGACGAGGTCGCCCCGGCGCAGCGCCTCACGCGGGATTTCGGCCGCGAAGGCAGCCTCCTGCTGGTCGGTGTCGCGCGGACAGGCGCGGCCGCAGGCGAGCAGGGCCTGCTGGACGAGGCCCGAGCAGTCGAGGCCCAGGCTCTCGCGTCCGCCCCACAGATAGGGGGCGCCGAGAAAGGTCTCGGCCACCTCGGCCGGGTCGTCCGCATGGCCCAGGCCGATCGGCGCCAGGTGTTCGCGCACGAACCAGGCGCCCTGATCGTCGCGCAGGAAGCGGCCCTCCTCCGCCGTCGCGCAGACGAGGACTCCCAGGCTGAACGGCCCCGTGGCCGGCGCCTTGATGCTGGCCGCGGCGAAGGCGTAGGTCCGCAGGGCCGAGACCCGGTGGGTCGGCGGCGCGCCGGGGCAACCCAGGTCGGCGAGCGCCACATGGCCGACATAGCCGTCGCGGGCGGCCTGCCCCCAGGCGAAGCCGTCGGCCTCGGCCAGCACGTCGAAGCGTTCGCCGTAGAGAAGCTGGTCGACCTGTTCGGCGTCCGGCGCCGCCGTCTTCCGCACCGCCGTCGCCGGCGCCCGGCAGACGAAAGGCCGGCGGGCGGCGAAGGCCTGGGCCGCCACCAGGCCCTGGAGATCCTCGGCCGCGAGGTCGGGGCGCGCCAGGGTCAGGCGGGGGTCGCGGCTCATGCGAACCGGTCCTGGAGCATGCGGAAGAGGGCGCGGATGGCCATCACCTCGCCGCCGGCCGGCACGCCCGGCTTGGCGCGCGGATTCCAGGCGAAGATGTCCAGATGGACCCACGGCCCCTCGGGCGCGAAGCGCTGCAGGAAGAGGGCGGCCGTGACCGCGCCCGCCTGCGCCCAGGGATCGGCGTCGTTCTTCATGTCGGCCACGTCGCTGTCCAGCGCCTCGGCGTAGGGCTTCCACAGCGGCAGGCGCCACAGCGGGTCCTCGACCGCCTCCGCCGCGGCGGCGATCTGGCCGGCCAGCGCCTCGTCGTCGGTGAAGAAGGGCGGCAGCTGCGGCCCGAGCGCCACACGCGCCGCCCCGGTCAGGGTGGCCAGGTCGATGGTCAGGTCGGGCTTCAGCTCGGCCGCCCGCGTCAGGGCGTCGGCCAGGATCAGCCGGCCCTCGGCGTCGGTGTTGCCGACCTCGATGGTCAGGCCCTTGCGGGAGTCGAGCACGTCGCCGGGCCGCATGGCGTCGCCGGCGATGGCGTTCTCCACGGCCGGCGTCAGGACCAGGAGCCGCACCGGCAGCCTGGCCGCCATGACCATCCGCGCCAGCGCCAGGGCGTGGGCCGCCCCGCCCATGTCCTTCTTCATCAGCCGCATGGCGCCGGCCGGCTTGATGTCGAGGCCGCCGGTGTCGAAGACGACGCCCTTGCCGATGATCGCCACCAGGGGGCGGCCCGCCTCGCCCCAGGACAGCTCGATCATCCGCGGCTCGCGACCGGGCCCGGCGGCGCGGCCGACCGCGTGAACGGCGGGATAGTTGGCCTCCAGCAGGCCCTCGCCCGCCACGACGGTGATGGCGGCGCCGTACTGTTCGGCGATCTCGCGCGCGATGGTCTCGATCTGCAGCGGACCCATGTCGTTGGCCGGGGTGTTGACCATGTCGCGGGCGAGCGCGCAGGCGTGCGCCATGGCCTTGACCGCTTGCACGTCGGCGCCTTCGGCGACCAGGCGCGGCCGGTCGTCGGGCTTCTTCTTGTAGCGGTCGAACCGGTAGCTCCCCAGCGCGAAGGACAGCGCCGCCTCGTCGGCGGAGATGTCTTCGGGGCGCTGCGCCAGTCGATAGGTCCCGGCCGGCAGCCGGGCGGCCAGGGCGCGGACGCCGGAGGCGCGGGCGCTCCCCAGGCCGAACAGCACCCGCTCCGTCGCGCCGGAGGCGTCGGGCACGATCAGCACCTGGCCGGCCTTGGCCTTGAAGTCCTGCGCCTTGGCCAGACCCTGGGCCAGCGCGCCGGCGGCCGACAGCGCGGCGTCCGCCTCGCCCTCGCGCAGCAGGTGGACGGGGATCACCGGGCCGTCGGCGGCTTCCAGGATGACGTCGGACATGGTCGGGCCCTCGGAATTTTATGCTTAACGCTTCCTTTAAGCGGTCCGGGAACAATGGCCGGAATGCTCGGAGGCTCCCTCGTCATGTGTCGCATGTCGGCTCTCGCCGCAACCGCCCTCACGCTGAGCCTCGGCCTCGCCGCGCCGGCGGCCGCCTTCGGTTTGCGGCCCAAGGCCGAGCCCGCCCCTTCGGCCTCGGCGCCCGCCGCCCCGGCCGAGGCGGCCGCCGGACGGGCCCCGCCGCCGGCGCGCGCGCTGGCCGGGCGCATGGGTCCGCAGGCCCGCGCCGCCTTCTGGGCCCGCGAGGCGACGCTCGACCCCACCGATATCGCGGCGGGACTTGGCCTCGCCCGCGCCCTGCGCGACATGGGCAAGGCCGAGGAGGCCGCCGCCACGGCCGAGCGTCTGGCCGTGATCGCCCCGGACAATGTCGAGGTCCTGCTGGAGATCGCCCGGGCCCATCTGGCGCGCGGCCAGGGCTTCTATGCGGTCAAGCCGGCGGCCCGCGCCGAGACGCTGGCGCCGGGCGACTGGCGCGCGCCCTTCCTGCTGGCGGTGGCCTACGAGCAGGCCGAACGCGACGCCGAGGCGCTGGCCGCCCATCGCCGGGCTCTGGCGCTGGCGCCGCAGAATCCGGCGGTGCTGTCCAACCTGGCCATGTTCCAGGCCGCCCGCGGCGGGACGGCCGAGGCCGAGGCCCTGCTGCGCCAGGCGGTCGCCCAGCCGGAGGCGACGCCCACGGCGCGGCAGAACCTGGCCCTGATCCTGGGCCTGCAGGGCCGCCTCGCCGAGGCCGAGGCCCTGGCGCGGCAGGACCTGCCGCCGCAGGCGGTCGCCGCCAACCTCGCCTATCTGCGCGCCGCCAGCGCGCCGGCCGCCGGCGCGGGACGGTCCTGGGACTCCCTCAGCCAGGGCCATTGAGGCGAGGTTCCGTGGCGCGGCGCGCCGCCCGGCCTCAGCCGGGCGCGGCGTTGCTGCCCATGATGTCGATCACCCGCAGCACGGCGGGCCCGAGGATCACCAGGAAGAGCACCGGCAGGAAGAACAGGATCATCGGCACGGTGAGCTTGGCCGGCAGCTGGGCGGCCTTCTTCTCGGCGGCGGCCAGGCGCATGTCGCGGTTCTCCTTGGCCATCACCCGCAGGGCCGAGCCGAGGGGCGTGCCGTAGCGCTCGGCCTGGATCATGGCCGTGGCCACCGACTTGATGCCCGGATGGTTGGTCCGCCGGGCCAGGCCCTCATAGGCCTGTCGCCGCTCGGGCAGGTAGGAGAGCTCCGCCGTCAGCAGGGTCAGTTCCTCGGCCAGCTCGATGGAGGCGCCGCCGATCTCCTGGCTCACCTTCTGGATGGCGGCCTCGATCGACATGCCCGATTCCACGCAGATCAGCAGCAGATCCAGGGCGTCGGGAAAGGCGCCGACGATGGATTCGCGCCGCTTCTGGGCGATGTTGGTGATGTAGATGTTGGGCGCGTAGTAGCCCAGCGTCAGACCTGCCATGGTGGCGGCCACGCGCATCATGCCCGACAGGCCGAAGTCGTTGACCACGAACAGATAGAAGGCCACCGCCGCGGCGAAGGCGAAGGGCAGGACGAAGCGGAAGAAGTAGAAGGTCGAGACCGGCCGCGGCCCGCGGAAGCCGGCCTGGGCCAGCTTGTCCACCACCTGCGGATCCTCCAGCAGGCGCGACAGTTCGAGCCGCTCCACCACCCGCTTGTAGAGGCCCTCGTCGGTGTGGCGCAGGGTGCCGCCCCCGCGGGCGGCGGCCAGCGCCTCCCGCGATTTGCGGCGCAGTTCCTCGCGCCGGGTCGAGACGGACTTGAGCCGCGCCTCCAGGCCGTTGCGATGCATCAGCGGCCCGGCCAGGGTGACGAGGGTGGCGAAGGTCACGATGGCCACGAAGACGGCCAGCAGGTTCTGCGGGTCGGTGAAGGCGCCGAGGTTCATCGCCCGCGCCTCAGAACTTGAAGTTGATCATGCGGCGCATGACGAAGATGCCCAGGCCCATCAGCAGGGCGCCGCCGCCCAGGATGATGCGGCCGCGCGGGTCGGTGAACAGCGGCGACATGTAGTCGGGCGAGAGCATGCTGATGATGATCATCACGCCGGGCGGCAGGGCGCCGATGATGAAGGCCGAGGCCACCGCCTCGCCCGACAGCGCCTTGATCTTCTCGCGCATCAGCTTGCGGGCGCGGATCACGGTCGACAGGTTGGCCAGGGCCTCGGCCAGGTTGCCGCCCGTCTTCTGCTGAATGCCCAGAACGATGCCGAAGAAGCGCACCTCCTGCGCCGGCATGCGCTCGTACATGCGCTCCACGGCCTGATCGACCGAGACGCCCATGCCGGTGTTCTCCACCATGCGCTTGAACTCGCCGGCCAGGGGTTCGGGCGCCTCGGCCCCGATGACGCGCAGACTGTCATTGACCGGCAGGCCCGACTTGATGCCGCGCACGATGATGTCCATGGCGTCGGGAAAGGCCTCGACGAACTTCTTGATGCGGCGCTGGGCGAGCATGCCGACCACCCAGCGCGGCAGGCCGAAGCCGGCGGCGAAGCCCAGGCCCAGGCCGACATAGGCCGCCTGGCCCAGCAGGGCCGCCATCATGAAGACGGCGAGCCCCAGGCCGGCGCTGATGATCCAGAAGGTGCGCGTATTGATCGACAGGCCGGCCTGCTGCAGCCGGGCCGAGATCGACAGCGAGGCCTTCTTCTTCTGCTTGTCCTCCTCCTTCAGGCTCTGGAGGATCTGCTTGCGGCGCTGGTCCTGGGCGCTGACGGCGCCGCGGCGCGACTTGGCGTCCCGCGGCTCGCGGCCGACGATGGCCTGGGCGCGCTTGGCCGCCCGCGCCTGACCCGGACTCTGGCCCGCCAGGGCGAAGCCGAAGCCGGCGATGGCCACGAAGCCGAGAACCGCCGCCAGGATGGACAGAAGGACCGGACTCATTCGGCCGCGTCCAGGGCCTCGGCGAGTTCGCGCTCGAGGCCGTAGTAGCGGGCGCGGTCCCAGAACCGCGGACGGGCGATGCCGGTGGACCGGTGCCGGCCCACCACCTTGCCATCGGCGTCCTCGCCGGTGATCTCGTAGACCATCAGGTCCTGGGTGATGATCACGTCGCCTTCCAGCCCGACCACCTCGGTGACGTGGGTGATCCGGCGCGAGCCGTCGCGCAGGCGGGCGGCCTGGATGATCACGTCGATGGAGCCGACGATCATCTCGCGGATGGTCTTCGAGGGCAGGCCGTAGCCGCCCATGGTGATCATCGATTCCAGGCGGCTGACCGCCTCGCGCGGGCTGTTGGCGTGCAGGGTGCCCATGGAGCCGTCGTGGCCGGTGTTCATCGCCTGCAGCAGGTCGAAGGCCTCGGGGCCGCGGACCTCGCCGACGATGATGCGTTCGGGGCGCATCCGCAGGCAGTTCTTCACCAGGTCGCGCATGGTGATCTGGCCCTGGCCCTCAAGGTTCGGCGGCCGGGTCTCCAGGCGCACCACGTGCGGCTGCTGCAGCTGCAGTTCGGCGGCGTCCTCGCAGGTCACGACCCGTTCGGTGGGGTCGATGAAGGCGGTGAGCGTGTTGAGCAGGGTCGTCTTGCCCGAGCCCGTGCCGCCCGAGATCAGCACGTTGCAGCGGCAGGCCCCGATGACGCCCAGGACCCGCGCCCCTTCGGGGGTGATGGAGTCGTACTCCACCAGGTCCTTCATGGTCAGCTTGTCCTTCCGGAACTTCCGGATGGTCAGGGTCGGGCCGTCCAGGGCCAGCGGCGGGGCGATCACGTTGACGCGGCTGCCGTCGGGCAGGCGGGCGTCGCAGATGGGCGAGCTTTCGTCGACCCGGCGGCCCACCTGGCTGACGATCCGCTGGCAGATGTTCATCAGCTGGGCGTTGTCGCGGAAGCGGACATTGGTCAGCTGGACCTTGCCGCCCACCTCGATGAATACGCGCGAGGCCCCGTTGACCATGATGTCGGCGATGTCGTCGCGGCCGAGCAGGGGCTCCAGCGGTCCGTAGCCGAGGACATCGTTGATGATGTCCTGGACCAGGCTCTCCTGTTCGGAGATGGACATCGAGACGTTCTTGATCGCCACCAGTTCGGCGACGATGTCGCGTATCTCCTCGGCCGCCGCCTTGGCGTCCAGCTGGGCGAGCTGGGCCAGGTCGATCGTGTTGATCAGGGCGTTGAAGATCGTCGGCTTGGTGGCGTGATAGTAGTCGGACTGCTCGCGCACCACCTGGGTCGCCGGCGCCGGGCCCTGGGCGGCGCGCAGCTGCTCGAAAC
>CAYQPL010000141.1:5167-8700 GCA_964419395.1 uncultured Phenylobacterium sp. | reverse complement strand
CCGCGCCCTTGGTCCGCCCCGGCCCCGAAGCCGCGCCCGCGCCGCCCGCACCACTGATCTTCATGCGCCCCACACCACTCGCAAGGAACCTCGCCGGCACTCTCAGCCGCCGCGCTTAGGGTATGGTTAATGCCGGGCAATTTCTGCACCCGGCCGCTCGCCGCCGCCCTCGCCAGGGCTTCATTCCCTGATTCCTTTGGAGTTTTCGCGACAGGGCGCTCTGGCACGGCTGTCGCATGGGCGGACGCCGAGTCTTCACGCCGTCCGCAGGTCGCCCATGCTTCGCCCCCTCCGACTGTTCAGCGCCGTCCTGGTCGCCGCCAGCCTCGTCGCCGGCCCGAGCCTGGCCGCCTCGCGCATCAAGGACATTGTCGAGTTCGAGGGGGTGCGCGAGAACATGCTGGTCGGCTACGGCATCGTCGTCGGCCTGAACGGCACCGGCGACTCGCTGCGCAACGCCCCCTTCACCCGCCAGAGCCTGGAAGCCATGCTCGAGCGGCTGGGGGTCAACACCCGCGACGCCAACCTGAACACCAAGAACGTGGCCGCCGTCATGGTCACCGCCCGCCTGCCCGCCTTCGCCGCCGCCGGCTCCCCCATCGACGCCACGGTCTCGGCCATGGGCGACGCCAAGAGCCTGCAGGGCGGCACCCTGCTGGTCACGCCGCTGCTCGGCGCCGACGGCGAGGCCTATGCGGTGGCGCAAGGCACGGTGCAGACCGGCTCGGTCTCCGCCTCCGGCGCTTCGGGCTCCTCGATCTCCAAGGGCGTGCCCACCGCCGGCCGCATCGCCGGCGGCGCGCTGGTGGAGCGGGAGCTGGGCTTCCAGCTCGCCTCAATGGGCCAGATGCGCATGACGCTGCGCAATCCGGACTTCACCACCGCCCGCCGCATCGCCGATGCGGTCAACCGCGCCTATCCCGGCACCGCCTACGCGCAGAACCCGACCGTGGTCGCGGTGCGTCCGCCGGCGGGGCAGGACATGACCAGCTTCATGGCCCAGGTCGAGAACCTGGCGGTCAATCCCGACGCCCCGGCCAAGGTGGTCATCGACGAGGTCTCCGGCGTCATCGTCATGGGCGAGAACGTGCGGGTCTCCACGGTCGCCATCGCCCAGGGCAACCTCACGATCAAGGTGCAGGAGAGCCCGGCGGTCAGCCAGCCCGCGCCGTTCAGCCAGGGCCAGACGGCGGTCGTCCCGCAGAGCGAGGTCAGCGTCGAGGAGGAACGCGGCAAGCAGTTCCTAACGGTCCAGAGCGGCGCCTCCCTGTCGAACCTGGTGTCCGGCCTCAACGCGCTGGGCGTCACGCCGCGCGACATGATCTCCATCCTGCAGACCATCAAGGCCGCCGGCGCCCTCCAGGCCGACATCGAGGTGATGTGATGAGCGCCCTCTCCGCCGTCGCCGCCCCCATTACCGCCGCCCCGGCCGCCGGGACGACCGCCGCCGACCTGGCCAAGCGCGGCCAGATCGAGAAGACCGCCCAGGAGTTCGAGGCCTCGTTCCTGAGCATCATGATGCAGCAGATGTTCACCGCCACCGACACCGCCGCCCCCTTCGGCGGCGGCCAGGGCGAGGCCATGTTCCGGTCGTTCCTGACCGAGGCCTTCGCCGAGGAGACGACCAAGTCGGGCGGGATCGGCATCGCCGACACCGTCGCCCGCGAGATGCTGAAGCTGCAGGGCCTGGAGCAGGAGTAACCGACATGGCGATCGCCGCCTCCGACGCGCAGGACCGCGTCGACCAACTGATCATCCTGACCGAGCGGCTGACCGAACTGGTCGCCCGCAGCGCCCAGAGCTTCGAGGACGGCCGGCCGCAGGACACCGCGGCCGAGCTGGAGGAGACGACGCGGCTGGCCAATGTCTATCGCCACGAATCGGCGCGGGTGCGCGCCGCTCCGGGACTGGTCGCCGCCGCCTCCCTCGCCCAGCGGACCCGCCTGGTCCGGGCCACGGAAGCCTTCGACGCGGTGCTCGCGCGCCAGGGACGGGCCATCAACGCGGCCCGGACGATCACCGAGGGCCTGGTCAAGGCGATCGCCGACGAAGTGGCCACCCAGCGCGGCCAAGCCACGGGCTACGGCCCCCAGTCCTCCCAGACGGCGAACCGCTCGGCCAGCGCCATCACCCTGAACCAGCGCGCCTGAGCATCCGAACACTTGTTTGAGCGGGGCTGTCGGGCCTAAGCTGGTCGCGTCGCCGGGCCGTTCCGGCGACCTGCGTTCTCAGGGCGGGGTGAAACTCCCCACCGGCGGTAATGCCCGGCCTCGGTCGGGACGAGCCCGCGGGCGCCTGGAGCCTCACCGCTCCAGGGACGAGCAGACCCGGTGCGATCCCGGGGCCGACGGTCATAGTCCGGTTATGAGAACCGCTGGCGCACGGCCGGAGTCCGACTCCGCGTGGGCGCCGGCGATCCCCTGAGTCGTGGTTCTCGAAACCCGTTCAGGGGAAGACCATGACCCAAGCCGCCTACGAACTGCCCACCGCCAACGGCGCCTATCGCGCCGCCCGCATCGCCTTCGTCCAGTCGCTCTGGCATCGCGAGATCGTCGACGAGGCCCATGCCGGCTTCCTCGACGCCATGGCGCAGAAGGGCTTCGCCGCCCATCAGATCGACCGCTTCGAGGCGCCGGGCGCCTTCGAGATCCCACTGTACGCCCAGAGCCTGGCCCGCACCGGCCGCTACGCCGCCGTGGTGGCGGCCGGCTTCGTGGTCGACGGCGGCGTCTATCGCCACGACTTCGTCGCCGAGACGGTGATCGCCGCCCTGATGCAGGTGCAGCTGGCCACCGAGATTCCGGTCTTCTCGGTCGTCCTGACGCCGCACCACTTCCATGAGCACGCCCTCCACCGCGACTTCTTCCAAAGCCACTTCCGGGTGAAGGGCGCCGAGGCCGCCGAGGCCTGCGTCCTGACGCTTGAAAACCTCGCCCGGCTGGCGGCGTGAGGGGGCGGCCATGGATGCTGACATCGCCCCGCCCGAGGGCTTCGTCCCGCACGACCGCAAGAGTCCGCTGACGGCGCCCTGGGAGCCGCTCTTCGTCCGTCGTACGGACGAGGCCGTCGTCCTGGGCCTGCAGGCGCGGCCCGCCCACGCCAATGGCCGCGGCTTCGTGCATGGCGGCCTCCTGATGGCGCTGGCGGACAACGCCATGGGCCTGACCTGTGCGCAGAAGCTCGGCGACGACCGTTCCCTGGTGACGGTGAACCTCGGTCTCGACTTCCTGGCCGCCGCCCGGATGGGCCAGTGGCTGGCCTTCGAGACGACCTTCGCCAAGCTCGGGGCGACCTTGTGCTTCGCCCAGGCCTTCGTCACCGCCGACGGGCAGCCCTGCGCGCGGGCCAACGGCGTCTTCCGGGTCGTCGGCCGGACCTAGAGGGCGATCTCCCGCTCGACGCCCACGCCCGCCAGGACGTCGCGGTCGTGGCTGACGATCAGGAGCGCGCCGTCATAGCCGCGCAGCGCCGCCTCGACCGCGGCCAGCGAGTCGAGGTCGAGGTGGTTGGTGGGCTCGTCCAGGATGAGCAGC
>CAYQPL010000141.1:1128-5157 GCA_964419395.1 uncultured Phenylobacterium sp. | reverse complement strand
GATCGCCGTACTGCAGCGGCTGCTCGCGGAGGGTCTCCCGGTCCCGGCGGTTGTTGGCGCCGGCGAAGCTCTTGTCGCCACGAACGACCTGTGCCGTGAGGACGACATGGAGCACCGTCCGCTCGGCGGCGGCGTTGCGGAACAGGAAGCGGGCGAGCGCCGCCTGGGCGGCGTTGCGGTCCGCCTGCGGATTGATGCGCCGGAAGGCCTGCAGCAGGGTCTCGCGCGGCTTCAGCATGGCGGTCGCCTGGTCGAACATCGCGGCCCGGACCGACAGGCGCACCGCGCCCCGGGCGGGCGCGAGTTCGCCCGTGATCAGCCGCAGCAGGGTCGACTTGCCCGACCCGTTGGGCCCGGTCAGCGCCACGCGCTCCGGCCCGTCGAGGCGGAAGGAGAGGTCCTCGAACAGCGGACGGCCGCCGGGCGTGCGGTAGGCCAGGCCCTCCACCGACAGCACAGCCTTGCCGGCCGGGAGGCCGGCGCTCGGCAGTTCAAAGGCCAAGGTGCGCACCTGCTCCACCCGGGCCTGGGCCTCGGCCAGCTCGCCCGCCGCCGCGTCCAGCCGCCGCTCCGCCAGCCGGTCGAGCCGCGCGCCGGAATTCTCGGCCCGCTCGGCCATGGCCCCGAGCAGGATCTTGGGCTCCGAGCCCCTGGCGGCGAACGTCCGGCCGGCGGAGTCGCGCCGCGCCTGCCGTTCGCGGGCCGCCTGGTTCTCGCGCGCCGTGCGCGCCAGCGCCTTCTCGGCCTCATCGAGAGCCTGCTCGGCGGCGGCCGCCTCGGCGGCCCTTCGCGCGCTATACAGATCATAGCCGCCGCCATAGATGCGCGCGCCGAGGCCGGAGAGCTCGACGATACGGTCCATGCGGCGCAGCAGGGCGCGGTCGTGGCTGACCACCAGGGCGCCACCCCGCCAGTCCGCCAGGACCGCGGCCACGGCCTCCCGCGCCGCGGCGTCCAGGTTGTTGGTCGGCTCGTCCAGGATCAGCACGTCGGGCGCCTTTACGAGGAGGCCGGCGAGGGCCGCGCGGGTCGCCTCCCCGCCGCTCAGGCTCCGGGCCGGCCGCGACGGATCGAGACCCGCCAGGCCGATGCGGCCCAGCGCGCCCTCGAGCCTGACGGGCAGGTCCCACTCCGCTTCGGCGAAATCCGCCTCGTCGCCCCCGCCAGCCTCGATGCGGGCGAGGCGATCCAGCGACGGCGCAAGCCCCATCAGGTCCGCCGCCGACGCCTCGGGCGGCGGCTCCACGACCTGGCGCAGCACGCCGATACGGCCTGCCACAGCAATGGTCCCGGCCGCCGGCGCGATCTCGCCCAGGATGGCGCGGATCAGGGTCGACTTGCCCACGCCGTTGCGGCCGACGAGGCCGGTGCGCTCGTCGGCGAGGCTGAGGGTCAGATTGTCGAAGAGCGGCCGGCCGTCAGGCGTGCGACAGGAAAGGCCGTCCAGGGTGACGAAGGGAGCAGGCATGCGAAGGCGCCATGGCGAAATGAGCGTTCGGGGCGGTGCGGGCGTCCGTCGCGATGCGCATGATCGTGGCTCCTCTCTTCGGGTGATCCCTATCTAGGCGGCCGGGCGGCGCAGGGCAAATCCTCGCCCCGACACCCGGCGCCGTCGTTGCGCTCACGCTCCGGCTGGTCCTAACCTGACGGCCTCCTTCCGTTCCTTGGGGCGCATCCAGTGAAAATCCATTCCTTCCTGCTCGCGGGGCTTCTGGCCTCCGCCGCATCCCTCGCCTTCGCCCAGGCGCCGGCGACCGACCCGAAGGCCATGCACGAGCAGGCGGTCGTCCTGGACACCCACTTCGATACGCCGGCCAACTTCGCCCTCCCCGGCTGGAGCATCATGGACCGGCACGACCATGCGGCCGACGGCACCCAGGTGGACTATCCGCGCATGGTCGAGGGCGGCGTCGACGGCGGCGTCTTCGTGGTCTTCACCCCGCAGCGCGCCCGCGGCCCGGAGGCCGACGTCGAGGCCCGCGACCACGCCCTGGTCCGCCTGACCGAAATCCACGAGATGGTGGCGCGCGAGCACGCGCACTTCGCCCTGGTCACCACGCCGGAGGAGGCCGCCGCGGCCAATGCGGCGGGCAAGAAGTTCGTCTTCATCAGCCTGGAGAACGGCGCGCCCGTCGCCGGCGACCTGACCCTGATGGACGCCTTCTACAAGCTGGGCGTCCGGATGATGGGCCCGGTCCACTTCGCCAACAACGACCTGGCCGATTCCGCCACCGATCCGAAGGGGCCGGAGTTCAACGGCCTGAGCGACAAGGGCAAGGCCTTCGTCGCCCGCGCCAATGCGCTCGGCATGCTGCTGGACGCCAGCCACGCCTCCGACGCCGTGCTCGACCAGATGCTGGACCTGTCGAGCGCGCCGATCATCCTGTCGCACTCGGGCGTGAAGGCGGTCTACGACCATCCGCGCAACATTCCCGACGACCTGCTGCGCAAGCTGGCGGCCAAGGGCGGCGTCATCCAGATCAACGCCTTCTCCGGCTATATGACCGACCAGCCGGACATTCCGGAGCGGCGGGCGGCCCTGACGGCGCTGTCGCAGAAGTACGCCGACCAGCCGCAGACCCAGGCGGTGCGCGAGGCCTACATGGCCGAGCGCCGGGCCATCGACACCAAGTATCCTGTGCCGCGCGCCGACCTGGACGACCTGATGAAGCACATCCTGCATGCGGTGCAGGTGGCCGGCATCGACCATGTGGGCCTGTCCGGCGACTTCGATGGCGGCGGCGGCATCGCCGGGCTGGAGGACGTCACCGACTATCCCGACCTGACCGCCCGGCTGGTCGAGGCCGGCTTCACCCAGGACGACCTGAACAAGTTCTGGGGCGGCAACGCCCTGCGCGTGTTCGCCGAAGCCCAGGCCAAGGCGACCCGCTGACGCAGCCGCTTTGTTCCCCCCTTGTTCTTGTGTTATCTGTGAGTCCGCGCACTAAATAAGGACCGAGCGGAGGGGGAACCCGCCCCCTTCCCAGGACTTCCAGGACAACATGGCCGATCAGCTGAACTTCATCCGCGTGCGCGGCGCGCGTGAGCACAATCTGAAGGACGTCAGCGTCGACATTCCGCGCGGCGAACTGGTCGTCCTGACCGGCCTGTCCGGTTCAGGGAAAAGTTCGCTCGCCTTCGACACCATCTATGCCGAGGGCCAGCGCCGCTATGTGGAGAGCCTCTCGGCCTATGCCCGCCAGTTCCTGGAGCTGATGGGCAAGCCCGATGTGGACCTGATCGAGGGTCTGTCGCCGGCCATCTCCATCGAGCAGAAGACCACCAGCCGCAATCCGCGCTCCACCGTCGGTACGGTCACCGAGATCCACGACTACATGCGCCTGATGTGGGCGCGTGTCGGCGTCCCCTATTCGCCCGCCACCGGCCTGCCGATCGAGAGCCAGACCGTCAGCCAGATGGTCGACAAGCTGACCGCCCTGCCCGACGGCACGCGTCTTTATCTGCTCGCCCCCGTCGTGCGCGGCCGCAAGGGCGAGTACCGCAAGGAGATCGCCGAGTGGCAGAAGGCCGGCTTCCAGCGGCTGAAGATCGACGGTGAATTCTACCCCATCGAGGATGCGCCCACCCTCGACAAGAAGTTCAAGCACGACATCGACATCGTCGTGGACCGGCTGGTCACCAAGGCCGAGCAGGAGAGCCGCTACGCCGACAGCCTGGAGACCGCCCTGCGTCTGGCCGACGGCATCGCCGTGGCCGAGTGGGCCGATGTGGCCGAGGGCGAGACCGAGCCGAAGCGGATCATCTTCTCCGAGAAGTTCGCCTGCCCGGTCTCCGGCTTCACGATCAGCGAGATCGAGCCGCGGCTCTTCTCGTTCAACAATCCCTTCGGCGCCTGCCCGGTCTGCGACGGCCTGGGCGCCAAGCTCGCCTTCGACGCCGACCTGGTCGTGCCCGACAAGGAGAAGTCGCTGCACAAGGGGGCCGTCGCCCCCTGGGCCAAGGGGCCCTCGCCCCTCTACACCCAGACCCTGCAGGCGCTGTCGCGCCACTACGGCTTCTCCATGGACG
>CAYQPL010000141.1:0-1118 GCA_964419395.1 uncultured Phenylobacterium sp. | reverse complement strand
GGAAGCTGTCGGACGAGGCCAAGGCGGTGGTCCTGCACGGGGCCAGGGGCCAGAAGATCCACTTCGTCTACGACGACAACGCCCGCAAGTACGAGGTCAACAAGACCTTCGAGGGCGTGCTGCCGAACCTGGAGCGCCGCTGGCGCGAAACCGATTCCGCCTGGGTGCGCGAGGAGCTCGGCCGCTATCAGTCGGAGACCCCCTGCGAGGCCTGCGACGGCTACCGGCTGAAGCCCGAAGCCCTGGCGGTAAAGATCGACGGTCGCCACATCGGCGAGATCTCCCGCCTCTCCATCCAGCATGCGCGCGAGTGGTTCGCCTCGCTCGAACAGGTGCTGAGCGAGAAGCAGATGGAGATCGCCCGACGCATCCTGAAGGAGATCAACGACCGGCTGCGCTTCCTGGTCGATGTGGGCCTGAACTACCTGAACCTCTCGCGCTCGTCGGGCACGCTGTCGGGCGGCGAGAGCCAGCGCATCCGCCTGGCCAGCCAGATCGGCTCGGGCCTGACCGGCGTGCGCTACGTGCTGGACGAGCCGCCGGCGTCCACGGCGGCACGATCGTGGCCGAGGGCACGCCGCAGGAGATCCTCGCCAATCCGAAGAGCGTGACCGGCCAGTATCTTTCCGGCGCGCGGGAGATCGCCGTGCCGGAGGACCGGCGGCCGATCTCCAAGAAGAAGATGGTCCGTATCGTCGGCGCCAGCGGCAACAATCTGAAGGGCGTCACCGGCGAGATCCCGGTCGGCGCCTTCACCTGCATCACCGGCGTCTCGGGCGGCGGCAAGTCCACCTTCACCATCGAGACCCTCTACAAGGCCGCCGCACGCCGGCTGCACAACGCCAGCGACGCGCCGGCCGCGCACGAGCGGATCGAGGGGCTGGAGCACTTCGACAAGGTCATCGACATCGACCAGTCGCCCATAGGGCGCACGCCGCGGTCGAACCCGGCCACCTATACCGGCGCCTTCCAGCCCATCCGCGACTGGTTCGCCGGCCTGCCGGAATCCAAGGCGCGCGGCTACGGCCCCGGGCGGTTCTCGTTCAACGTCAAGGGCGGCCGTTGCGAGGCCTGCCAGGGCGACGGCGTCATCAAGATCGAGATGCACTTCCTGCCCG
>CAYQPL010000140.1:0-8700 GCA_964419395.1 uncultured Phenylobacterium sp. | reverse complement strand
CCCACGCCCTCGGCCGCGCCGGACCTGCTGGGCGGGCCGCCCCCGCTCGCGCTGCCGCAGAGTCTCTACGACGCCGGCGCGCGGTCCGCCGCGCCGGCGCAGCTCGCCCAGGCCGCCGCGGCGCCCGGCGGCGCGCGTCCGCACCTCTATTCGGTGCACCGCGAATACGGCCTGGCTCCCGACGCCATTCCCGCCCCGCCCGCGGGCGACCGCTACGTCCTGGTCGGGCCGCCCGACGCTCCGCCGCCTTCCGAGGAGGCCGCGGACGACGCCGAGGGCCTCGACCGCCAGTTCTGAGACGCCCATGGAACGGACCAAGCTCCACGACCTGATCGCGCTCGCGAGCGAGCCCTCGAGCGCGCGTCGGCGGGAACTGCTACGCAGCGTGACGGACCTGTTCTTCACCGGCGAGGACGGCTACGCGCCCAAGGAGATGGCCCTCTTCGACGACGTGCTCAGCCAGCTGGCCAGCGAGATGGAGGAGGCTGTTCGCGCCGAACTGGCCGGCCAGATGGCCGAGGCCGCCGAACCGCCGCGGGGCCTGCTGCGCGACCTCGCCCGCGACCGCTCCATCGTCGTCGCCGAGCAGGTCCTGAGCCGGTCCGCCGCCCTGAGCGACGACGATCTGCTGGCCGTGGCCCACACCCGCGGCCAGGCGCACCTGCGCGCGATCAGCCAGCGTTCCACCGTCTCGGCCGCCGTGTCGGAAGCCATCGTCGAGCGCGGCGACGACCAGACCCTGGGCGTCCTGCTGAGCAACGGCGGGGCCGAACTGTCGCGGGAGTCCCAGGAACGCGCCGTCGACCGCGCCCTGGCCAACGCCGAGCTTCACGCCGCCGTGGTCACGCGCCGCGACGTCCCGGTCGACCTGCTCAACGAGATGTACTTCGTGGTCGAGGCCCGCCTGCGCGACCAGATCCGCACGCGCAACGCCGAGGTCGACCCGGCCGCCCTGGAGGCCGCCCTGGCCGCCGGCCGCAAGAGCGTGGCCGCCCGCGACGGCGCGCTGCCGCCGGACTACGACGAGGCCGAGCGCGCCATCCGCCTGCTGAAACTGCGCCAGGCGATCACCCCCTCGGTGCTGGCCGCCTTCCTGCGCAACCGTGAGACGACCAAGTTCCTGGTGGCCCTGAGCGAGATGGCCGAGGTCGACTTCGGCACCGCGCGCAGGATCCTGGAGCGGCGCGACCTGGACGCCCTGTCCATCGTCTGCAAGGCCGCCGGGTTCGAGCGCTCGCTCTACCTGACCTTCGCCCTGCTCATCCTTGACCGCGAGGCCAACGCCATGGGCCGCGCGAAGGAGTATGGCGAGCTCTACGAGTCCATCCCACGCGAGGCCGCCCAGCGGACCATCCGCTTCTGGCGCATCCGCCGCCAGACCGGCGACGTCGCCGCGGCCTAAACCCCGAGGGGCCGGCTGACGACCGGCAGGCCCACCTCTCCCGCGAACCGACTCCGGCGTAGAAATTCAGACCGCGTCGCGCGGGACGACCCGCAGGCGCAGGCGCTCCATGGCCTCGATGGCGATCAGGCTGAAGGAGCGCAGGCCCTCTTCGGCGAAGACGTCGAGGGCGGCCTGCAGGGCGAGCGCCGCCGAGGCGCGTTCGCCGCGGTCCTTGCCGGTGATGTCCAGCCGCGCTTCGTAGATGCGCGCCAGATTGACCTGGGCCAGCGCCCAGGTGACCGGATCGGCCCCGGCGCGGCGGCGGGACAGCTCCATCTTGAAGGCCGCCTCGGCGGCGTCCAGAACCGCCAGGTCGCCGGAGAGTTCGGCCGCGCGCGCCAGGCAAAGGGCGCGGCCGTTGGACACCTCGGCGCGCAGGGCGAGCGTCGGGGCGTCGGCCAGGACGAGACCGGCGCGCTCGTAGCAGGTGACCGCCTGTTCGTAGGCCCGTTCGCCCGCCGTGGCCTCGCCCAGGGTCTGCAGCGAGAAGCCGAGCGTGGCCTGGGCCCGCGCCCAGTCGAGCGGGCTGTGGTCGCGCGACAGGTCGTCCAGCACGTCCGCCAGCCGGGTGACGGATTCCAGGATGGCCTCGACATCCGCGTCCAGCTCCCCGATCAGGGCCAGGGCATGGCCGCGCAGGGCCGCCGCGCGGGCATGGGCCAGCGGCTCATAGGCGCCGTCCAGACCGTCGGCGACGTCGGCAGCCTCGTCCATGGCCATGCGCAGCAGTTCGACATCCTTCAGCCGCGCGCCCCAGCCGGCCAGCAGGTCGGCGCGCAGGGTGCGGGCCTCGGCGATGAGCAGGTGGGCGGCCGAGCAGCGGCGGGTCAGGGCCTGCAGGGCGGCGATCGGCGCGGCGAAGCGGGCGGCGGTGACGCGGGCCGCCTGGGCGTCGCCAAGGCTCATGCGGCGGCGGCCCTCGATGAGCGCCAGGCCGACCTCGGCCAGAGGCGCGGCCAGGCCGCCGCGGGCGGCCTCGCGGGCCTCGCGGAAGGCGACCTCGGCGGCGGCGTTGAGGCCGTCGTCGCCATAGAGTTCGGCGCCGAGCAGGGCGCAGTAGGCCTGCTCGCAGCGGGCGCGGGCCCAGCCGTCCGGACGGCGATTTCGATCGAAGGCCTCGGCGGCGGCTTCGGCCTGGGCGGCGGCCTTGCGCAGAGTGGCGGCGTCGCCGGAGCGCCGGGCGACCTCGCGCCAGACGATGGCGGCCTCCAGGCGGCGCTGCGGCTTGTCCTTGGCGCTGATCCGACCGGCCGCGACGTCGGCGGCGCGGCCCTCGCTGCGCAGCAGCGACAGGTCGAGCAGTTCGAGCAGGGCCGCGTCGCCCCCGGCCAGGCCGTCACGGGTGGGACGCCAGGCGCCCTGCCCTCCCAAGATGCGCTTCAGCTCCCGGCCGAACTCGAACATGAACTCGAACTCCGTCGTCATCAGAGTCCCGCGACGGGACGACCGTCACGGGTGCATGCCCGACAGAGCAAAGCCGGAGCCGCCGGCTTTAACAAGTCATTAACTCTTGAACATGGTTAACGGAACCTTCCTCCGCATCAGTAACGCGGGGCGGATCGGCCGTGCTTTTCTGAACAATGGCCGCAGCTTACGTCGCGGGTCCGGCGAAGATGGCGGCCTGTTCCGCCGGCGTGAGAATTCTCCACTCGCCCGGCGCGAGAGCCTCGGGCAGGTCCAGTCGCCCCACGCGGTCGCGGTGGAGGGCCTCCACATGGTTGCCCACGGCGGCGAACATGCGTCGCACCTGATGATAGCGCCCCTCGGTGATGGTGAGGCGCGCGCGGCGGTCGCCCAGCGCCTCCAGTTCGGCCGGCGCCAGGGCATCGCTCTCGCCCTCCAGCATCAGCTCGCCCGAGGCGAAGACCGCCGCCTCGTCGCCGCGCAGGGGCCGGGCGAGATCGGCGACGTAGCGCTTGGCCACATGGCTGCGCGGCGAGATGACCCGGTGCAGGAAGGGGCCGTCGTCGGTGATCAGCAGCAGGCCCGAGGTGTCGAGGTCCAGTCGCCCGACGGTGGACAGCGCCGGCATGCGCGCCCGCCAGCGCCGCGGCAGAAGCTCGTAGACGCTGCGCCCCGGCTCGCGGTGGGAGCAGACCACGCCCACCGGCTTGTGCATCAGCAGGGTCAGCGGCGCGGGCGGATCGACCGGCGCGCCGCTGACGGTCAGGCGCTGGGGCAGATCGGGAGAAACCGGGACCTTATGGCCCGTGTCCTTGATCGCCTGGCCGTCGAAGACGATGGCGCCGGCGCGGGCGAGCGCCGCCACCTCCTTGCGCGAGCCGTAGCCGAGATTGGCCAGCAGCCGGTCGAGGCGGGCCATGGGCGGCTTCATCGCCGCGCCTCGTGCACCTTGTAGCCGGCGGTCTCGGCGAGCAGGGCGACCTTGCCGAAGGCCTCGCGCAGGGGCCCTTCGTAGGGCAGGTGGCGATTGGCGACCATCAGCAGCCGTCCGCCCGGCGGCAAGGCCCGCGAGGCCGAGGCGATGAAGGCCGCCCCCAGGCCGCGGTCCTCCGCCCCGCCGTCGTGGAAGGGCGGGTTCATCACCACGAAGTCGAGGTCGGCGAGGTCCAGGCCGCTGCGGACATCGGCCCACAGGAAGCGGGCGCGCGGGTCGTCGACATTGCGCCGCGCGCAGTCGACGGCGCGACGGTCGATGTCGAGGAGGGTGAGCTCGGCGACGGCCGGCGAAGCCAGCACACCGTGGGCCAGCACGCCCAGGCCGCAGCCCAGGTCGGCGCCGCGACCTTGCAGCGTCGGCAGGTGGTCGAGCAACAGGGCCGAACCGGGGTCGATCCGGTCCCAGGCGAAGACGCCGGGCTGGGTCCAGAGGCCGAGCGTCTTCGACAGCCGCGGCGCGCCGGCGGCGATCGCCTCCTCCAGGTCGGCGAGTTCGGCCGGGCGGACAGCGTGGCAGATGCGGTGATGGCGCCGGCCGCTCTCGGCGACCGCCAGGCCGAAGGCCGCCAGCTCCTTGCCCAGGCGCGAGCCACCCTTGTCCTTCGGCGCCAGGGCCAGCAGGTCCCCGCCGGGCTTCAGCGCCCGCAGGGCGTGGGCCAGCACATAACGTCGCTCCACCGCCCCGGGCGGCGCCAGAAGCGTCGCCGCATCCAGCTCCGCGTCCGCCAGGTCCTCGACCGCGCGCGATCCCGGCATGAGCGGCGAGAGCTGGATCGCCTCCCTTGGCGGAGCGGCCAGCTCCCGCGGCGGGCGTCCATAGAGGCCGTGACCGGCCATGGCGCCCTTACGCCCTCTCCTTGGAGCGCTCGAAGCGCACCTTGGGATAGCGTTCGGCCACATAGCCGATCTCCCAGGACGACTTGGCCAGGAAGACGGGCTGCTCGTCGATGTCGCTGGCCATGGCGCCCTTGTGCTTGCCGGCGAAGTCCTCGACGTCGGCCTTGTCGCCGCCCAGCCAGCGGGCCTCGGCATAGGGGGCCGGCTCGAAGGCGACCTCGAGCGCATATTCGTTGGCCAGGCGGTCGGCCATGACCTCGAACTGCAGCTGGCCCACGGCGCCGACGATGAAGTCCGCGCCGATCTGCGGCCGGAAGAGCTGGGTAACGCCTTCCTCCGCCAGGCCCTCCAGCGCCTTCTTCAGGTGCTTGGCCTTCAGCGGATCCTTCACTCGCACCCGCTGCAGGATTTCAGGGGCGAAGTTGGGCAGGCCCGCGAAGCGCAGGGTCCCGGTCTCCGACAGGCTGTCGCCGACCCGCAGCACGCCGTGGTTGGGGATGCCGATGACGTCGCCGGCGAAGGCCTCCTCGGCCAGTTCCCGGTCGGAGGCGAAGAACATGATCGGCGCGTTCACCGACAGCTGCCGCCCGGTGTTCTGCACCTTCAGCTTCATGCCCCTCGTAAAGCGCCCCGAGGTCAGGCGCAGGAAGGCCACCCGGTCGCGGTGATTGGGGTCCATGTTCGCCTGGATCTTGAAGACGAAGCCGGAGACCTCGCGGTCGCCGGGCGCGACGTGGATCTCCTCGCCGTTCTTCATCGCCGGCACGGCCTTGGGCGGCGGCGCGTAGGCGCCCAGGCCCTCCAGCAGTTGGGCCACCCCGAACTTGCGCAGGGCCGAGCCGAAGAAGACCGGCGTCATGTGGCCTTCCAGGAAGGACTGCGGATCGAAGGGCTTGGAGGCCTCCTGCACCAGCATGGCGCCTTCCTCCACCTCGGCCTGCTCCTCCGGGTCGAGATAGGAGACGACCGCATTGCCGTGGAAGGCGATCGGGTCGGGATGGCCTTCCTCGTCGGCCGAGCTCTTCTTGGCGAAGGGCAGGAAGCGGGCTGTGCGCAGGTCGATCATCCCCTTGAACCGCCCGCCCGAGCCGGCCGGCCAGTAGAGGGGCGCGGGATCGAGGGCGAGCTTCGACGAGATCTCGTCCAGCAGCTCGAACGGGTCCTGGGCCTCGCGGTCCATCTTGTTGATGAAGGTGACGATGGGGATGTCGCGCAGGCGGCAGACCTCGAACAGCTTCAGGGTCTGCGGCTCGATGCCCTTGGCGGCGTCCAGCACCATGACGGCGGCGTCGGCGGCCGTCAGGGTGCGATAGGTGTCTTCCGAGAAGTCCTCGTGGCCCGGCGTGTCCAGCAGGTTGAACATCAGACCCTCGTGGTCGAAGGTCATCACCGAGGCCGAGACGGAGATGCCGCGCTCGCGCTCGATCTTCATCCAGTCCGACCGGGTGCGGCGGTTCTCACCGCGGGCTCGCACTTGGCCGGCCGCCCGGATGGCCCCGCCGGCCAGCAGCAGGTTCTCGGTGAGCGTGGTCTTGCCGGCGTCGGGGTGGGAGATGATCGCAAAGGTGCGGCGGCGCGCGGCCTGGGCGGCGGGAGAGCTGGTCATCGGCGCGGGTTAGCGCGCCCTCCGCCCAGACGCAAACGGCGTCGCGCCGCGGCCTTCAAATCCTCAGGCGGCCAGCCGGCGCCAGACCTCGCGGTCGCAGGCCAGCATGTCGAGCTCGCCCTCGTCCTGACGGTCCTTCAGCGCCTCGAGCGCGCTCGGCGTCAGCTCGGCGAAGCGGATCGTGACCTCCTCCGGCGACGCGCCTTCGCCCGGCGCGACGAAGAGGGCGCCGGTGATCGACGGCGCCTTGGCCTGGATCAGCGCGGCCAGGCGCCGGGCGCGGTTCGGCCGCTCGACGTGCAGCAGCGGCGTCTCGGCGTAAAGCTCCTGTCCCATGCGCATGATCGACGGGAAGGACAGCGCCCGGAAGCGGTGCGCGGTCAGGCGCGGCGTCAGCTTCATCTCGGAGAGGTCCAGGACCACGTCGTTCATGAGGAAGAGCATCAGCCGCACGCCTTACTGTTTCGGGGGAGCGCCATCCTGCCCCCGCGCGGCTTTCGGTTCGGTGGACGAAGTCGGTTAACAGCGTCGACTTGACTCAGCCGGGTAGGCCGAACGCATCGGAGGCAAGGCCATGCTCAGCCATCGCATTTCTTAGATTGTACTATCATAAGGCGCGCATCTACCATCCATGACTTGGTCGGTTTCTGCAGGCAGATCCGCAGGGCTATGACGATGGTCTAAATTTGGAAGCTTGTATGGGAACTGATGCCATAACTCGTACGGATACCACTGGACTATATCAATGCGCGCAAGACGACGACTGCTCAAAATTCGAGGAGTCCCGCCAGAACGCAATCGAGTCTGCTCGCAAGCTTGAGGATTCGCGACATCGAAGGATCGTCCTTCTTGAAAATTTGTAGTCTATTTGTGAGGTCGGCCGCGATGCCGCTTATGGGGTGGGTGTTGGAGCAATGAAGCGCGAACAAATGCGACGCTCCGATGCGCCAGATGAATTTAACGCTAGGCGATATACTATATGAATATATTGCGGCATATTTGGCTCGGCGCCTTAATTTTAAGTGGGTGCTCCGATAGCCTAACGTTCGCAGACGATTGTGATCGCGAGCTTGTTGCGCTGAACGCATCGAAAAATGACAGAGTAATTCTTGTCCGTTTGGCCTACGGCCCGGGTTTTGTATTAATAAATAATAAGTGCGAAAATCTTGTTCCAATGGATTTTAGCGGGATACCGGCCGAGGAATTTGCCGATATAAACGGCCTCATGCGCGATTTGATAATTGCGCAGGAAGATCAGAAAGCTTACGGCGTCTTTGAAGTTGCATGTGAATGTGATTACGATAGCAAAGCGAGAGTTGTTGTCGTGAAATCTATAAGCGGAGTTCAGCTCTATAAGGGAGTGGGCGGCGGCCAGCCGCCTTTCTGATCTCGCTGTTTTAGGTGGGCCGTCACCTACTGATCCGCTTCCAAAGTGTGGACCGCCTGGGGCAGGAGTTTCCCAGCCTTTGTCACGGTGGCGGGCTGGCTGCGACACGGTGATTTGTCAGCTAGATTGGGGTTTTCTGCCCAAAGACCCCATGGGGCTGCGCCTCGTTGTAGGAAGTGCGCCTAGCCTCCAACTTTGGGCCTGAACTCCCGGCGTTGGTCGCCCCGATTTCGCCGTCGGAAAGCTGGCCGAGCTGCAGACGCGATCCAGGGCTGTGACGGTGAGGCCGTCTGACCGCGCCTCACCCCTCCTCGACCGGTTCGGTGAGGAAGTGGCGGCCGTGCCTGTCCTCGACCTCGACGACCCAGATGTCGGGGTCGATGCGGGCGGCGCGGGCGATGTAGGCGTCGACCTCCGGCTCTTCGGTGGCGGCGGTGGGACGCATCCAGACGCGTTCGCCGTCGCCGCGGGTGGCCTCCGCATAGAGGCGCACGGTGCGGTCGGAGAGGTTCACCGCCTTGACCAGCACGGCTCCGGCGCGGGCGTCGCCCTTGCGCGCGACGACGCCGAAGCCGCCGGAGAGCTCGGCCCGGCGGATGAGGGCTGCAGCCCAGACATCGGTGGACAGGATCATGGGGCCTTCATCCCCCATCTTGGCCGGAAGGTCACGGCGCTAACCGAACGACAACTCCGTTCGGGCCATGGTGGGCGCGACGGTCCTCGACGGCCGCGACAGAAAAAGACGAACGACGCTATGACGAGCCACCGCCAGAACCGGCGGCGTTCGGCGTCTCGATGGATGGTGATCTTGGCTGCGGCGCGCTGCGCCATGCCCGCCGCGCGCGCCCAGCTCGCCCGCGCGCTCCCGCAGCTGCGCACACTGCTGCCGCTCCACATCGGTGGGGGATGGGGGGAAGGACCGAGGATTTACGGTGGGCTGGGGAGGAGAGCACAGGGGATGGGCCGCGAAGCCTTGCTCCGTGCACCCCCCGATAAGGCGGCGTTCCGTTCTCCACTCAATCCTCC
>CAYQPL010000139.1:0-8728 GCA_964419395.1 uncultured Phenylobacterium sp. | reverse complement strand
AGGTACCCGTCGGCGTCCTTCTTGGCGCCTTCGATTTTGGGTATGATGGCGAGGGCCGGGATGCCGAGCCGGCGCGCCTCGACCGCCGCCTGGGCTGCGCCGGCGACGGAGAGGCGCGCGACGCCCGGCATGGACGGAACCTGGACCTCGCCGTCGCCGTCGTGGACGACCATCGACCAGATCAGGTCGGCCGGCGTCAGGACCGTCTCGCGCACGAGGTTGCGGATCCAGGGCGCCTGGCGCAGGCGGCGCAGGCGCAGGGCGGGGTAGGCGGCGAGGGGCGGGAGGCTCATGGCTCCCGGCTCTTACCGATACCCTGGTCGGAGGCAAGCCTGATGGCGCCGAGGATCGAGGCCGCGATGAGCCAGAGCCCCGACAGGAAGGTCAGCAGGACGGCGCCGACGACCAGGGCCAGGAGCGTGGCGTCTATGGCCACCTGACCGATCACCACCTCCATGCCGTCGAAGCCGTCCCAGCCGAGGGTGCTGGCCAGGTCGTAGAGGGAGACGAGGATGTGGATCACGGCCGCCAGTCCGGCGACGCCGGCCACGAGCGCGAGGATGAAGGCGCCCCAGAAGGCGCGGATCTGGAAGGTGAAGTGGCTGCGATCGGGCTCGGGCGCCGAATCGCGCTGGGCGTAGGCGATGACGACGGCGACCAGCGCCGGGACGCCGGCGAAGAAGAAGGCCGCGAACAGCAGGGCGTAGTTCAGGAGGGCCAGATTACGCGAGGTTTCGCGCGCACGGACGGCGGATCCTTCGAAGGTCATGCTGCACTCCCCCCTGCACGCCCCTGTCGTTGACAGGGTGCGCCGCCCGCGCGAGTTCCTCAAGCCCAGGGAGGCTTTAGCCGATGAATTTCGAGTTGTCTGAAGACCAGAGGGTGCTGCAGGCCGCGGCCGAGGCCTTCGCCGCGGCCGAGCTGGCGCCGCACGCCGCGCAGTGGGACGCCGAGCACCACTTCCCCGTCGAGACCCTGCGCCGCGCCGCGGAGCTGGGATTCGCCGCCATCTATCTGTCGGAAGACGTTGGCGGCTCTGGCCTTTCGCGGCTGGACGCATCGCTGATCTTCGAAGCCCTGTCCTATGGCGACGTGGCCAGCACGGCCTATCTCACCATCCACAACATGGCCGCCTGGATGATCGACCGGTTCGGCGCGGCGGACCTGCGCCAGAGGTACCTGCCGCGCCTGACGCGGATGGAGCTGATCGCCTCCTACTGCCTCACCGAGCCGGGCTCGGGGTCGGACGCCGCGGCGCTGCGGACGACGGCCGCGCGCGACGGCGACCACTATGTCCTCAACGGGTCGAAGGCCTTCATCTCCGGCGGCGGCGTCTCGGACATCTATGTGGTCATGGCCCGCACCGGCGAGGCCGGCGCCAAGGGCGTCTCGGCCTTCGTGGTGGAGAAGGACTGGCCGGGCCTTTCCTTCGGCGCCCGCGAGCGCAAGATGGGCTGGAACGCCCAGCCCACGGCGCAGGTCAATCTCGACGGCGTCCGCGTGCCGGCGGCCAACCGCATCGGCGCGGAGGGGGAGGGGTTCCGCTTCGCCATGATGGGCCTGGACGGGGGCCGGCTGAACATCGCCTCCTGCTCCCTGGGCGGGGCCGCGCTCGCCTTCGACACCGCCAAGGCCTATCTGGAGACCCGCCAGCAGTTCGGCCGACCCTTGCGGGATTTCCAGGCCCTGCAGTTCAAGCTGGCCGACATGGCCACAGAGTTGGAGGCCGCCCGCCTCATGGTCCGCCGCGCCGCCGCCGCGCTCGACGCCGGACGGCCGGACGCCACCCGGCTCTGCGCCATGGCCAAGCGTTTCGCCACCGATGCGGGGTTCGCCATCGCCAACGAGGCGCTGCAGCTGCACGGCGGCTACGGCTATCTCGCCGACTATCCGCTGGAACGAATCGTACGCGACCTTCGCGTCCATCAGATCCTGGAGGGCACGAACGAGATCATGCGCGTCATCATCGCCAGGGAGCTCTTCAAATGACGCAGACGCAGGACATCCTCGCCCGCACGGAGGGCGCCGTCGGCCGCATCACGCTGAACCGGCCCAGGGCCCTGCACGCCCTGACCACCGACATGTGCCGCGCCATGATCGACGCCCTGCTGTCGTGGCGCGAAGACCCGCGCGTCCAGCTGGTGATGATCGACCACGCCGGCGAGCGCGGCTTCTGCGCCGGCGGCGACATCCGCATGCTGGCCGAGAGCGGGGCCGGCGACGGCTTCGCGGCGCGGGAGTTCTTCTTCACCGAGTACCGCCTCAACCACCTGCTGTTCGAGTACCCCAAGCCGGTGATGGCGATCATGGACGGGGTGACGATGGGCGGCGGCGTGGGCCTCTCCCTGCCGGCGCTCTATCGCGTGGCCACCGAGCGCACGACCTTCGCCATGCCGGAGACCGGCATCGGTCTCTTTCCCGACGTCGGCGGCGGCTGGCACCTGCCGCGCCTGCCGGGCAGGTCGGGGCTGTGGCTCGCCCTCACCGGCGCGCGGATCAAGGCGGCCGACTGCGAGATGCTGGGCGTGGCCACGGACTATGTGGAGGCGGCGCAGATCGAGGCGCTGAAGGCCGCGGTGATCGCCGAGCCGGCGGCCGTCGAGACCCACCTCACCACCTTCGAGGCCGACCCGGGCCGGCCGCCGCTGGCGGCGCACCGCGACGAAATGGATCGGCTCTTCGACAAGCCGAGCGTCGAGGCCATCTTCGAGGCCCTGGCGAGCGATGGCGGCGCCTGGGCGCAGGAGCAGCTGGCGGTGTTGCGGACCAAGTCGCCCCAGACGCTGAAGGTCGCCTTCCGCCAGCTCCGTCTGGGCGCGGAGATGGAGTCCTTCGCCGACAACATGGCGCTCGAATACCGCATCGGCGCCCGCGTCGTGGCGCGTCACGACTTCCAGGAGGGCGTACGGGCCGTGATCGTCGACAAGGACAACGCCCCGCGCTGGGACCCGCCGGGCCTGGAGGGGGTGAGCGAGGCGATGCTCGACGAGATCTTCGCGCCCCTGCCTTCCGCCCAGGCCTGGCGGCCGCTACCCTGAGGCCAGGGGCGGCGCACGACCGCCCGCCAGGGAGGACAACATGGTCCACAGGTTCCTCGCCGCGGCCGGTCTGGCCGCGATCCTCGCAGCATCTGCGCCGGCCTCGGCCCAGATGCCGCCCGCCGTCGACGCCGCCGTGAACGACGCCGCCCGGCCCGAGGCGGACAAGGCGCGCGACGCCGACCGCAAGCCGGCCGAGATGCTCGTCTTCGCCGGCGTCGAATCCGGCGATGTGGTTCTGGAGATGCTGCCGGGCGGCGGCTACTTCACGCGCGTCCTGGCCAAGGCCGTCGGCCCGGAAGGCAAGGTCTACGCGGCCCAGCCGCCGGCGACCGATCCCGCCAAGCCGCCGGCGATCATCGCGGTCGCGGAGCAATACGACAATGTCACCGTCGTTCCCGCCCGCGTGGGCGCCCTGGAGGTGGCCGAGCCCGTCGACCTGATCTGGACGGCGCAGAACTATCACGACTTCCATCTGGCCCGCCTGAACCTCGACGTCGCGGCGGTGAACCGGAACCTGTTTGCGGCGCTGAAGCCCGGCGGGACCCTGCTGGTCATCGACCATGCCGCCGCCGCCGGCGCCCCCCTGGAGGCCGCCGACAGCCTGCACCGCATCGATCCCGCCAAGGCGCGCGCCGAGATCGAGGCCGCCGGTTTCGAATTCGTCGGCGAGAGCGACGCCCTGCGCAATCCCGAGGACACGCACACGGTCGGCGTCTTCGACCCCGCCATCCGCGGCAAGACCGATCAGTTCGTCTACAAGTTCCGCAAGCCCGAGTAGGCCATGTCCAGCATCGCCTTTGTCGGCCTCGGCAACATGGGCGGCGGCATGGCCGCGGTCCTGGCCGGGGCGGGGCGCGAGGTCGTCGCCTTCGATCTCGACGCCGGGGCCCTGGACCGCGCCTGCGAGGCCGGCTGCCTGAGGGCGGGCTCGGCGGCCGCCGCCGCGGGCCGGGCCGGGGTGGTCATCACCATGCTGCCGGCCGGACAGCATGTCCGGGCCGTCTACGAGGAGGCCGTGCTGCCGAACGCCCCGGCCGGCGCCCTCCTGATCGACTGTTCCACCATCGACGTCGAAAGCGCCCGCGCCGTGGCGGGGGCGGCGCGGGCGGCGGGCTTCCGCGCGGCCGACGCGCCGGTCTCCGGCGGGGTGGCGGCGGCGAAGGCCGGGACGCTGGCCTTCATGGTCGGATGCCCGGAGGCCGACTTCGCCGAGGTCGAGGCCGTGCTGCAGCCCATGGCCAAGGCGGTGTTCCGGGCCGGCGAGGCCGGCGCGGGGCAGGCGGCGAAGATCTGCAACAACCTGCTGCTCGGGGTCTCCATGATCGGGGTCTGCGAGGCCCTGGCCCTGGCCGAACGCCTGGACCTTTCGCCGGAACGCTTCTTCGAGATCGCCGCCAACGCCTCGGGCCAGTGCTGGTCGCTGACCAGCTACTGCCCCTGGCCGGGGCCGGTGGAGGCCGCGCCCTCCAACCGCGGCTACGAGGGCGGCTTCGCGGCGGCCATGATGCTCAAGGACCTGAAGCTGGCCCAGGCGGCCGCTGCGGCGAGCGGGGCGACGACGCCGCTGGCGGCCCAGGCCGAGGCGCTCTACGCCCTCTTCGACCGTCTTGGTTATGGCGGAAAGGACTTTTCGGGCCTACTTCAACTCTTGCGGGGACGGCTCGACGAGCTGGGCTGAGCCTGGCGGAGAACAGGTGGCCGTTGACGCACATCAAGCCGGCGCGACACAGCGCCGTGTAGACATGCTCCGAACCCGGTGCGAAAAGCCGGGCGGAATCTAGGAGGGACCGGCTGCGGCGGGAGATGGTCGAACCCGCGGCCGGCGTTCGTATCGATGGATTACAGGACCGCTTTCAAGACGGCGCTCGAGCGGGTGCATGCCGAGGGACGCTACCGGGTCTTCGCCGACCTCAAGCGGCACCGCGGGGATTTCCCGCGCGCGACCTGGACGCGGCCCGACGGCGGCCGCCAGGAGATCACGGTCTGGTGCTCCAACGACTATCTCGGACAGGGCCAGAACCCCGTCGTGCTCGACGCCATGCACAAGGTGCTGGACGAGGCCGGTTCCGGATCGGGCGGCACGCGCAACATCTCCGGCACGACCACCTATCATGTGGAGCTGGAACGCGAACTGGCCGACCTGCACGGCAAGGAAGCGGCCCTGCTGTTCACTTCAGGCTATGTGTCGAACGAGGCGTCGCTCTCGACCCTCTATAAGATCCTGCCCGGCCTGATCATCTTCTCGGACGAGCTGAACCACAATTCGATGATCTCCGGCATCCGCGCCGGAGCCCGCGAGCAGCGCCGGGTCTTCCGCCACAACGACCTTGCGCACCTTGAGGAGCTGCTGGCCGCCGCGCCGGCCGACGCGCCCAAGCTGATCGCCTTCGAGAGCGTCTATTCCATGGACGGCGACATCGCCGACATGAAGGGCACGGTGGCGCTGGCCAAGAAGTACGGCGCCATGACCTATCTCGACGAGGTCCATGCCGTCGGCATGTACGGTCCGCGCGGCGCCGGCGTGGCCGAGCGTGACGGCGTCATGGCCGAGATCGACATCATCGAGGGCACGCTGGGCAAGGCGTTCGGCGTCATGGGCGGCTACATCGCCGCCGACGAGGTGATCGTCGACGCCATCCGCTCCTATGCCGACGGATTCATCTTCACCACCTCGATCCCGCCGGCCCTGGCCGCCGGCGCGGTGGCCTCGATCCGCTACCTGAAGGACCACAACGAGGTCCGGGTCGCCCACCAGGCGCGCGCCCAGGCCCTGAAGGATCGGCTGGTCAAGGCCGGCCTGCCGGTCATGCCGTCGGTCAGCCACATCGTCCCGGTGCTGGTGGGCGATCCCGTCCACTGCAAGATGATCTCGGACATCCTGCTCACCGACTACGGCGTCTATGTGCAGCCGATCAACTATCCGACCGTGCCGCGGGGCACCGAGCGCCTGCGCTTCACGCCGTCGCCGGCCCATACCGACGAGATGATGGACCATCTCGCGCGGGCCCTCGAACAGCTCTGGGTGCACTGCAACGTCAAGCGGGTGGGCGGCTACGCCGCCTGACGCCGGGCCGGCGGCGCTACTTGCGCCGCCGCACTCCGCGGCCCAGGCCGATCTGCTTGGCGAAGTCCGAGCGCCGCGCCGCATAGGCCGGCGCCACCATCGGATAGTCGGGCGGCAGGCCCCAGCGCCGGCGGTACTCCTCCGGGCTCATGTCGTAACGCGAACGCAGGTAGCGCTTGAGCATCTTCAGGCGTTTCCCGTCCTCCAGGCAGACGATGTAGTCGTCCTGGATGGAGCGGCTGATCGGCACGGCGGGCTTCGGCCGTTCCTCCTGGGCGGGCGGCTGGGGCCGGTTGAGGCCGGTCATGGCCTCGTGAACGGCGCGGATCAGCTCTGGAACCGCCTCGGTGGAGACGGGATTGCGGCTCACATAGGCCGCGACGATGTCCGCGCTGAAACGCGCAAGGTTCTCCCCCGAACGGTCATCGGGTTCGCCTTCCATACTCATTCGCACTCCCCTCCGCGACGCATGCGCTTCGCCGGCCCTGTCACTCGGGTCGGCGAGCCATTCGGCCGGGAACGCGCATTCTCAGGCTTTGTTCCTGCCGCGGCGCGTCCGCAGTTGGATCGCGGGGGGCATGGGGGTAAAAGGCGCCTCCGCCCTGACTCTGCCGAGAGGTCCGCCCTTGAGCGCTCAAGCCGACACCCTTTCCGCCGCCGACGCCTTCTTCGCCCGCGGCGTCGCCGAGACGGACCCTGACCTCGCCCGGGTCCTGAACCGCGAACTGAAGCGCCAGCAGGACCAGATCGAGCTGATCGCCTCGGAGAACATCGTCTCGCGCGCCGTGCTGGAGGCGCAGGGTTCGGTGCTGACCAACAAGTACGCCGAAGGCTATCCGGGCAAGCGCTACTACGGCGGCTGCGAAGAGGTCGACGTCGCCGAGGAGCTGGCCATCGAACGCGCCAAGCGCCTGTTCGGGGTGGCGTTCGCCAACGTCCAGCCGCATTCGGGCAGCCAGGCCAATCAGGCGGTGTTCATGGCCACCATGAAGCCGGGCGACGTCTTCATGGGCATGGACCTGGCCGCCGGCGGCCACCTGACCCACGGCAAGGACGTCAACCAGTCGGGCAAGTGGTTCCGCCCGGTGGCCTACACGGTCCGCCAGCAGGACCAGCTCATCGACTATGACGAGGCCGCCGAGATCGCCGAGCGCGAGAAGCCCAAGGTGATCATCGCCGGCGGCTCGGCCTACAGCCGCGAGATCGACTTCAAGCGCTTCCGCGAGATCGCCGACAGCGTCGGCGCCATCCTGATGGTGGACATGGCCCACTACGCCGGCTTGATCGCCGGCGGCGTCTATCCGAACCCGGCGCCCCACGCGCACGTGGTGACCACGACGACCCACAAGACCCTGCGCGGGCCGCGCGGCGGGCTGATCCTGACCAATGACAAGAAGCTCGCCCGGAAGATCGACTCCGCCGTCTTCCCGGGGCTGCAGGGCGGTCCGTTGATGCACGTGGTCGCCGCCAAGGCGGTGGCCTTCGGCGAGGCCCTGAAGCCCGAGTTCAAGCTCTATGCGCGCCAGGTGGTCGAGAACGCCCGCGCCATGGCCGAGGCCCTGGCCGCCGGCGGCCTGCGCATCGTCTCGGGCGGCACCGACAGCCACCTGATGCTGGTCGACCTGACGCCCAAGGGCGTGACCGGCGCCGACGCCGAGGTCGCGCTGGAGCGGGCCCACATCACGACCAACAAGAACGGCATCCCCTTCGACCCGCTGCCCTTCACCCAGACCTCGGGCCTGCGCCTGGGGTCGCCGGCCGGCACCACCCGCGGCTTCGGCCCCGGCGAGTTCCGCCGCATCGGGCAGATGATCGCCGAGGTGGTCGACGCCCTGGCCCAGGGCGGCGACTCCTCCGCCGTGGAGGCCAAGGTCCGCGACGAGGTCCTGGCCTTGACCCGCCGCTTCCCGATCTACAACTAGGCCCCGACAGTGGTGCGGCCAGGGAGGGGCTGACCGGATGCGTTGCCCGTTCTGTGGCCACACCGAAACCCAGGTGAAGGACAGCCGCCCGTCGGAAGACGGCGCGGCCATCCGCCGGCGGCGGCTCTGCCCCGTCTGCGGCGGCCGCTTCACCACCTTCGAACGCGTGCAGCTGCGCGAGCTCACCGTCATCAAACGGTCGGGCCGCCGCACCCCCTTCGACCGCGACAAGCTGCTGCGGTCGATCGACGTGGCCATCCGCAAACGGCCCATCGACCCCGAGCAGGTCGACCGCATGGTCAACGGCATCACCCGCCAGCTGGAAAGCATGGGCGAAACCGACATCCCCTCCGAGGTGGTCGGCGAACTGGTGATGAAGGGGCTGAAGTCCCTCGATGACGTGGCCTATGTCCGCTACGCCTCGGTCTATCGCGACTTCCGCGAGACGAAGGACTTCGCCGACTTCCTCGGCCGCGAGGGCTTCGGAGACCCGGGCGAGGACGAGCGCTGAGGCGCTCCTCCATGATCACCCTCAAGCTCGCCACTTCGCTCGACGGCCGCATCGCCACCGCCGGCGGCGAGAGCCGCTGGATCACCGGCGAGGCGGCCCGCGCCGAGGTGCATCGGCTCCGCGCCGGCCACGACGCCGTCGTGCTCGGCGTCGAGCGCGCCCTGGCCGCCGCTCCGGAGCTCCCCGTGCG
>CAYQPL010000138.1:0-8849 GCA_964419395.1 uncultured Phenylobacterium sp. | reverse complement strand
CGGCCTTGTGCCGAGAATCCCTCGCGAAGCTCACGCCCGCCCTCGACAGGGATGCTCGCCACGAGGGCGAGCATGACGAGAAATGGGGGAGCGCCCAGGCGTTAAGCCGCCTCGGTCTCGCCCTCGTCGCCTTCGGCCTTCACGACGCCGTCCAGGCCCTGTTCGCGGACCTTGCGGTAGAGGGTGGAGCGGCCGATGCCCAGGCGACGGGCCACCTCGCTCATGTGGCCGGCATAGATCTCGATGGCGAGCTGGATCAGGTCGCGCTCGATCTCCTCCAGCGTGCGCAGATGGCCGCGGTCGTCGAGGATCTTGACCGGGGCGTCGGCCGGCAGTTCGGCCAGCAGCTCGCGCGCGCCTTGCGCAGAGATGGGCGTGCTGGCGGCTTGCGAAGGCGCCGGCGCCGGGGCGGCCTCCGGCGGGGCGACGACGCCGGAAATGGCCGGGAAGTCGTAGGGCTGCAGATAGGGCGCGTCGGCCAGGATGATGGCGCGATAGACCGCGTTCTCCAGCTGGCGGACATTGCCGGGCCAGTCGTGAGCGGTCAGGCAGGCCAGGGTCTCGGGCGCACAGCCCACCACCTTCTTGCCCTCCTCCACGTTGAAGCGGCGGACGAAGTGCTCGACCAGGGCCGGAATATCGTCCTTCCGCTCGCGCAGGGCCGGCGCTTCGATCGGGAAGACGTTCAGGCGATAGAAGAGGTCTTCGCGGAACCGGCCCTCGGCCACGGCCTGCGAGAGGTCGCGGTTGGTGGCCGAGACGATGCGCACGTCGACCTTGACCGAGCGCTTGGCGCCGACCGGATCGATCTCGCTCTCCTGCAGGGCGCGCAGCAGCTTGACCTGCATGTCCAGCGGCAGCTCGCCCACCTCGTCGAGGAACAGGGTGCCGCCATTGGCTTCCTGGAACTTGCCCAGATGCTTGTCGGTGGCGCCGGTGAAGCTGCCCTTCTCATGGCCGAACAGGATGGATTCCACCAGGTTCTCGGGCAGGGCGCCGCAGTTGACCGCCACGAAGGGCCGGCCGGCGCGGTCGGAGGAGCCGTGGACGGCGCGGGCGATGACCTCCTTGCCGACGCCGCTCTCGCCGGTGATCAGGATCGGGATGGCCGACTTGGCCGCGCGCTCGCCCATGCGCTTGACCAGCATCATGGCCGGGGAGCTTCCCACCATGTCGGCGAAGGTGAAGCGGCCGGTCTTGTGCTTCTTCAGCCGGTCCACCTCGCCGCGCAGGTCGCCCATGGAAAGGGCGTTGCGGATGGAGACGATGATCCGTTCGGGGCTCGCCGGCTTGACGAAGAAGTCGCAGGCGCCGGCCTGCATGGCCTGCACGACCGTGTCGATGCCGCCCTGCGCCGTCACGACGATGACCGGCTGGTCGAAGCCCCGGGCGCGCAGCTCCTTCAGCGTGTCCTGGCCCGACAGGCGCGGCATGACGAGATCGAGCAGGATCACGTCGGCCTTGGCGCCCGCCGCCAGGTGGTCGATGGCCGCGTCGCCGGACTCGGCCTGGGCCACGGCGAAGCCGTCGCGCTCCAGCACCGCCTGGATCAGGCGGCGCTGGGTCGGATCGTCGTCGACGACGAGAACGGTCTTGGTCATTCGGACACACCCACCTGGATCGGACGCCCGCCTCTTCGGACGGGGCTCATTTGTCCGGCTTTGATACAGGCGCGGGGTAAAGGCGGGGTTTCGCAGACCTGAGTCGGGGGTTAACGCTGCGGCGGCCTGACGCAGGCCTGAGCCGGTCTGACGCGGCGCGGGTGGCGTCGGCGGCGAGGAGGCGTAAGCTCGGCGAAAAGGCCGGGGAGGGCCGCCCATGTTCGTCGGACACTATGCCGCGGCGATCGCCGCCAAGGCGGCCGAGCCGCGCGCGCCGCTGTGGACCTACGCGCTGGCCGCCCAGCTGGTGGATGTCGCCTGGGGCGGTCTGGTCATCGCTGGCGTGGAGCGGCTGCGCATCGATCCCGACCTGCCGGGCAGCGCTCTCGTTCTCGAGCACATGCCCTACACCCACAGCCTGCCGGCCGCGGTGCTGTGGTCCGTCGGAGCGGCCGCGGCGGTCCGCTTCCTGCTGCGCCTGCCGGCCGTGGCGGCGGTGATGGTCGGCGCGGTGGTCTTCTCCCACTGGCTGCTCGACCTGATCGTGCACCGGCCCGACCTCGCCCTGTGGTTCGGCGGGCCCAGGGTGGGCCTCGCCCTGTGGAACCATCCCGTGCCCGAACAGGCGCTGGAGATCGGTCTGATCGCGCTCGCCGCCGCCGCCTGGGGCTGGCGACGGGGCGCCGAGGGGCGGGGCTGGCGCGCGCCGGTCCTCTTCATCGGATTCCTCGTCGCCCTGCAGATCGTCGCCATGCTGCTGCCGGCGGAGGGAAGCGCGGTCTCCACGGGGCTGTCGGCCGTCGGCGCCTATCTCGCCGTGACGCTGGCGGCTGTCTTCGCCGACCGGCCGCGCCGCGCCCGGGCGCCCCAGGGTCAAGGTTCACCTCTTCGTCGCGCGGGGCCATAGTGGCGTCCGAAGGCCGGATACACGGCCGGCCGGGGAGGGCCGCATGAAGACCAGGATCGTTCTGCTCGCACTCGCCTGTGCGGGCCTGCTCGCCGCCTGCCAGGACCGGAACGCGCCACGCGGCGTCGACCAGAGCCGGCTGGAAGCGGCCGACGGCAACGGCGAGTGGCTCTCCTACGGCCGCTCCTATTCGGAACAGCGCTTCAGCCCGCTGGACCAGATCAACGCCGAAAGCGTCGGCGAGCTGGGCCTGGCCTGGTTCCACGAGTTCGACACCGACCGCGGCCAGGAGGCCACGCCCCTGGTCGTCGACGGCGTGCTCTACACGACGACGGCCTGGTCCAAGGTCTACGCCTTCGACGCGAAGTCGGGAAAGCTGCTGTGGTCCTATGATCCGCAGGTGCCGGGCGAGAAGGGCTTCGACGCCTGCTGCGACGTGGTCAATCGCGGCGTCGCGGTCTGGGGCGGCAGGGTCTATGTGGGCGCCCTCGACGGACGCCTGATCGCGCTGGACGCCGCCACGGGCCAGGTCGTCTGGTCGGTCCAGACCACGGACACGTCCAAGCCCTACACGATCACCGGTGCGCCGCGGGTCATCAAGGGCAAGGTGCTGATCGGCAATGGCGGCGCCGAGTACGGCGTGCGCGGCTATCTCTCGGCCTATGACGCCGACAGCGGCGATCTCGTCTGGCGCTTCTACACCGCGCCGAATCCGCAAGGAAAAGCCGACGGGGCGGCGTCCGACCGCATCCTGGCCGACCTGGCCGGCCCCACCTGGTTCGGCGAGGGCTGGAAGGAGACCGGCGGCGGGGCCACCGTCTGGGACGCCATGGCCTATGATCCGCAGCTCGACCTGCTCTATGTGGGCGTCGGCAACGGCACGCCCTGGAACCACCAGAAGCGCTCGGACGGCAAGGGGGACAACCTCTTCGTCTCGTCCATCCTGGCCCTGAAGCCCGACACCGGCGAATACGTCTGGCACTATCAGACGACGCCGGGCGAGAGCTGGGACTACACCGCCACCCAGCACATCATCCTGGCCGACCTGACCGTGGACGGCGCGCCGCGCAAGGTGCTGATGCAGGCGCCGAAGAACGGCTTCTTCTATGTCCTGGACCGGGCCAGCGGCGAGCTGATCTCGGCCGAACCCTATGTGCCGATCACCTGGGCGACCGGCGTCGACAAGGCCACCGGCCGGCCGATCGAGGCGCCTGGCGTCCGCTATCGCGATGCGCCCTCGCTGCAGGTCCCCGCGCCGTTCGGGGCGCATAACTGGCACCCGATGGCCTTCAATCCTCAGACGGGGCTGGTCTACATCCCGGCCCAGGTCGTGCCCTTCGCCTATGTGAGCGACGCCGGCTACAAGCACCAACCCGGCGGCTGGAACGTCGGCACGGACTTCATCGCCAATTCCCTGCCCGACGACGCCGCCCAGATGGCGGCGCTGAAGGCCATGGTGAAGGGCCAGCTGATCGCCTGGGACCCGGTGGCGCAGAAGGCCCGCTGGACCGTCGAGCACCCCTTCTTCTGGAACGCCGGCGTGCTGACCACGGCCGGCGGCCTCGTCTTCCAGGGCGTGGCGGAGGGGCAGTTCGCCGCCTATGATGCGGCCACCGGCGACAAGCTGTGGTCATATGAGACGGTGAACGGCGTCATCGCCCCGCCCTCGACCTATGAGGTGGACGGCGAGCAATACGTGGCCCTGATGGTTGGCTATGGCGGCGCGGGCGCGCTCTCCTCGCCGGCCCTTCTGCCGGACCGCTCGCGCCTGCCCGGGCGACTGCTGGTGTTCAAGCTGGGCGGCAAGGCGCAGGCGCCGGCCTATGACATGCCCGAGCAGCCGGCGCTCGACCTGGCCGGCGTGACCTCGTCGGGCGATCCGAAGGCTGGCTTCGCGACCTTCCAGCAGTACTGCCAGGTCTGCCACGGGCCCAACGTCTCGGGCCGGTTCCTGCCGGACCTCAAGCGCTCCCAGATGCTGCTCTCGGAGGAGAGCTGGCGCTCGGTGCTGATCGACGGGGCGCTGGCGCCGCGGGGCATGGCCAGCTTCTCGCGCTTCCTGACGCCGCAGGAGGCCGAGAACGTCCGGGCCTATGTGCTGGCGGAGGCGCGAAAGGGCGGGACGCCGGTCCCGCCCTCGGCCGGGCCGAAATAGTCCGTCAGTCGCGCAGGGCGCCGTCGAACTGTTCGGCGATCCAGGCGGCCTGGTCGTCGGTCAGGATCAGCGGCGGCGCGATGCGGATGGTGTGGTCGTGGGTCTCCTTGCAGAGGAGGCCCCGGCGCTGGAGGTTCTCGCAGACGCGGCGGGCGCCGCCAGCGTCGGCGTGCAGCTCGACGGCCAGCATCAGGCCGCGGCCGCGCACCGCCTTGATGGCGTCGTGGCGGATAGAAGCGAGCGAGGCCTTCAGCCGATCGCCCACCCTCGCTGCGTTCTCGACCATGCCTTCCTCGACCAGCACCCGCAGGGCGGCGCGGGCGACCGCGCAGGCCAGGGGGTTGCCGCCGAAGGTGGAGCCGTGCTCGCCGGGCTTCAGCACGCCCAGCACCTCGTCGTTCGAGAGCACGGCCGAGACCGGATAGAAGCCGCCCGACAGCGCCTTGCCCACGAGGGTCAGGTCGGCCTCGACACCCTCGTGCTGCTCGGCCAGCAGCTTGCCCGTGCGGCCGAGACCCGTCTGGATCTCGTCCAGGATGAAGATGACGTTGTGCCTGGTGCAGCGCTCACGCGCCGTCTTCAGATAGCCGGCGGGCGGGATGATCACGCCGGCCTCGCCCTGGTTCGGCTCGACCTGGTAGGCGACGGTGTTCTCGGTGATCGCCGCCTCCAGGGCCTTGGCGTCGCCGAACGGCACGACCTTGAAGCCCGGCGCGAAGGGGCCGAAGCCGCCGCGGGCCTGGTCGTCGGTGGAGAAGCCGACGATGGCGAGCGTCCGGCCATGGAAGTTCTCCGAGCAGACGATGACCTCGGCCTTGTCGGCCGGCACGCCCTTGACCTGATAGCCCCACTTGCGGGCCACCTTCAGGGCGCTCTCCACGGCCTCGGCGCCGGAGTTCATCGGCAGGGCCTTGTGGGAGTTGGTGAGGGCGCAGATCTCTTCATAGAAGAGGGCGAGCTGGTCGTTGCGGAAGGCGCGGCTGGTCAGGGTCAGCTTCTTCGCCTGCTCGACCATGGCCTCCAGGATCTTCGGATGGCAGTGGCCCTGGTTGACGGCCGAATAGGCCGAGAGCGCGTCGAGATAGCGCTTGCCGTCGACGTCCCAGACATAGACGCCTTCGCCGCGGCTGAGCACCACGTCCAGGGGCTTGTAGTTCTTGGCGCCGAGCTTGGCCTCCACAGAGATGTAATCGTCGGCGCTGGCGAAGTGCGGGCGTTCGAGGGTTGCGGCGTCGGTCATGGCGTCCTCCGGGGTCATTCGGCGGCGGCCAGCGCCGCGGCGGGTTGCGAACTCACGTCCAGGCGGAGCGTCATGCAGAAGGCCGCGCCGCCGGACATGATGAAGGGGGAGAGGTCGACCTCGACGAGGCGGTAGCCGTGGGCCTCCAGCTTCGCCTTCAGCGCCGGCGGCGCCTTGGCCATGACCACCGTCTCGCCGAGATTGACGGCGTTGACGCACAGCGCCTCGGCGTCGGCCTTGTCAGCCTCGATCAGCATGTCGGGCGCGACGCGCTCGCGCAGCGTCTTCAGGGCCTGATCGGTGAAGGCCGGCGGATAGTAGAGGATGTGGCCGCCGTCGAGCGGGCGCATGCAGGTGTCGAGGTGGTAGAAGTGCGGCGTGGCCAGTTCGAGGGCCACCACCTCCTTGCCGAAGAAGTCGGAGACCGCCTCGAGGCCCTCTTTCGTCGAGCGCTGCCCATAGCCGCCGAAGAAGAGATCCCGCCCCTTGTCCCAGAGCGCGTCGCCGGCGCCTTCGTGCACCACGCCGTCGGGCAGCTCGGCCACTTCCTTCAGCACGCCGCGGTCGCGCAGGGCCTGGAAGGCGTTAAGGAAGGGGGCCTCCTCGCCGCGCCGTTCGGGATGGGCGAAGCGGGCCATCAGAGCGCGGCCGTCCAGCACGGTGGCGGCGTTTGCGGGAAAGACGAGATCGGGCAGGCCGGCCTCGGCCGGGATCATATCGACCTTTGCGCCCATGGCCTCGATGGCGGCGCGCAGCTGCGCCGAAGCGGCGGAGGCGCGTTCGCAGGCGCTGGCGTCGGCCTGCCAGACCGACGGGTCCATCCACGGATTGATCTGGTAGCAGACCTCGAAATGGGCCGGATCGGTCATCAGATAGTGCGGCTGGCGCATGGCGGGCCTCCCTTGAACTCACGCTGGGAGCCTGAGTCTGGGTCGTGGCGACGCTAGCGAAAAGCGACAGAGCGTAATAGTTTTGTCCTGGAATCTGCCATATCGCCAACGACAGCTGCCGATCCGCTATGGACGAACTCGATCGCCGCCTCCTGGCCCTGCTGCGCGCCGACGCCCGCGCCCCGGTGGCCGCCCTGGCCGCCCAGCTCAAGGTGTCGCGCGGGACGGTGCAGAACCGCATCGACCGCATGCGCGAACGCGGCGAGATCCAGGGCTTCACCGTCCGCACCCGGCCCGACGTGGAGGCCCAGCGGGTCCGCGCCATCATGACCATCGCCGTGGAAGGGGAGAGCGGCCCGCGCGTACTGCGCGCCCTGCACGGCTTTCCCGAGGTGGTCGCGATCCATACCACCAACGGCCGCTGGGACCTGGTCGCCGAGCTGGACACCGGCAGCCTCGGCGAGTTCAGCGAACTGCTGGACGGCATCCGCCGCATTCCCGGCATCTCGGCGACCGAGACCTCGATCCTGCTGGCGACGACGCGGCTCTAGCACGCGAGCCTTCGCCTGTACTTCGCCGGCCGTTGTGGCACTCTTTCGGGCATGAGCGGGCTCTTTCGGTTCAGAAGCGCCGTCCCCCGCGACCCCGAGGTCGAGGCCTGGTTCGCCTGCGGGGACGAGGGCCGGCGCGCCTTGGCCAGGGCCGGGTTCGACGTCATGCGCGGCTGCGGCGACGATGTCCGCGAACTGATCCACGACGGCTGGCCGACCGCCTGCGTGGAGGATGCGGCCTTCGCCTATGTGGCGGCCTTCCAGGCGCATGTGAACGTCGGCTTCTACCAGGGTGCGGCCCTTGCCGATCCGGCCGGCCTGCTGGAGGGCTCGGGCAAGCGCATGCGGCACGTGAAGGTCCGTTGGGGCGAGCCGGCGGACGAGGCCGCCCTGACCGCCCTGATCGCCGCCGCCCATGCCGACATGGGGCGGCGGTTACGCGAGGAGGCCTGAGCCGCAGGCCATCGTTGCGCCGAGAGTCGGGAGAAGGGTGGTGGCGCGCGCGCCGCGGCGTGCTTAGATCGCCGCCATGAACGCTCCCGTGAAGACCGACACCCTGCCCGAATGGCGCCTCGACGACCTCTATGCCGGGCGCGACGACCCGCAGATCGAGGCCGACCTCGGCAGGGCCCGCAAGGCCGCCGAGGACTTGGCCGCCTATAAGGGGCAGCTGGTCGCCGCCCGGGCCGAGCCGCAGACCCTGGGCCGGCGCCTGGATGAGACCATCGGCCTCTACGAGATCGGGACCAACGCCCTCTATGGCGTCGGCGCCTACGCCTCGCTGTCGGCGAGCACGGCGCGCAACGACCCGGCCTGGTCGAAGTTCGCGGCCGACTTCCGCCGCAGCCTGGCGGCTAGGTCTGGGGCCGCGCGTTTCTTTTTGCGACCCGCGTCTGCCGTGTACAGCGTCGGCATCTTGCAAGTGAACGGCTGGGGGCCGCCGGGCCTGAATGCCTATTCAAAGGGGAATTTGATGGGGCCAGTTAGCCTAATCTATTCCGGGCCGGGCGGAGGTAAGTTAGACCACCCGGTCTGCAAAGAGACCCTGCGTATTTGTAATTGAATCGCCGCTATTGCGCCACGCCGAGGCCCGCGCCCGAAAGAAAAGTAATGTTGACAGCACCCGGGAACAAACGATCACGCAGGAACAGGAAAGTAACACGGACGAAGGGGAAAAAAACACGATCACAGCAGTTCAGGTTGCACGGATAAAAGAATCAAATCGATCGAAAGGTTCAATTGCGAGTCTGGCCGCTGGGCGGCTCGGTTTCCTAAAGTACGCGTTTTTTATTTTTTTGAATTGTGGAGCGGCCGCCGCACCACCGAGCACGTTTGTTTGTGCGAGCGGCGCCGTCGCTTAGACAGCGGCAGGCGTCGGCCAATTTGACGTGTAACTCTTTCGGTTTGACTTTTTTTTTTTTTGGCTGCCCCCAAGGGCCAGGTTGGGATCATGTGAGTGTGCATGTGGGGCAGTTGGCACTGCCGATTTTTCGGGTTTGATTAGC
>CAYQPL010000137.1:0-8923 GCA_964419395.1 uncultured Phenylobacterium sp. | reverse complement strand
GCGCATGGTTTGGGATACGCAGTTCGTTGCCACCGCCGCCCTGCTCTGCGTCTTCAGCCTGAATTTCGACCGGCTGGCGCGGATCGTCCTCGGCAATCCGGTGATGGGGGCGTTCAATCGCCTCGTCCACCTCTTCAGGCCCAACACCCGGGCCGGCGCCCGCCGGAACATCCACGCCCACTACGATCTGGGCAACGCCTTCTATTCGCGCTGGCTCGACCCCACTATGACCTACTCCGCCGCGCTCCACGAGGCGCCGGGGCAGCCGCTGGCCGAGGCCCAGCGGAACAAGTACCGCGCGCTGGCGCGCCAGATGGCGCTCGAACCGGACCACACCGTGCTGGAGATCTGCTGCGGCTGGGGCGGCTGCGCCGAGTTCGCCGCCCGCGAGGTCGGCGCCCGGGTGACGGCCATCACCATCTCGCAGGAGCAGTACGACTTCGCCGCCAGGCGGATCTTCGACCAAGGGCTGGCCGAGCGGGCGAAGATCCGCCTGCTCGACTACAGGGATGTCGAAGGCCGCTTCGACCGTGTGGCGTCCATCGAGATGTTCGAGGCGGTGGGCGAGAAGTACTGGCCGGCCTATTTCGGCAAGATCGCCGAGGTCCTTTCGCCGGGCGGGCGCGCGGGCCTGCAGATCATCACCATCCAGGACGCCCTGTTCGAGGACTATCGGCGCCGGGCGGACTTCATCCAGCGCTACATCTTTCCGGGCGGAATGCTGCTCAGCGCGGCGCGGCGGCGGGCGCAGACGGAGGCCGCCGGCCTCGCCTGGACGGGTCTCAGGCGCTTCGGCCAGCATTACGCCGACACCCTCGCCGAGTGGACCCGCCGGTTCGAGGCGGCCTGGAGCGACATCCGTCGGCTGGGCTTCGATGAGCGGTTCCGCCGGCTGTGGGGCTTCTACCTGGCCTATTGCGAGGCCGGATTCCGCACCGAACGGACGAACGTCATTCAGCTCGGCTTGAGCCGGCCTTGAGGTTTCCTGCACGCGCGCCCTCTGTTCGCCGCGCGAGCCTGCGCTTAAGTAGCGCCCCATGACGATCGCACGCAGCGTCCTGGACGCCATCGGCAACACGCCGCTCATCCGCCTCAACCGCGCCAGCGAACTCACCGGCTGTGAGATCCTGGGCAAGGCGGAGTTCATGAACCCCGGCCAGTCGGTCAAGGACCGCGCCGCCCTCTTCATCGTCCGCGACGCCGAGCGCCGGGGCCTGCTGAAGCCGGGCGGGCGGATCGTGGAAGGCACGGCCGGCAACACCGGCATCGGCCTGGCCATGGTCGGCAAGGCGCTGGGATATCGCTCGCCCATCGTCATCCCGCGCACCCAGAGCCAGGAGAAGAAGGACGCGATCCGGCTCTATGGCGCCGAGCTGGTCGAGGTGGACGCCGTCCCCTATTCCAACCCGGACAACTATGTCCGCTATTCCGGCCGCCTCGCCGAGGAGCTGGCGCAGAGCGATCCGAACGGGGCCATCTGGGCCAACCAGTTCGACAATGTCGCCAACAGGCAGGCGCACGTCGAGACGACCGGCCCGGAGATCTGGCGTCAGACGGAGGGCAAGGTCGACGGCTTCATCTGCGCGGTGGGGTCGGGCGGCACGCTGGCCGGCGTCGCCGAGGCGCTGCGCGCCGAGAAGCCGGACGTCGCGATCGGCCTGGCCGATCCCTACGGCGCGGCGCTCTACAGCTACTACACCGAGGGCGAGCTGAAGTCCGAGGGCGGCTCGATCAGCGAGGGAATCGGCCAGGGCCGGATCACCGCGAACCTGGAGGGCCTGAAGGTCGACAGGGCCTACCGCATCCCCGACGAGGAGATGCTGCAGGCCATCTACGACATGGTCGAGCACGAGGGTCTGGTCATGGGCGGGTCGACCGGCGTGAACGTCGCCGGCGCCATCCGGCTCGCCCGCGACCTCGGGCCGGGCCACACCATCGTCACCGTGCTCTGCGACCAGGGCGCGCGCTACCAGAGCAAGATCTTCAACCCGGCCTTCCTCGCAGAGAAGGGCCTGCCCGCCCCGCCCTGGCTCTGACCATGCTCCCCGGCCCCCTCGTCGACGTCGAATGGCTCGCCGCCCGTCTGGAGGATCCAGACCTGCAGGTGGTTGACGCCACCTGGCACATGCCGGCCGAGAACCGCCCGGGGCGCGAGGAATTCCGCAAGGGCCACATCCCCGGCGCGGTCTTCTTCGACATCGACGCGATCGCCGACCGGTCGAGCGACCTGCCCCACATGCTGCCGGCCGCGGACGACTTCGCACAGGCCGCCGCGCGCCTGGGCCTGTCACCGGACAGGACCATCGTCGTCTATGACGGCCAGGGCGTCTTCTCGGCCCCGCGCGTGTGGTGGACCCTGCGCGTGATGGGCTACCGGCGCGTGGCGGTGCTCGACGGCGGCCTGCCCGCCTGGCGGGCGGACGGCCAGCCGCTGGCGCAGGGCGATCCGCCGACGCCGCGCCCGGCGGATCAGGCGGTCGGTGATGTCCAGGACCATCTGGTCCGGTCCCTCGAAGATGTTCGCGCCGCCCTGGCCGCCGGCTCGGCCCAGGTGGTCGACGCCCGCCCCGCCGAACGCTTCCGCGGCGAAGCGCCGGAGCCACGGCCGGGCCTGCGCAGCGGCCACATGCCCGGGGCCTGCAGTCTGGCCTGGAGCGACCTCGTCGCCGACGGCCGGATGCGTCCGCCAGCGCAACTGCAGGCCGCGTTCGCCCGCGCGGGCGTCTCGCTCGAGGCCCCGATCATCACCACCTGCGGCTCCGGGGTCAGCGCCGCCGTGCTGGCGCTCGGACTCGCCGTCCTGGGCCGCGACGACGTCGCGGTTTATGACGGCTCCTGGGCCGAATGGGGCGGAAGGGCCGACACGCCCGTGGTTCAGGGACCGTGAGCGATCCGCTGATCCGCCCGGCCACCTCGGCGGAGGCCGCGCTGCTGCCGGAGATCGAGGTCTCGGCCGCCACCCTCTTCCGCGCGGCGGGCGTCGAGATCTTCTCAGGCGAGAGCGCCGACGACCCCATCGACGTCACGCCGGCCGAGGTCTGGGGGCCGATCATCGCCGAAGGGCTCGTGTGGGTCGCCGAGACGGAGGGGCGCCTGGACGCCTTCCTGGCGGCGCGGCGCGAACCCGACAGCCTGCACATCCTGGAGTTCGACGTGCGCCGCGACCGCCAGGGCCGCGGCCTTGGCCGCCGCCTCCTGAGCCATGCGATCGCGCAGGCGCGATCCATGGACCTGGGCGGCTTGAGCCTGACGACCTTCCGGGACGTCGCCTGGAACGCCCCCTTCTATGCGTCGGCGGGATTCGCCGTCGTCGAGCGGGACGCAGCTCCCCTGTGGCTCGCCGCCTATCTCGACCTGGAGGCGCGGAGGGGGCTCGATCCGGCCCGTCGCTGCGCCATGGTCCTGCGCTTCCAGAGCGGCGATACGATGGGATCTGTTCGCGCCCCACATCCCTCGCCTCCGTAACCGATTTTCGCTTACCGGAACGCGCTCTATCGGGCGGGCGGGGCGTACAGCAGGCCGGGGTCCGGTGCGTTCCACAGGGCGTTGAGGCCGCGTTCGAGCTTCAGCCCGGAATCGGCGCCCAGATTGCGACGGAAGATCTCGTTGTAGGCGCCGACCTGCGAGATCGCCTGGAAGGCCCAGTCCGGCTCCAGGCCCAGCAGGGCGCCGAGCTGGCCGTCGACCCCCAGCAGCCGCCGCGTCTCCGGATCGGAGGCCGTCTGGCGGGAGCTTTCCACCGTTGTTGAATTGACCCCCAGTTCTTCGGCCAAAATCAAAGCGTTGACCGTCCATCTGACGATATCGGTCCAGGCGGGGTCATCCTGGCGCACCACGGGTCCCAAGGGCTCCTTGGAGATCACCGTCGGCAGGATCACGTGGGCGTTGGGATTGTTGGTGATCGACCGCGCGGAAGCCAGGGCCGAGACGTCGGCCGAGAAGACGTCGCATTCCTCCGCCTCGTAGGCCGAGCGGGCCTCGGCGTCGCTGTCCACCACGACGGGCGTGTATTCCAGCCCGCGCGCACGGAAGTAGTCGGCGAGGTTGACCTCGGCCACCGTGCCGGCCTGGACGCAGATGCGCGCGCTGTTGAGTTCGTCGGCGCTAGTCAGGTTGAGCGAGCGGGGCGCCAGGAAGCCCTGGCCGTCATAGTAGGTGATCCCGGCGAAATCGATGCCCAATCCGGCGTCCCGCGACAGGGTCCAGGAGGTGTTCCGCGACAGCAGGTCGACGCGGCCCTCCTGCAGCGCGGCGAAACGGTCCTGGGCGGAGACCGGCCGGAAGCGGACGGCGTCGGCGTCGCCGAGCACGGCCGCGGCGACCGCGCGGCAGATGTCGACATCGAAGCCGCGCCACGCCCCGCGCACGTCCTGCACCGCGAATCCGGCCAGGCCGGAATGCACGCCGCACCGCACATGGCCGCGCCGCCGCACGGCCTCGAGGGTCGGGCTGGCCGTGGGCGCGAAGTCGCGGGCCACGGCCACCGGTTCGACCGTGTCAGCCGGTTCGGGCTCCGGCGCCTCGGCCGCCTCCCGACCGCAGGCGGCCAGCGCCAGGGACAGAACGGCGGACGCCGCGAGGCGTCGGATCATGGGGCGACTCCTTGATCGGGTGGGCCTTGGGGGGTCTAGTAGCCCGAAGTTACGCCCCTGATGTTTCACCCTCGTCAACCCGCATGACCGAAGAAACCCGCCTGATCCACATGGGCCGGGCCGAAGAGACGCTCGCCAAGACGGTCGGCCCGCCGATTCAGCGCGGCTCCACCGTGCTGCTGCCCAATGCGGCGGCGCTGTACGACGACGCCCATCATCTGACCTACGGGCGTCAGGGCCTCGCCGCCCAGGAGGCGCTGATCTCCGCCCTGGCCGAACTCGAGGGCGCCCGAGGGGTGACCCTCTACCCGTCGGGCCTGGCGGCCCTCACCGGCGCCATGCTGGCCGTGCTGAAGGCGGGCGATGAGGTCCTGGTGGTCGACACCATCTACAAGCCCACCCGGCGCTTCTGCGACCGCGTGCTGCGGCGCTTCGGGATCGGCGTCCGCTACTACGACCCCGGCCTCGACGCGGCGACGCTCGCCGGGCTCTGCACGCCGGCCACGCGGCTGATCGTCCTGGAGTCGCCGGGCTCGCTGAGCTTCGAGATGCAGGATGTTCCCGCCATCGCCGAGATGGCGCGCGCCCGCGGCGTCTTCACCCTGATCGACAACACCTGGGCCGCCGGCCTGCTCTTCAAGCCGCTGGAGCACGGCGTCGACATCAGCGTGCAGGCCCTGACCAAATACGTCGGCGGCCACTCCGACGTCTTCATGGGATCGGCTGCGGCGAAGGATCCGCAGGTGGTGCGCGCCCTGTCCGACGGGGTGCTGGACCTGGGCTGGTCGGTCTCGCCCGACGACGCCTATCTGATGCTGCGCGGCCTGCGCACGCTCGGCGTCCGCCTCGCCCGGCACGGCGCCTCGGGCCTGGAGGTGGCGCGCTGGCTTGCGCAGCGGCCGGAGGTCGCCCAGGTCATCCATCCCGCCCTTCCCGGCGCGGCCGGCCACGACCTCTGGGCCCGGGACTATTCCGGCGCCTGCGGGCTCTTCGCCTTCGTGCTGGCCCCGCACTGCGACGCCGCGGCCTTTCTCGACGCCCTGCGGATCTTCGGCCTCGGCTTTTCCTGGGGCGGCTTCGAGAGCCTGGCCATCGACTGCGATCCGCAACTGAAGGTGCGGGCGAGCCCGCCGCCGTATGGCGGCCCCCTCATCCGGCTGCACATCGGGCTGGAGGCGGTGGACGACCTGATCGCCGATCTGGACCGGGGTCTCGCAGCCGCCCGCGGGGGTTGAGCTTGGAGCGCGCCTGGACCGAGGCCTTCCTGGCCGAGCAGGAGCTGGGCGAGGCCTATCGCACAACGCTGGAGACGGTCGTCGCCCCCCTCGCCGAGCGCCTGGCGCGGCAGGCGGCCGGCCGGTCGGCGCCCCTCGTCCTCGGGCTGTGCGGGCCGCAGGCCGCCGGCAAGTCGACCCTGACCCTCGCCCTGGCCCACGCCCTGCAGACGGCCGGCCTGGCCTGCGCCTGGCTGTCCATCGACGACCTCTATCTTCCACGCGCCGACCGCCTGACCCTGGCCGCCGAGGTCCATCCGCTGCTCGCCACCCGCGGCCCCCCGGGGACGCACGACGTCGACCTTGGCTTGCAGGTGCTGGCGGGGCTGGCCGGTACGGGACAGACGGCCCTGCCCCGCTTCAACAAGGCCGCCGACGATCGCCGGACGCCGGACGCATGGCCGCGCTTCGCGGGACCGGCCGACGTGGCGATCCTGGAAGGCTGGTGCGTCGGCGCCCGGCCCCAGGCGGCGGCCGAGCTCGCGACGCCCGTCAACGCCCTGGAGCGCGAGGGGGACCCGGACGGGGTCTGGCGCGGCTTCGTCAACGACGCGCTCGCGGGCCCCTATCAGTCGCTGTTCGCCCGGATCGATCACCTGGCCCTGCTGGCGCCCGAGGACTTCAGCGTCGTCGTCGGCTGGCGGCAGGAACAGGAACGCAAGCTCCGCGCCCGCCAGGCCGCGGCCGGAGCGGGTGGGGACCGCACCATGTCGGACGAAGAGATCGTCCGCTTCGTTCAGCACTATGAGCGGTTGACCCGCCACATCCTGGCCGAGATGCCCGCCCGCGCGGACACCCTCATTCGGCTGGAACCCGACCGCTCGGCGCGACTGGCGCCTTGAAGGGCCTGGCGGGCGGATCGTCGGCGAAGTAGCGGAACGTGCCGACCATCACGTCGCGGCGGTCATGCACGATCACCAGCACGTCGCCGCCAGCCGCGGCGATGACCTCGGCGAGGCTGCGCGCCTTGGCCTCGGCCGCGGCGCCGGACATGAACATCAACGGTTGGTCGGAGAGGGACGACGAGACGCTCCAGCCGCCCTCCACGGGCCGGACCGTCACCACATTGTCGAGGGTCGAGGCCGACCCCGGCGCCACAAACCACGCCATCAAGCATACTCCTGCGTTCCGCCCCGAACTCGGAGCGGAATAGCGCACTAAACGGCGACCACCCGATGGCGTTCCCGCGGCGACGGCGGGCGAGGTTGTCGCCGTCTGGCCCATGATTGGCCATGCGCCGACGCCACACGGGCTTGCGCGCCTGTCATCTGATAGACATCTCCGGTCGAGCATCATCGGGATCCGGAGCATGGACGTTCAGCGAAGCCGATCCGACCTCTGGCGCCGGGTGGAGGCCCAGGCCGAACAGGTCCCCGCCATCTACGGAAGGATCGACCTGACCCGCCTCCCCGAGCGCTTCACGACGGCGCCCGACGGCGAGGCGGTGGACGGCTTCGAGGGCATGGTCCCCGACATCCTGGCCGACGCCGATCTCGTCGAGACCATGGCCGGCTACACCCTGATGGGCGACCGCCACGCCGACGCCTACGCCGCCCGCATCCCGGAGTTCGGCTTTCGCAGACTGGTCGACATGCTCGCCCTCGCCTGCGAGCGCGGGGTCGCGGCCGCGCCCGCCGCGCCGCCGGAGCTCGCCGCCCTGATCGCCGACATGGCGCGGCGGCCGAACTGGCTCGACATGGACCTCGTCAACGAGGGCGCGCGGCTGGAACGCAACTCGTACGCCCACCTCGTGCCCTTCGCGATCCGCGGCGCCTTCCTGGCCACCTTCATGAACAAGTACTCGGCCCTGCCCATGGCCCTGACCGGCTCCCTGTCGGACAGCCTGGCGGCCAAGCGGGTGCACGAGACGGCGACCTTCTTCACCCTCACCGTCATTCCTGGCGCGCTGGAGCGCTTCGGCCCGGCCTTCAAGGCCGCGGCCATGGTGCGGCTGATGCACGCCATGGTCCGGTTCAACGTCGTGCAGAAGCCGGGCCTGTGGGACGGCGCCGTCTATGGCGTGCCCATTCCGCAGGTGGACCAGATGCCGGCGGGTCAGATCAGCTCCTTCCTGATCGCCTTCCAGTGCCTGCGCGAGGGACGAGACTTCACCCCCGACGAGCGAGCCCGGATCGAGATCGCCCGCTATCGCTGCTTCCTGCTCGGCCTGCCCGAGGAACTTCTGGGGGAGACGCCGCGGGAGATCGCCCGGCTGATGCTCGCCCGCCAGGCCACCTTGCGCAGCGCCTTCGACGACGAGGTCTGCGGCGCCCTCGTCCGCGGCACCATGACCACGGAGCTGTCCCACGAGGCTTCGCTCGCGGGCCAGGTGGACCGGCAGCTCGAGCGCAGCTTCTCCAAGGCCTTCTTCATCCGTCACTTCCTGCGCGGCGACGTCGGCCGCGCGGCCAGGATGGGCGTGCCCTACACCCTCGCCGACCGGCAGCTGGCCCTGCTGGCCGCTCTGCGCATCTTCTCGCAGCTCCGGCTCTACAAGACGCTGCGGTCCATCCCGGTGGTGCGAGAGGTCGCCGACCGCCGCCTGGTGAAGAAGCTGCACGGCCTGCTGGCCCGCTACGGCCATGCCGATTTCGTCTCGGACGCCGCCACCTATCGCGGCGCGGCCTGACCCCGCGGGTCGAACCCCGCCGGGTCAGAGGGACGCGCGGAGGATCTTCTCCATGCGCTTGCCCTTGGCGAGCTCGTCGACGAGTTTGTCGAGATAGCGGATCTCCCGCATCGTCGGCTCCTCGACGTTTTCGACCCGAACGCCGCAGACGACGCCGGTGATCAGCGATCGCGACGGGTTCATGGCCGGCGCCTGGGCGAAGAAATCCTCGAAGGTGGTCTTGTTCGCGAGCTCCGCTTCGAAGCTCTCCTGACTGTGGCCGGTCAGCCAGCGGATGATCTCGTCGACCTCGTCCTTCGTGCGGCCCTTGCGCTCGGCCTTGGCCACATAGGCCGGATAGACGCTCGCCACGCTGGTGGCATAGATGCGATGCCCGCTCATCGGTCGCTCCCAGGCAGATCCTCCGAGAGGATAGCCTGCCGAACCGC
>CAYQPL010000136.1:0-9039 GCA_964419395.1 uncultured Phenylobacterium sp. | reverse complement strand
TCGGCGATGGCCAGCGGGTCGATGCCGGCGAAGGGCTCGTCCAGCAGCATGAAGGAGGGTTCGCTGGCCAGGGCCCGGGCGATCTCCACGCGGCGCCGCTCGCCGCCGGAGAGCGAGATGGCCGGCGCGTCGCGCAGGTGCTCGATGTGCAGCTCGCCGAGCAGCTCGGTGACCGTGGCGCGCGCCTTGGCCGGGTCGTGCTCGCGCAGCTCGACCACGGCCATGACGTTCTGGCCGACGGTCATGCCGCGGAAGATGGAGGTCTCCTGCGGCAGGTAGCCCAGGCCCATGCGCGCGCGCTGGTACATGGGCTGGGCGGTGATGTTCTCGCCGTCGAGCGAAATGGCGCCGTAGTCGGCCTGGACGAGGCCGGTGATCATGTAGAAGCAGGTCGTCTTGCCGGCCCCGTTGGGGCCCAGCAGGCCGGCCACCTCGCCGCGCGCCAGGCGCAGGGAGACGCCCTTGACCACGGGCCGGCCGCGATAGGACTTGCCGATATTGTCGACGACGAGACCCTCGCCCGCGACGACGGGGGGCGCTTCCTGGGGGCTGCGGTCCAGCACGCGCGGACGCCTATCGCTTGGCGGCAGGCTGGCCCTGCGTGCGGTTGGGATAGAAGACGCCGCGGACGCGGCCGGAGGCGGCGGGGGTCTCCATGCGCGCCTGGCCGGTGACGACGTTGATCACCAGCCGTTCCCCGCGCAGGACGTTCTGGCCCTGGGCGGCGACCACGTCGCCGGTCATGGTGATGGTCTCGGCGGCGGCGTCATAGACGGCGGCGTTGGCCCGCACCCGCTGCTGCGGGGTGACGTAATAGACCGAGCCCTCGGCCTCCATGCTCTGCAGGTCGCCGCAGCTGGCCTGGCCGGCGCCCTGGCGCACCGCGCGGCTCGGCGCATATTTGATGCGCAGGACGTTGGCCCGCAGCCGGGAGTTGTCCTGCAGGGCCTCGGCCGAGCCGCGCCAGATGGCCAGGCACTGGGCGTTGAGCACCTCCAGCTCGTCGGCGGTGATGTCGACAGGCGCGTCGGAGTTGCCGGCCAGCTGGGCGCCGGCGGGCGCGGCGAGCGCCAGGACGGCGAGCCCGGCCACGGCGGCGCCTGCGCGACGGATCTTCATGTCAATCGACCTCATACCTGCGCTCGCCCGATCAGTTCGGCTGGATACGGCCCCGGACGCCGCCCTTGAAGACCATGCGTTCGCCCCTGTCGTACACGCCATAGGACTTCGCGGTGATTTCGCCAAGCGGTCCGGCCCCGGTGATCAGGCCTTCGCCCTCCAGCACCCCGGTGGCGGTGTCGAAGGTGGCGGCGGCCGTCTCGAAGGCGGCGGCCTCGTCGTTCAGCCGCACGCCGCCCTGCAACTTAAGGAGGCCATCCTCCTCATGGTAGACCCCCGAGGCCGCCGAAAGGCGGATCGGACTCGGCCCGTCCTCGTCCAGCACCAGGGCCGGGCGGTCCATGATCACCCGCTGGTAGTCGTCCTCGGCGCGCACGGCGCTGGCCGCGGTGATGACGAAGCTGCGGCCCTGGTCGTCACGGCCGAGAAAGCGCGGATTGACCAGGCGGATCGGCGCGTCGTCCTCGGCCGCCGCCGGCGGCCCGCCGGCGATGCTGCGATAGACGACCGTGCCCACCAGTCCCAGCACGATGGCCGCGATCAGGGCCGGCAGGATCACCCGCAGCCGGCGGATCAGCACCGAGCGGCGGCGCCAGCGGGTCATCGCCTCCGTATGGGCCGGATGGCCGAAGGACCGGTCGGGGGCGAGCGCCGTCATCGGGCGCTCACGAATGGGCGAAGATGTCGACCTCCTCCCAGCCGGCCACGTCCAGCGCGGCCCGGTGGGGCAGGAAGTCGAAACAGGCCTGGGCGAGCGCGTCGCGGCCTTCGCGCGCCAGCATCTCGTTCAGGCGGGCGCGGATGGCGTGCAGGTGCAGCACGTCGGAGGCGGCATAGGCGATCTGCTCGTCGGTCAGCGTCGGGGCGCCCCAGTCGGAGCTCTGCTGGGCCTTCGACAGGTCGACGCCGGCGCACTCCTTGGCCACGTCCTTCAGGCCGTGACGGTCGGTGTAGGTGCGGGCGAGCTTGGAGGCGATCTTGGTGCAGTAGACCGGCGCCGTGGTCACGCCCAGGTGCAGGTGGAACATGGCGATGTCGAACCGCCCGAAGTGGAAAATCTTCAGGATCTGCGGATCGGTCAGCACCCGCTTCAGGTTCGGCGCGTCGTAGGTCGAGCGGTCGAGCTGGACGAGGTGAGCGTCGCCGTCCCCGGCCGACAGCTGCACCACGCACAGCGGGTCGCGGCCGAGCTGCAGGCCCATGGTCTCGGAATCCACCGCAGATCGCCCTTGTGAAGGAAGTTGGCCAAGGTCCGTTCGCTCCGCTCAGGGCGCGGACATCGGCCGCGCGCGATCTGATACCTTACGGGGGAACGAAAGACGACCACCCCGCGACAACAGAGGGGGTGGTGCCCAGGAGAGGACTCGAACCTCCACGGCCGTTAAGCCACTGGCACCTGAAGCCAGCGCGTCTACCAATTCCGCCACCTGGGCCCGGTCCGTCGGATCGGGAGGCGATCTACTAGGGAAAAGCCTTCCGGGCGTCAACGGACCTTTTTGCATCGCCTGCGAGTCGCATTGCGGCGCGGGGCCGCATCGTCTATCCGGGCGGCTTCTGGAGCTTTGGAAACAGCGGGCGCCGCCATGCAGGATCTCGTCACCGTCTTCGGCGGATCGGGCTTTGTGGGGACACAGGTGGTGCGGGCGCTCGCGCGCTCGGGCCTGCGTGTGCGGGTCGCCGTGCGGCGGCCCAACATCGCCCACGACCTGCGCCTGCTGGGCGATGTCGGCCAGATCCAGATCGTCCAGGCCAATATCCGCAATCCCGATTCGGTCGCCCGCGCCCTGGAAGGCGCGCAGGCCTGCGTGAATCTGGTGGGCGTGCTCTACGAGACCGGACGGCAGAAGTTCGCCAGCCTGCACGCCATGGGCGCGCGCAACGTGGCCGAGGCCGCCCGCGCCGCCGGCGTCGCGCGCCTGGTCCAGATGTCGGCCATCGGCGCCGATGCGGACAGCGAGTCCAGGTACGCCCGCACCAAGGCCGAGGGCGAGGCCGCCGTGCGCGCGGTCTTCCCCGACGCCGTAATCATCCGGCCCTCCATCGTCTTCGGGCCGGAGGACGACTTCTTCAACCGCTTCGCCCGCATGGCGACCCTCTCGCCGGCCCTGCCGCTGATCGGCGGCGGCAAGACGCGCTTCCAGCCGGTCTTCGTGGGCGACGTCGCCCAGGCGATCGCCCGCGCCGTCCGCGACCCGGCCTGCGCCGGCCAGACCTACGAACTCGGCGGGCCGGCCGTGCTGACCTTCCGAGAGCTCCTGGAGCTGGTGCTGGAGGAGACCCAGCGCCGCCGCTTCCTCGTGCCGCTGCCCTTCGCGGCGGCCGGCCTGATCGGCAAGGTGGGCGACCTGATCGCCGCCACCCCCGTTCCGCCGCCGCTCACCACCGACCAGGTGACCCAGCTCAAGCGCGACAACGTGGCCGATCCCGCCCTGCCGGGCCTGGAGGCGCTGGGCGTGCGCCCCACCGCCATCGAGGCGGTGCTGTCCACCTACCTCTACCGCTACCGGCTGGGCGGCCAGTTCGCCGAGCCGCCCGAGAACGATCCCGCCGCTCAGGCCGACGCCTCCGGCCGCACCCCGGCGTAGCGCGCCCGCGGCCGGATCAGGTCGCCGGTCTGGACCTGCTCGATGGCGTGGGCGATCCAGCCGGCGCAGCGGGCCACAGCAAAGAGGGCGAAGGGCGCGTCCTTCGGCAGGCCCAGCCGCTCGGCCAGGGCGACCAGGGCGAAATCCACGTTCGGCGCCTGGCCTGTCGCGCCCTCCACCGCCGCCCGCAGCCCGGCCAGTTCGGGCGTCGGTTCGAACCGCTCGAGCAGCGCACGGGCCCGTGGGTCCCCCTCCGGATAGAGCGGATGGCCGAAGCCCGGCAGGCTCCGGTCCTGGGCCAGCCGAGCGGCGATAGCCGCCGGCGCGCCATGCTCGGCCGCCTCCGTCACCAGGCCCCGCAGGGCCGCCGACGCCCCGCCGTGGCGCGGTCCTGAGAGGGCCGCAAGACCCGCCAGGGCGCTGGCCGCCAGGGATGCGCCCGTGGAGGCGGCCACCCGCGCTGCAAAGGTCGAGGCGTTGAGTTCGTGATCGGCAAGCAGGACGAGCGCCCGGCGCAGCAGATCCGCCGCCGGACCGCCGTGGACGCCGCCCGCGCCGGCGGCCGGTCCGCTGGTGGCGCAGCCCCAGGCGAGCGCCAGACGAACATGGATCGGCCCGCTGCCCGCCACGCCGGCGATCGCGTCGGCCAGGACGTCCAGCAGGGTCGCCGCCTCCACAGCCAGGGCCAGCGGATGTCGGCCCAGCGCCGGCCCGTCCGACCCGGCCCGGGCGGCGAGCGCCAGGAAGGCGCGGGCCCGCATGTCGGCCCCCTCCGGCGGGGCCCCGCGGGCGTCGCGCTTCAGCGCCGCGCCGTGCCCGCCCCGCAGCAGGCGGGCTGCAGATTCCAGGGTCTCGGTCTGCGCCAGGTCCACGGCGTCGCGCCCGCGGTAGTAGAGCTGTCCGCCCTCCACCGTGGTGATCGCCGAGTCCAGCACCGGCTCGCCCCAGGCGATGGCGCCGGCCGCCACCTGTGCCGCCTTGCGGCTGCGGGTCTTGCGCTCCGCCAGCAGGCCGATCTCCGAAGCGCGATAGAGGCTGCGCCGCGGATCGGCTGGGTCAGGCCGCGTCGAGAGGCGGCCGCGACTGACATAGGCGTAGAGGGTCTGGGGCCGCACCCCCAGCCGCGCACGGGCCTCTTCGGCCCCGATCCAGTCGGACATATTGATTATCTTGATCAAGATTGACGGTTGCAGCGTCGCGCCTGACATCGCCGAATGCAAGTCCGATTGGAGGTTCCCATGTCCAAGGTCCAAGCCTTTCCCGACGGCCTCGAAGGCGTCGTCGCCGCTCACACCGTGCTGTCGGAGGTGGACGGCCAGGCCGGGCGTCTGATCATCCGCGGCCGCTCCCTGGACGATCTGGCCGGCCGAACCCGCTTCGAGGATCTGGTGGCCCTGTTGTTCGACGGCTTCTTCGAGGACCTGCCGGCGGACCTGACCGCGGCGCTCGGCCGTGCCCGCGCCGAGGTCTTCGCCGAGGTCGCCTATCTGGACGACCGTCTGGCGGCGCGCGATCCGGTGGAGGCCGTCCGGGCCCTGACCGCCCGCCTGGCCGACGGCGACGACCTGGCCACAGCCCTGCGCCTGCTGGCCGCGCCCGCCGTCTTCACGCCCGCCGTCGTCCGCGCCCAGGCGGGGCAAACGCCGGTCGCGCCTGATCCGTCCCTCCCCCACTCCGCCGACGTCCTGCGCATGCTGCGCGACGCCGCGCCCGCCCAGGCGGACGTCGACGGCCTCGACGCCTATCTCGTGACGGTCAGCGACCATGGGCTCAACGCCTCGACCTTCGCCGCCCGGGTCGTGGCCTCCACCCGCGCGGGCCTGACCTCGGCGGTGCTCGCCGGGATCAGCGCGCTGAAAGGCCCGCTGCACGGCGGCGCGCCCGGCCCGGTCATCGAGATGCTGGACGGCATCGGGACGCCGGACAACGCTCGCCCCTGGATCGAACAGGCCCTGGCCCGCGGCGAGCGGCTGATGGGCTTTGGCCACCGCATCTACCGCGTGCGCGACCCGCGCGCCGATGCGCTCAAGGGCCCGGTCCGCGCGCTCGCCGCCGCCGGTGCGGGCCAGGCGGGCCGCGTGGCCTTCGCCGAGGCGGTGGAGGCCGCGGCGCTCGCCATCCTGAAGGACCACAAGCCCGACCGGCCGCTGGACACCAATGTGGAGTTCTACACCGCCCTGCTGCTGGAGGCGCTCGCCTTCCCGCCCTCGGCCTTCACCTGCGTCTTCGCCATGGGCCGCACAGCGGGCTGGCTGGCCCACGCGCGCGAACAGCTGGCCGGCGGGCGCCTGATCCGGCCGCAGTCGGTCTATGTGGGGCCGGAGCCGCGCCAGGCGGCCTGAGGCGGTGCGAGTCGTTCGCCCTTAAGCTTGGCGGGGCGGCAGGCTAGGTTCGCGCCATGACCGCCGCTCCGCACAACCTCTCCCTGGCCGAGTCCGCCGCCCTCACCCGGCGGATCACCCTGCTGTCGGTCGCCACGGCCACCCTGCTGGTCAGCATCAAGGCGGTCGCCTGGATGGCCAGCGGCTCGGTGGCGCTGCTCGCCTCCATGGCCGATTCCGGGCTGGATCTGGTGGCCTCGCTGGCCACCTTCTTCGCCGTCCGCTACGCCACGGCCCCGCCGGACGCCGAGCACCGCTTCGGCCACGGCAAGGCCGAGGCCTTCGCCAGCCTGATGCAGGCGGGCCTGGTCTTCGCCTCGGCGGCCCTGGTCACCCGGGAGGCCGTGGCCCGCTTCCTCGACCCGCACCCGGTGGAACGGGGCGGCTGGGCCATGGCGGTGATGGCCCTGTCCATCCTCGTCACCGGCGGCCTCGTCTACGCCCAGAGCCAGGTGCTGAAGAAGACCACCTCCGTGGCCGTGGCCGGGGACCGGGCGCACTACTTCTCCGACCTCGCCTCCAACCTCGCCGCCCTGCTGGGCATCGCCGGCGCGGCGCTCGCCGGCCTCACCTGGCTCGACCCGGCCGCCGGCCTGGTGGTCGCGGCCCTGCTGGTCTGGGCCGCCGTCGGCGTCTTCCGCGAGGCCGCCAACCAGCTGATGGACCACGAGCTTCCCGACGCCGACCGCGCGGAGATCCGCCGCCTCGCCCTCGACGACCGCAGGGTGCTGAACGTCCACCAGCTGCGCACCCGCGCGTCGGGCCCCTATGTCCACATGCAGATGCACATGGAGCTGGACCCCGACCTGACGCTGGAGGCCGCCCACCGGGTGATCGTCGAGGCCGAGCGGCGCCTGCTCGCCGCCTTCCCCGCCGCCGACATCCTGATCCACGCCGACCCGCGCGGTCGGGCCGAACCGCACGGCGGCGCCTTCGGCGAGACGGCGCGACCTGACGACGCAGAGCGCCCGGATCCGGCCCCGGATCGGGCAATGTAAACGCGCCCTTAAGGCCGGCCGGCGCCTATGTTGGCGCCAACGATTCGGCCGCTCCGGCGGCGAGATGCGGCCATGAGCGTCGAACGCACCCTCTACCATTTCCCGCTCGATCCGGCCTCGCGGCAGGTGCGCCTGGCCCTGGGCGAGAAGCGCCTGCCCTTCGAGGACAAGGTCGTCCGCTACTGGGAGCAGCCCGACGAACTGGCGGCCCTCAATCCTTCGGGCCTGACGCCGGTGCTGGTCGAGGACGGCCCCGACGGCCGGCTGGTGCTCTGCGAGAACCGCGCCATCCTCGATCATCTGGAAGAGCGCTATCCCGAGCCCGCCCTCCTCGGCCGCGAGGCCGCCGACCGGGCCGAGGCGCGCCGCCTGCTGCAGTGGTTCGACCGCAAGTTCGACTACGAGGTGGGCTCCTTCCTGCTGCACGAGAAGATGGAGAAGCGGCTGCTGCGCCTGGGGGCGCCGGAACTGGCCGCCCTGCGCCGCGGGCGCGAGGCCCTGCGGGCCCACATGTCCTATCTGGCGCATCTCCTGGCCGAGCGCGACTGGCTGGCCGGACGGCGCCTGAGCCTGGCCGACTTCGCCGGGGCGGCGCATCTGTCGGTGATCGACTATTTCGGCGACGTGCCGTGGCGCGACTACCCGGCCGTGAAGACGTGGTACATGACGGTGAAGTCCCGGCCCTCCTTCCGGCCGCTGCTCGCCGATCGCTGGCCGGGGCTTGCGCCCGCTGGCCATTATGACGATCTCGATTTCTGATCCCGCCCCGCCCGAAGACCGGATCCGCCGCGAGGCCCTGGCGCTCGGCTTCGACGACTGCCGCTTTGCGCGGGCCGACCAGCCCTGGACGGCGGGCGACCGGCTCTTCGACTTCATCGCACGAGGCCGCCACGGCCAGATGAGCTGGCTGGAGACCACCGCCGAACGCCGCGCCCACCCCCAGGCCATGTGGCCCGGCGCCCGGTCGGCCGTGCTGCTGGGCGTGAACTACGGGCCGGAGAGCGACCCGCGCGAGCTGTTGGCGCGGCCGGATCGCGGGGCGATCTCCGTCTATGCCCAAGGCTCCGACTATCACGACCTGATCAAGAAGCGGCTGAAGCGCCTGGCGAGCTGGATGGCGGCGACCTTCGGGGCCGAGGTGAAGGTCTTCGTCGACACCGCCCCCTTGATGGAAAAGCCCCTGGCCGAGCGTTCCGGCCTGGGCTGGCAGGGCAAGCACACCAACCTCGTCTCGCGCCGGTTCGGCTCCTGGCTCTTCATCGGCTCGGTGCTGACCTCGCTGGAGCTTGCCCCCGACGGTCCGGGCGAGGACGCCTGCGGCTCCTGCCGCGCCTGCCAGGACGTCTGCCCGACGAACGCCTTCCCCGCGCCCTACCAGCTCGATGCGCGGCGCTGCATCTCCTACCTGACCATCGAGCTCGCAGGTCCCATCCCGCGGGACTTCCGCAAGGCGCTCGGCAACCGCATCTATGGCTGCGACGACTGCCTGGCCGTCTGCCCCTGGAACAAGTTCGCCCAAGCCGCCCGCGAGACGCAGCTCCAGGCCCGCGAAACGCTTCAGGCGCCCCGGCTGGAGGACCTGGCCCGCCTCGACGACCCGGCCTTCCGGGCCCTCTTCACCAAGAGCGCGGTCAAGCGGCTGGGCCGCGACCGCTTCGTGCGCAACGTCCTCTACGCCCTCGGCAACAGCGGCGACCGGGCGCTGGTCGGGGTGGTCCGCGAACGACTGGACGACGCGGCGCCCGTCGTCCGCGGCGCGGCGGTCTGGGCCCTCTCGCAGCTCCTGCCACCCGACGCCTTCGCCGCCGAGCGGGCCCTCGCCCTGCCGGACGAGGCGGACGAGACGGTGCGGGCGGAGTGGACGGAGTGGGCGCTGGAGGCGGACTGACGGGCCGCACAGCCGCGGGGGGGGGGGGGGGGGGGGGGGGGGGGGGGGGGGGGGGGGGGGGGGCGGGG
>CAYQPL010000135.1:0-9076 GCA_964419395.1 uncultured Phenylobacterium sp. | reverse complement strand
GGCCGGCCCGGCCGGTGCTGCAGGCCGCGGGGGTGCTGGGGGGGGCCGTCCCCGTTCGCGGCGTGGGGCGGCCGGACCTCGCCGCCGTGGTCGCCGCCCTGCGGGGGCAGGGGCTGGCGCGGCTCTTCGTCGAAGGCGGGGGCCAGGTGGCGGCGAGCTTCCTGCGCTGCGATCTCGTCGACCGTCTGGAGTGGTTCCGGGCCCCCCTCATGATTGGGGGGGAAGGGCGGCCGGCCGTCGGCGCCCTGGCCGTTCGCGCCCTGGCCGAAGCGCCCCGGCTCCGGCGCCAGGCGGTCCATGAGCTCGGCGAGGACCTTTGGGAGCGCTACGAGAGGATCTGATGTTCACTGGAATCGTCACCGATGTCGGCCGCGTGCGCGCGGTCCTCGACACCAACCGCGACAGGCGCTTCGAGATCGAGACGCGCTTCGACCTCGAGACGGTCGAGATCGGCGCCTCCATCGCCCATGCGGGCTGCTGCCTGACCGTGGTCGAGAAGGGCGAGGGCTGGTTCGCCGTCGAGGTCTCGGGCGAAACGCTCAGCCGCACGACGCTCGGCGACTGGGCGGCGGGATATCCTGTGAATCTGGAGCGCTCGGCCCGCGTCGGCGACGAACTCGGCGGCCACATCGTCTCGGGTCATGTGGACGGGGTGGGCGAGGTGGTCTCCGTCGAAGCCGAAGGCGGATCGCACCGCGTCCGCATCCGGGTCCCGCGGCCGCTTCACCGCTACATCGCCGAGAAGGGCTCCATCGCGGTCGAGGGCGTCTCGCTCACCGTGAATGAGGTCGAGGACGACGTGTTCGGCGTAAATCTGATCCCCCACACCTGGGACGTCACCACGCTGGGACGCCTGCAGCCGGGTTCGCGGGTCAATCTGGAGATCGACATGCTGGCGCGCTATCTCGCGCGATGGCGAGAAACCGCCTAAAGGCTGTCGGCTCGGGCCGCCGTCCGCGGCCCCTGGAACAAGTGATGCAAGACGAACAGCTTCGCGTCCTCGTGGTCGAGGCGCGCTACTACAACGATCTCGCCGACGAGCTGCTGCGGGCGGCCGCCGATGTGCTGGGCGCGCACGACGTCGCCTACGACGTCGTCACCGTCCCCGGCGCCCTGGAGATTCCCGCCGCCGTCGCCATGGCCGAGGCGGCCGCCGGCGCGGGCGGGGTCGCCTATGACGGCTATGTCGCGCTGGGCTGCGTGATCCGCGGCGAGACCTACCATTTCGAGATCGTCTCCAACGAATCGGCCCGGGGCCTGATGGAGCTGGCGACCGAGCGGAGCCTCTGCAGCGGCAACGGAATCCTGACGGTGGAGGACGAGGGCCAGGCCTGGGCGCGGGCCCGGGCCAGCGAAGGCGACAAGGGCGGCGGCGCGGCGCGCGCCTGCCTGGCCATGATCGCGCTGAAGGCGCAGCTGGCGGGAGAGGGCGAATGCGCGAACCCCAGCCGCCACCGCCTCGCCCGACCCGGCAGGCCCGCTCGACCGCGCGCCTCGCCGTGGTGCAGGCCCTCTACCAGATGGAGGTGTCCGGCGCTGGCGTGGAGACCGTGATCCGGGAATTCTCCGACCACAGGTTCGATCGCGACGTCGTCGAAGGCTTCGCCCTCAACGGCGCCGACGAGGTCTTCTTCGCCGACCTGCTTCGGGGCGTGGTCTCGCGGCAGGCCGAGATCGATCGCATGATCGTCCAGCGTCTGGCCCAGGGCTGGCGGCTGGACCGGCTGGACGCGACCGTCCGGGCCATCCTCCGCGCCGGCGTCTACGAGCTGGTCGAGCGTCCCGACGTCCCCAAGGAAGTGGCCATCGACGAGTATGTGGAACTCGCCAAGTCCTTCTTCGAGGGGCCTGAGCCGGGCTTCGTGAACGGCGCCCTCGACGGCGTGGCCCAGGATGTCCGGGGCTGAGGACGCCGCCGGCCGGCTCGACGAGTTCGGCCAGATCGCCCGCCTCTACCGCCCCCTGACGCGCGGCGCGCCCGAAGCCCTACGTCTGCTGGATGACGCGGCGGTCATCCCCCAGCGTCCCGGCTTCGATCTGGTGGTCACCAAGGACGCCCTGGTCGAGGGCGTCCACTTTCCCGAGGGCGAGGCGGCCGACCTCGTGGCCCGCAAGCTGCTGCGGGTGAACCTTTCGGACCTGGCGGCCATGGGGGCGGATCCCTACGGCTACTTCCTGGCCACGGCCTGGCCCGGCGTGGCCGGCGCCGAGGAACGCGCCGCCTTCGCCGAGGGCCTCCGGCGGGACGGCGAGGCCGTCGATCTCAGCCTGCTGGGCGGGGACACCGTCTCGACCTCGGGGCCGCGGGTGTTCAGCCTGACCCTGCTGGGGTGGGTTCCCGCGGGCCGTGCGGTCCTGCGCTCCGGCGCGCGCCCGGGCGACCTCGTCCTCGTCAGCGGGCCGATCGGCGACGGCTGGCTGGGCCTGCAGGCGACGCTCGCAGGCCTGGCCGACCCCACGGGCGAGCTGCGGCGGGCCTACAGGCTGCCCGAGCCGCGGCTGGACCTGACCGGCGTCCTGCGCGACCACGCCACCGCCGCGGCCGACGTCTCCGACGGCCTGATCGCCGATGTGGGCCACATCGCCGCCGCCAGCGGCGTGGCGGTCGGTCTGGACCTGGGGGCCCTGCCGCTTTCGCCGGCGGCCGCGGCCTGGCTCTCCGCCCAGCCCGATCGCGCCGCGGCGCTGGTGCAGCTGGCCAGCGGCGGCGATGACTACCAGCTGGTCTTCACCGCCCCGCCGGCGGCCGCCGCGCGTCTCGGCGCCGCCGTCGTCGGTCGGGTCGAAGCCGGGGCGGGCGTTTCCGTCGCCATAGACGGTCGCCCCGTTGAGGCCGGAGCAGGCGGCTGGCGCCATCCTTGAGCGTAAGGGTCCGGAAACCCTGTTCGCCGTAGGGTCGCCGCCATGCGCCGCATCTTCCTCATCGCAGGCCTCGCCGCCCTCGCCGCCGCCGGCCCCGCCGGGGCGGCCGGCGCCTCGAAGAAGGAGGAGAAGACCGCCTCCGCCCATGTGGACATCGCGCCCGTGGCCCAGCCGGTCGTGGTGCGGGGGCAGATCGTCAACTACGTCTTTGTCGGCGTGCGGCTGAACCTCGCCCCCATGGCCAATGTGCAGAAGCTGCGCGAGCAGGAGCCCTTCTTCCGCGACGCCCTGGTCCGCGCCGCCCATCGCGATCCCTTCACCAAGGCCGACGACTATCTCGTCATCGACGAGGCGCGGCTGAAGGCGGTGATGCTGAAGGAAGGCGTCCGCATCGGCGGCAAGGACGTGCAGTCCGTCGCCGTGCTCTCTCAGACGCCGAAGCGCCGCACCGGCGTGCCCAAGCCGCCGGTCAGCTGAGCGCGAAGCCCAGGACGCGAAGTCCCAGGCCGCACAACCCGTTGCGCGCCCTACACAAGCTTGGCACAGTCTCGACGCTATAGAAGAACAGGGGCGTCGCATGGACGGCGCCCCGACAGAGGAAACGTTTGCGGCCAGGCCGATACGTTCGTCCCGCCGGGGCGGGCAGGGGTCTGGTTCGCGCCATTGAACAAGGGGCGCCCAGATTATGAGTCTCGAGCTTACGCTGGTGATTGTCGCCGGCCTGTTGGCGGTGCTGTACGGCATCGCCCAGTCCGCGTCGTTGATGCGGGCCTCGCCCGGCAATGCGCGCATGCAGGAGATCGCCGCGGCGATCCAGGAAGGCGCCCAGGCCTATCTGCGCCGCCAGTACACCACCATCGCCATTGTCGGCGTGGTAATCCTCGTCATCGTGGCGCTGCTGATCGGACCGCTGGCGGCCGTGGGCTTCGCCATCGGGGCCATCCTTTCCGGCGCCGCGGGTTTCGCCGGCATGCTGATCTCGGTGCGCGCCAACGTCCGGACGGCCGAGGCCGCCTCGGAAGGCCTGGCCAAGGGGCTGTCGCTGGCCTTCCGCTCCGGCGCGGTCACCGGCATGCTGGTGGCGGGCTTCGCCCTGCTCGGCGTGTCGGTCTACTTCTTCGTCCTGACCGGGCCGCTGGGCTTCGAACTGACCAGCCGCGAGGTGGTCGATTCGCTGGTCGCGCTGGGCTTCGGCGCGTCGCTGATCTCCATCTTCGCCCGCCTGGGCGGGGGCATCTTCACCAAGGGCGCCGACGTCGGCGGCGACATGGTGGGCAAGGTCGAGGCCGGCATCCCGGAGGATGATCCGCGCAACGCCGCCACCATCGCCGACAATGTGGGCGACAATGTCGGCGACTGCGCCGGCATGGCCGCCGACCTGTTCGAGACCTATGCGGTGACCACGGTCGCCACCATGGTGCTGGCGGCCATCTTCTTCCGCGGCAGCCCGGCAGTGGACGCCATGATGCTGCTGCCGCTGGCCATCTGCGGCGTCTGCATCGTCACCTCGATCATCGGCACCTTCTTCGTCCGGCTGGGCAAGTCGCAGAACATCATGGGCGCCCTCTATCAGGGCCTCATCGTCACCGGCGTCCTGTCCATCGGCGCCATCTGGTGGGTGACAAACACCCTGGTTCCGGACGTCGTGACGGTTGGAGAGCGCAGCTTCGACGGCATGTCGCTTTTCTGGTGCGGCGTGGCGGGCCTCGTGGTCACCGCGGCGATCGTCGTGATCACCGAGTACTACACCGGCACGGGCTTCCGTCCCGTGAAGTCGGTGGCCAAGTCCAGCGTCTCCGGCCACGGCACCAACGTCATCCAGGGCCTGGCCGTCAGCCTGGAGTCCACGGCCCTGCCGGCCCTGGTCATCGTCGCCGGCATCATCGTCACCTACGGCCTGGCGGGCCTGTTCGGCATCGCCATCGCCACCACGGCCATGCTGTCGCTGGCGGGCTTCATCGTCGCCCTCGACGCCTTCGGCCCCGTCACCGACAACGCCGGCGGCATCGCCGAGATGGCCGGTCTTCCGGCCGAGGTGCGCGTCTCCACCGACGCGCTCGACGCCGTCGGCAACACCACCAAGGCGGTGACCAAGGGCTACGCCATCGGTTCGGCCGGTCTCGGCGCCCTCGTCCTCTTCGCGGCCTATACCGAGGACCTGCGCTACTTCACCGCCACCGCCGCCCCGGGCTCCTTCTTCGAGGGCGTGGGCGCGGTGACCTTCGATCTGTCCAACCCGTATGTCGTGGTCGGCCTGCTGTTCGGCGGCCTGCTGCCCTTCCTGTTCGGCGGCATGTCGATGACCGCCGTGGGCCGCGCCGCCGAGGCGGTCGTCGTCGAGGTGCGCCGGCAGTTCAAGGAGAATCCGGGCATCATGACCGGCGAGGTGAAGCCGGAATACGGCCGCGCGGTCGACATCCTGACCAAGGCGGCCATCCGCGAGATGATCGTGCCGAGCCTGCTGCCCGTGGTCTCGCCGATCGTGCTGTTCTTCGTGATCATGGCCATTGCGGGCAAGGCCGACGCCTTCTCCGCCCTCGGGGCCATGCTGATGGGCGTCATCGTGACGGGCCTCTTCGTGGCCATCTCGATGACCTCGGGCGGCGGCGCCTGGGACAACGCCAAGAAGCTGATCGAGGAAGGCCACCACGGCGGCAAGGGCTCCGAGGCCCACAAGGCCGCGGTGACCGGCGACACGGTCGGCGATCCCTACAAGGACACCGCCGGCCCCGCCGTGAACCCGATGATCAAGATCACCAACATCGTGGCCCTGCTGCTGCTCGCGGTCCTGGCTCACGGCGCGATGTGATCCGAACGGCCAAGGCCGATACGGAAACGCCCCGGAGGGAGACCTCCGGGGCGTCTTCGTTTCCAGGCCTTCGGAAGAGAGGGCTAGCGGCGGTCGCCGGGCCGGCTCCCGGGCACGGTCTCGTCGTCGCGCGGCAGCATGCCGCCGCGGCCGACATTGCCCAGAAGCTGTTCGAGGATAGTTAGCTCGCGGCCGCGGGTCGGGGTTTCGCGGTCGTTGTAGGCGATGACCTTGCCGTCTTCGAGGCCGTACTGGTTCACCGCCTCGACGACTTCGGTCTCCTCGTTGAAGCGAATGGAGACCACCTCGCGGTTCACGACGACCGGTTTGCGGAAGGCGATCTTCTCCTTCACCTGGGCGATGTAGAACCAGACGTCGTCCTCGAAGGTCGAGACGACGGAGGGCGAGCCGAGCCGCGCGCGCACGGTCGACTTGGTGTCCTCGCCGACCTTCACCTCCTTCGGGCTGGCGTCGATCGCCTGGAATCCGGAATAGGTGGTGATGGGCGCGCAGGCGCTGGCGGCGAGGAGTCCGGCCGACAGGGCGGCGAAGGCGACGCTGCGAAACATGGGGTAACCGGACCTGTTCAGCTTTGGAGACTTTGACCTATCGCCCGCGGGGCCTTAGTTCAATGCCCGCCCTAGCCGCAGCGCGCGGCGAAATCGAGGCCGATATGATCCTGGAGCGCCTGTTTCGTCCAAGGCCCGCCCGTGAAGCCGGCCGCAGGCTCTATGCCGACGTCGTCCGCCAGGCCCGGCGGCCGGAATTCTACGAGGCTCTGGCCGCGCCCGATACGGTTGAGGGGCGGTTCGAACTCTACTCCCTGCACGTCGTCCTGCTGCTCGAGCGGCTGAAGGGGCAGGGGCCGGCGGCGGCGGAGATCGCCCAGGCCCTGTTCGACACCTATGTGAAGGCGCTCGACGACGCCCTGCGCGAGATGGGCGTCGGCGACCTGTCGGTCGGCAAGAAGATGCGCAAGTTGGGCGAGGCCTTCTATGGCCGCGTGAAATCCTACGAGGCGGCGCTCGCCGCGCTGCCCGATCAGGCGGAACTGGCGGCGGTGATCGGCCGCACTGTCTACGCCGAGACGGCCGAGCCGCCGGTGGCGAAGATGGTGGCCTATGTCCTGCGGCAGCGCGAGGCGCTGGCGGCGCAGAGCCCCGACCAACTGGCGACCGGCGCCGTCGCCTGGGCGGCGCCATGACCGGCGACCTGGGCTGGAGCCACGAGGTGCGTCTCGTCGACCTCGGCGGCGGACCGCTGAACCTCGATCTGGAAGCCGACGAGGCGACGCGGGCCGCCATCGCCCGTCGCCTGGACCTGAAGGGGCTCAAGTCGCTGCGCGCGAAGGTGCGCCTCCGCCCGTGGCTCGACGGCGCCGAGATGTCCGGCCGCTTCGAGGCGGTCGTCGAGCAGGTGTCCGGGATCTCCCTGGAGGACTTCGACCAGGAAGTCGCCGGCGAGATCGAGGTGCGGCTGGTCCCGGCCGGCAGCCCGCATGCGCCGGACCCGGAGGCCGAGATCGAGCTCGACCCCGAATCGCCCGATCCCCCCGATGTCCTCGAGGACGACCGCATCGACGTGGCCGCCTATGTCGTCGAGCACCTGGCCCTGGAGGTCGACCCCTTCCCGCGGAAGCCGGGCGAAACCTTCGAGTACGCTCAGCCATCGGATGACGACTCGCCCTTCGCCGTGCTTAAGCGGTTGAAGGACGAGAAGGGCTGACGCGCCGGGGGCGCGCCGCAACAGGGGCAAGAACGACGTCGTGAGCCAAGGCCTGATGCTTTCCGTCGACGCCATGGGCGGCGACCACGGACCGCAGGTGACCGTGCCCGCCCTGGTCCTTGCCGAGCGGAAGCTCGGCGCCGGCGTGCGCTTCATCGTCCATGGGGACGAGGCGCAGATCGCCGCGGCGCTGTCGGGCCAGCCGCGGGCGTTCGCCGGCCATGTGGAGATCCGCCACACCGACAAGGTGATCGCCAGCGACGAGAAACCCGCCACGGCGCTGCGCCGCGGCAAGGGCTCGAGCATGTGGAACGCCGTCGAGGCGGTGAAGACCGGCCAAGCCCAGGCCGCCGTCTCGGCCGGCAACACCGGGGCCCTGATGGCCATCTCCAAGCTGATCCTGCGGATGAGCGCGGACCTGGAGCGGCCCTGCCTGACCGCCAGCTGGCCGACGGTGAAGGGCTTCACCACCGTGCTGGACGTGGGCGCCAACGTCGACTGCGACGCCGAGCGCCTGGTGGAGTTCGCCATCCTGGGCGAGGCGTTCCACCGCGCGGCTCATGGGGTGGAGCGGCCGACCATCGGCCTGCTCAACGTCGGCTCGGAGGACATCAAGGGCCACGAGGAGGTCCGCGAGGCGCACCGCATGCTGCGCGAGGGCGGCTTCGACCTGGACTATCATGGCTTCGTCGAGGGCGACGACCTGACCAAGGGCGTGGTCGACGTGGTGGTCACCGACGGCTTCACCGGCAACGTCGCCTTGAAGACCGCCGAGGGCGTGGCCAAGTTCATCGCGGCCGAGCTTCGCGCGGCCCTGACCTCCTCGACCACGTCCAAGCTCGGCGCCCTGATGGCGCGCAAGGCGCTGATGTCGTTCCGGGAGCGTCTGAACCCGCCGGCCGCCGCGCCGCTTCTGGGGCTGAACGGCGTGGTCGTGAAGAGCCACGGCGGCGCCGAGACCCAGGATTTCGCCGACGCCATCCAGGTGGCGGCCGACTTGGCCAGGAACGACTTCGCCGCGGAGATCGCCCGCAGCATGACAAGGCTGGGCTTCGGCGCCGGCCAGCCGTCCGCCAGCGCCCTCGAAGGAGGCGAGTGAGTTGAGTTCAGTCCTTCGCAGCGCCGTCACCGGCGTCGGCGGCTATCTGCCCGACGAGGTGGTCACCAACGACGACCTGGCCAAGGTGGTCGACACCAGCGACGAGTGGATCCGCGAGCGCACCGGTATTCGCATGCGCCGCCGGGCCGCGCCCGACCAGGCGGTCTCGGACCTCGCCGTCGCGGCGGCCCGCCAGGCGCTGGCCGCCGCCGGCCGGACGCCGGACGAGGTCGACCTGATCGTCGTGGCTACGACCACGCCGGACCTGACCTTCCCCGCCGCGGCGACCATCGTCCAGCGCAAGCTGGGATGTCCGGTGGGCATCGCCTTCGACGTCCAGGCCGTCTGTTCGGGCTTCGTCTACGCCCTGTCGGTGGCCGACGGCTTCGTCGCCCGGGGACGGGCGAAATGCGCCCTGGTGATCGGCGCAGAGACCATGACCCGGCTGATGGACTGGACCGACCGCGGCACCTGCGTGCTGTTCGGCGACGGCGCCGGCGCCGTGGTCCTGGAACCCCTCGAAGGCGAGGGGACCACGGCCGATCGCGGCCTGCTGGGCTTCGCCCTGCGCGCCGACGGGA
>CAYQPL010000134.1:6106-9194 GCA_964419395.1 uncultured Phenylobacterium sp. | reverse complement strand
GCCCCGTCCCGGCGCGCTCGCGGCGGCGCCAGGGGGCTCGACTGCGACCTGGGCGGCGGCCGCGCCGGCGCAGAGGCTCGCCGCAGCGGCCCCGGCGAGGAGCCCGCGCTTGGCCGAGGCGAACGGCGCACGCCGAGGTGAACTCTTCAAGCGATGATCCCTTCCTGCCGCGGCTGGCTGCTTGCGCAGGGATAGCGGCGCAGCGGCGTCTTTCAACCGTCTTCGGTGTAGCAAAGCAGCGTCAGGCCCGACAGCAGGGCGATGACCGGCGGCGCCCAGGCCGCGGCGACGAGGGGTATGACCTCGGCGTCGGCTAGCGCGCCCGCGAACTCGTTGAGGAAGAAGAAGACGAAGCCCAGCGCCACGCCCGCGCCGGCCAGGCCGGCCAGACCGCCCAGGCGCGCCAGCCGCAGGGAGAAGGCCGCCGCCAGGATGGTCATGGCCGCAAACAGGATCGGGGTCGCCAGAAGCTGCTGGAAGCGCAGCTCGTAGCGGCTGGCGCTGAAGCCGGCCTGCTCGGTGGTGCGGATGGCGGCCGGCAGCCGCCAGAAGGCGATGGCCTCGGGCGAGGCGAACCGCTCCATCGCCGATTCGCTGTCCAGGCTGGAGCGGATGGAGAGGCTCTCCGAGCGCACCGAACTCTCGCCCGCGGCGGCCTCCCGCACGTCGGTCAGCCGCCAGAAGCCCGGTAGGAGCCGCGCCTCCGACGCCTCCAGCCGGCGCTTGAACTCGGGAATCCCGGCTTCGTTCTTCTGGTAGACGAAGAGGGACACCCCCCGCAGCAGCACCGTGCCGTCGGCGATCTCGCGGTCCTTGGCGTGGATCACGATCTGGCTGCGCTCGTCGCCCTGGCGCAGCCAGACCTCGTCCGGCGCGTCGGTGAGATAGTTGTCCATCACCCGGGCCCGCTCCAGCTCGAAGCGGGCGTTGGACGCCGCGGCCAGGGGGTTGAGCAGGGTCACGGCGACGACGCCGACCAGGGCGGCCGCGATGGCCGTGGGCAGGATGAACCGCCAGGCCGAGACGCCGGCGGCGCGCATGGCGACCAGCTCGCTTCTGCGGTTCAGGCCGACATAGGCCGCCATGCCGCCGAACAGGAAGACGAAGGGCAGCAGGACCAGCATCAGGGACGGGGCCCGCAGGGCCGTCAGCCCGAACAGCTGTCCGACGCTGACATCGGCGCGCACGCCCACGGAGCGGGAGAGGTCGACGAACTGCACCAGCACGACCACGGTGGCGATGACGGCCAGCGCCACGCCGATGTTGAAGAAGCTGCGCGAGAGGACATAGGCCTCCAGACGGCCGAACCGCATCATGCCGCCGCGCTCCGGGCGATGCGCGCCGGCCGGCGACGCATGTCGATGAAGCGCGAGACCTTCTGGCGGAAGACGATGCGCAGGGCGAGCCCCGTGGCGATCACCGGTATGGCGTATTGCAGCAGGTTCAGCCAGGCGCTGGACTCGCAGGCGGCCTGGACCACGAAGCCGAGGATCCGGCTGACCGCCGCCGCCGCCCCGCCCCAGGCGATCCGCCGGCCATATCCCATCCGGTTGTAGCCGCCGCCGATGATGGCGGCGAGGGCGATGGCCATGAAGGCGATGTTGTAGAGCGGGGTCGCCAGGCGGGCATGGCCTTCGGCCAGCATGTCCAGCCGGTTTCTCCGCTCCCAGTCCTGCTGCAGGTCGGGGAAGAAGAGCTCGTGCAGGTAGCGGTCCGAGGGCTTGTAGTGGACCAGCTCCTCGCTCGCGATCAGCGGCGACAGGTCGAAGATGTACTCGTCGAAGGTCAGGAAGTTCAGCACGCCGGTCTCGCTGAACTCCTGCGTCGAGCCGCGACGCATGACGAGGACGGGCGAGCCGGCGCGGGTGGCGAGCTGGCCCTCGTCGGCGGTGTAGGTGGTCGCCGAACCGCCGGGCTCGGCGCTGTGGATGAAGAGGTTGCCGATCCTGCCCCGGCTGTCGACGCTCTGGGCGTAGACCGTCAGTCCGGGCGCCGGCTGGGTGAACTCGCCCTCCCGGACCAGTGTCGCGGCCAGATCGGTGCGCACGTCGAACAGGGTCTGGCGCATCTCTCGGAAGGCCGCCGGCTGGACGAACAGGTTCATCACCAGGGCCACGAACGCGACGACGGCCGCCAGCCGCAGGGGCGGGGAGACGACCCGCCAGCGGCTCATCCCGCCGGCGAAGCAGACCACGATCTCCTGCTCGCTCTGCAGCCGGTTGAGCGCCACCAGCGCAGCCACGAACAGGGCGATGGGCATCACCATGTTGATCAGCTGCGGCATGGCCAGCAGGGTGATCTTGAGGAAGACCCCGGCGCTCTGCCGCTGATTGATGATGACGTCCAGCGCCGACAGGCTCTGGCTTAGCAGAGCCACAGCGGTGAGGGCGAGCGTCGCCAGGAGCGTCGGGCCCAGCAGCTGGCGCAGGAGGTATCGATCGATCAGGCGCATGGGGAAAAAAGCGGCGTCGCCGGAATGATTTGGCGCGCCCTCGGCGCGAAGCTGTTCTAAACCATGCGTCGCCGCGTCACACAACCGCCGCAGGCCGCGCCAGACTGGGCGCCAGGGCGGTGGCGCGCCATCCACATCGCATTGGTTGAGGTTTTCCATGGACATCGAATTCGTCACGATCGGCGCCGATCTGGCCGAGAAGACCGCGCTCGCCCTGATCGTGTTCGAAGGCGCGGCGCTGTCGGGCGCCGCCGAGGCCGACCGGCAGGCGGGCGGCGCGCTGTCCCGGGCGCTGGAATCGGCGCGGTTCACGGGGGCCAAGGGCCAGGTGCTCGATCTGGTCGCGCCGGCCGGCCACAAGGCCGCGCGCCTCGTCCTGGTGGGCGCCGGCAAGGCGGACGGGTTCGACGCCGTCGGCGCCGAGCATGCGGCGGCGAGCGCCTACAATGCGGTGAAGCTCTCGGGCGGCTCCACCCTGCGGGTCGCCTTCGCCGAGGCCGCGGCCTTCTCCTGCTCGTAGCCGGCCTTGGCGGCCTCGGTGGGCGGCGGCACCTGGCCGGCCACGGTACTCGCCGGCACCTTCGGGCGCCAGCCGATGCGCTCGCCGGTGTGCTCGTTCTCGTAGGACACGCGGCC
>CAYQPL010000134.1:1004-6096 GCA_964419395.1 uncultured Phenylobacterium sp. | reverse complement strand
CGCCGAGGCCGCGGCGGCGCGGCCCGAACGCGCCGCCCTGGGGCTGCGGCTGGCGGCCTATCGCTTCGACCGCTACCGCACCAAGGAGCCGGCCGACAAGAAGCCCTCGGTGCTCAAGGGCGAAGTCGCCTGCGCCGACCCGGCCCAGGCGCGCGACGCCTTCGTGGAGTACGCCGCCCTGGCCGACGGGGTCGCCTTCACCCGCAACCTCGTGTCCGAGCCGGCCAATATCCTCTATCCCGCCGAGTTCGCGCGCCGGGTGAAGGAACTCGAGACCCTCGGCCTCGAGGTCGAGATCCTCGGCGAGGCCGAGATGGCCAAGCTCGGCATGGGCTCGCTGCTCGGCGTCGGCCAGGGCAGCGCGCGCGAAAGCCAGCTGGCGATCATCCGCTGGAACGGCGCCGCCGACCCGAACGCCCAGCCGATCGCCTTCGTGGGCAAGGGCGTCTGCTTCGACACCGGCGGCATCAGCATCAAGCCGGCCGACGGCATGGAGGACATGAAGTGGGACATGGGCGGCGCCGGCGCCGTGGCCGGCCTCATGCACGTGCTGGCCGGGCGGAAGGCCAAGGTGAATGCGGTCGGCATCCTCGGCCTGGTCGAGAACATGCCCGACGGCGAGGCGCAGCGCCCGGGCGACGTGGTCACCTCCATGTCCGGCCAGACCATCGAGATCATCAACACCGACGCCGAGGGCCGGCTCGTCCTGGCCGACGCCCTCTGGTACTGCCAGGAGCGCTTCAAGCCGAAGTTCATGGTCGATCTGGCGACGCTGACCGGCGCCATCATCATCAGCCTCGGCAATGACTATGCCGGCCTCTTCTCCAACAACGACGAACTCTCGGAGAACCTGCTGGCCGCCTCCAGGACCGAGGGCGAGCCCCTGTGGCGCATGCCGCTGCCCGCCGCCTACGACAAACAGATCGACAGCATGATCGCCGATGTGAAGAACACCGGCGGCCGCCCGGGCGGCTCGATCACCGCCGCGCTCTTCCTGCAGCGCTTCGTCAACGGCCTGCCCTGGGCGCACCTGGACATCGCCTCGACGGCCTGGAAGAAGCCCTCGACCGTGCCGACCCTGCCGGAGGGCGCCACGGGCTACGGCGTCCGCCTGCTGAACCGCATGGTGGCCGAGAAGTACGAGGGCTGAGGCTGCGTCCAGGGAGGCTCAGGTGCGCTTCGTCCTGACGCATAGCCCGCTGCTCGGCCCGCTGACCTGGCGGGCGGTCGGCGAGCGCCTCGCCGCGCGCGGACACGAGGCCCTGGCGCCGGCCTGGCCGTCTCTCGCCGGGATGGCCGAGGCTTTCTATCCTCGTCTCGCCGAGGGGCTGGCGCGGCAGGTGGGGGAGGGGGCGCCGGTCGTTCTCGTCCTCCACAGCGGGGCGGGCGCCCTGGCGCCGGCCGTGGAGGCGGCGCTGACCTCGCCCGTGGCCGCCGCCCTGTTCGTGGACGCCATCCTGCCGCATCCGGGGCTGGCCTGGCTCGACACCGCGCCTGCGGCCCTGCGGGCCGACCTTCACGCGGGCGTGCAGGACGGCCTGCTGCCGTCGTGGGACGCCTGGTGGCCGCCGGGCGCCCTGGAGCGCCTGATCCCCGAGCCCGAGCTGCGCGCGGCCCTGGTCGCCGAACTCGAGCCTCTCCCGCTGGCCTATTTCGAGGCCGCCGCGCCCGACGCCGACCTGCGCGCGCCCGGCGGCTATCTGCAGCTCAGCGGGGCCTATGGCGAGGAGGCGCAGCGGGCCCGCGCCCGCGGATGGCCGGTGCGGCGGCTCGAGCTGAACCATCTCTCGCCGCTGACCGCGCCGGACGAGGTGGCGATCATGGTCGAGGCCCTGGCCGCCGCGGCGCAGGAGACCGCCGATGGCTGAGGCCGCGTGCGAAGTGTGGTTCTACCACCTGGAGCGCTCGGGCCTCGACCAGGTGCTTCCCGATCTGCTGGAGCGCACCCTGTCGCGGGGCTGGAAGGCGCTGGTGCGCAGTCGCATGGCCGAGCGGCTGGAGCACCTGGATGGCTGGCTGTGGTCCTATCGGGAGGACAGCTTCCTGCCCCACGGCCTGGCCGAAGAGCCACACGCCGCGGCCCAGCCGGTGCTGCTCACGGCCGGCATGGAGAACCCGAACCAGGCTGATGCGCTGTTCCTGCTGGACGGCGCGGAGCCCGGGGCGCTTGACGCCTTCGTGCGGTGCGTCGTCCTGTTCGACGGGCGGGACGAGGCGGCCTTGGCCACGGCCCGCGCCCAGTGGAGCGGATTCAAATCGAAGGGCCTGCCGGTGTCCTACTGGCGACAGATGGCCCGTGGATGGGAGAAACAGGCATGATCCGGACGCTCGCTTGCAGCTTTGTCGCCGCCATGGTCCTGGCGGGCTGCGTCAGCGAACCGCCGCCCGCGCCGCAGCCCGCCCCGCCGGCCCCCCGTCCGGCTCCGCCGCCGGCGCCGGAGGACCAGTGCGGCGCGGCCGAGGCGCGGCGCCTGATCGGCCGCCATCGCAGCGAAATCCCGGTGCCGGTGAATCCCGGCCTGCAGCGCGTGGCCTGCACCACCTGCCCGGTGACCATGGACTTCCATCCCCGCCGGCTGAACTTCTTCTACGACGCCGAGACCGGCATCATCAAAGAGGTGCGCTGCGGCTGAGGCTCACGGCCGAGAGCTGTCGTCGCCGTCCCTGCGATCGCGACGGCCGAGCCAGCGGCGAAGAATGGCGAAGGCGCTGGGGCCGACGATCGCCGCGGCCATCAGCAGATAGATCACCTGCAGCCAGTCGGGCATGTCAGACCTCGGCGCGCCGGGGCGCGAGCAGCCCTTCGAGCGTGGCCAGCAGGCGGTCGAGCTCGATGGGCTTCGGCGTCAGGGCGTCCATTCCGGCCTCCAGATATTCGCGCTCGTGGTGCGACATGGCGTTGGCGGTCAGGGCGATGATCGGGGTGCGCGGACGGCCCTCGGCCGCCTCGCGGTCGCGGATGGCGCGGGCGGCGGTGGGGCCGTCCATCCGCGGCATCTGCACGTCCATCAGGATCGCGTCCCAGGCGCCGTCCATCCAGGCCGCCAGCGCGCTCTCGCCGTCGGCCACGATGTGCAGGTCGATGTCCAGCGGCGCCAGCAGGGTGCGCAGGACGAGCTGGTTCATGGGATTGTCCTCCGCCGCCAGCAGCCGGACGGTCGCGGCGGAAGGCGAGGCGGCGTTGGGCGAGAGCACGGGCGCCGGGGCGGGCGCGGCCTCCGCCGGGGCCGCCGCGGCCGGGGGCAGGGGCAGCCGGGCGACGAAGGTCGAACCCGCGCCCAGGACGCTTTCCACCGCGATGTCGCCGCCCATCAGCTGGCAGAGCTCCTTGCAGATGGCGAGGCCGAGCCCCGAACCTCCGAACTGCCGGGTGGTCGAGGCGTCGGCCTGGACGAATTTCTCGAACAGGGCCTCGAGACGGTCGGGCGCGATGCCGGGGCCGGTGTCGGCGACCTGCAGGATGAGGCTTTCGCCCTCGCGCGAGATGGCGATCCGGACCGACCCGCGGGAGGTGAACTTCACCGCATTGGACACCAGGTTGTAGAGGATCTGGCGGACGCGGGTCGGATCTCCCCGCCAGGTTCCGCGCGCCTCTTCCGCCACGGCGAGGTCGAGCGACACGTCCTTCTCGGCCGCCAGGGTGGTGAAGGTCGAGTGGGCCGCCTCGGCCACCGCGCCGATGTCCACCACGCCGTCTTCGAGCTCGAGCCGCCCGGCCTCGATGCGGGACAGGTCGAGGAGGTCGTTCAGCAGGGTGAGCAGGGTCTCGCCGGCCTGGCGGATGACGCCCAGACGCTCCCGCTGCGGGGCCGGCAGCGCGTCCCGCGCCATGGCCTGGGCCATGCCCAGCACGCCGTTCAGCGGCGTGCGGATCTCGTGGCTCATCGTGGCCAGGAAGGCGCTCTTGGCGATATTGGCCGCGTCGGCCTGGTCGCGCGCGCGCTTCAGGGAGGTGTTCAGGTTCCGAAGCCGCCGTTCGGAACGCTTCAGGTCGGCGATGGACTGGGTGAAGAGCACCGCCCGCACGGGGCCCGGCCCGACGAACCGCGAGGCGCTCAGCCGGAACCACTCGCCGTCCCGCGCCTGGTAGGCCCGGGTGAAGATCTCCCGCTTGCCCTCGATGACGAGGCGGATGCCACGTTCCAGGGCGCGGCCGTGCCCCCCCGGAAGGCGGGCGAACACCTCGAAGAGGTTGCCGCCCATCGGATACTCCTCGCCGCCGCGGAGCGCCGCGCCGGTCGCCCGGAAGGCGCGGTTGGCCTCGATCAGTCGTCCGTCCTGGTCGATGACCGCCACCATGGCGGCGATCCCGTCGATCACCCCGCGGGCGAACCCCTCGGATTCGCGCAGCTCCGAAACCGCCTGCCGCTGCAGCGTGATGTCCTGGCTGGCCCCGCGTATGGCGACGCATTGTCCGGCGACGAACTCCGGCGCGCCCATCACCCGCAGCCACAGGCGTCGCCCGTCGCCCGTCCGGGCCTCGGCCTCGAAGTCCATGCGAACGCCCTGCAGGCCGGTCTGCATGATCTCGCTCAGCACCCGCTCGCGGTGTTCGGGCGCATAGACGTCGAGGGCCTCATCGAAGCCCTGCTCCGCCTCGACATGGCCCATGACCGCCTGGAGTTCGGGGCTGTAGCGGACCTTGCTTTCGCGGAAGTCGATCTCCCAGCCGCCCAGGCCCGCCAGGCGCGCGGCGTCCCGGAGGGCCGAGGAGGCCGCGTCGGCCCGCCGCTGGCTCTCCCGCGCCCCGCCGGTGTCGACGAGTGTCAGGACGAAGCCGCCGCCCAGGTCGCCGACGGGCTGGAAGTCCGCATCCGCCCAGATTCGCTGTCCGTCCGACCTGCGGCCGACAAACGCCGTGCGGAAGCCTTCGCGGCGGCCGAGCTTCTGCTGGAGGGCGGCCCGGCGCTCGGCGTGGTCTGCGGCGTCCAGGAGGAGATCGCAGGCGGTCTGTCCGAGGGCCGCGGACGCAGGATGGCCGGTCAGTCGCTCGAAGCCCGGATTGACCCACAGAAGGCGGCCCGAATCGTCCGTCAGCGCCATGGCGTGGGCGGCGGCCATCGCGGCGGCGACGATCCTGCCGTCCAGCCGC
>CAYQPL010000134.1:0-994 GCA_964419395.1 uncultured Phenylobacterium sp. | reverse complement strand
CAGATGGTGCGGTCCGTCCATAGGCATGTCCCGCACTCTATCGGGCCGATGGTGAACGAAGCCGGAAAGATCAGGCGATTCGCCCCCCGCGCCGCATGGCCGGCGCCGAAGGGCTCAGCCGCTGGGCGCCTTGACCGCTTCATAGGCCTCCGCGGCCTCCATCCACTCCATCTCGGCCGCCTCGAGCTCCGCCTGGGCCTTGTCCCGCGCCTGGGCCAGCCGCCCGGCGCCCTGCGGGTCCTTTGCGAAGACCTCGGGATCGGAGAGCTGGGCGTCGATCTCCGCCAGCCGCGCGGTGGCCCGGGCGAGGGCGGCCTCGGCCGCTTCCGCACGGCGGCGGGCGTTGCCGGTCGGCGCCTTGCCGCGGGGCGCGGCGGGCGGCGGCGGAGGCGGCTCCGGTTCGGCCTCACGAACCTGTGTCGGCGCCCGGGCCCGGGCCTTGGCGAGGTCGCTCACATAGCGGGCGTAGTCGTCCATATCGCCCTCGAACGGACGGATCGTTCCCTCCGCCGCCAGCCAGAGGCGGTCGGCCACCAGCTCCATCAGCGAGCGGTCGTGGGTGATCAGGAGCACCGCCCCGTCATAGGTGTTCAGCGCCTCCAGCAGGGCGCGCCGGGAATCGATGTCCAGGTGGTTGGTCGGCTCGTCGAGGATCAGCAGGTGGGGCGCCTCGGCGGCGACCATGTTGAGCAGCAGGCGCGCCCGCTCGCCGCCGGAAAGGTCGGCGACGGTCGTCTCCACCTTCTCCCGATGGAAGCCGTACTGCGCCAGACGGGACCGCCGCGAGGCCTCGGAGGCCTCGGGCATGGCGCGCCGGATGATGTCGAGGGGGGTGTCCTTCGGATCGAGCGCCTCGATCTGGTGCTGGTGGAACCAGCCCACCCGCATGCGCCGGTCGCGGCGCATGTCGCCGGACTCGATCGGCAGGGCCTCGGCGATCATCTTGGCGAAGGTCGACTTGCCGGCGCCGTTGACCCCCAGCAGGCCGATGCGG
>CAYQPL010000133.1:0-9426 GCA_964419395.1 uncultured Phenylobacterium sp. | reverse complement strand
TCGCCAGAACGCCGCCGCCTGCGTTTCTCTTTCCATTTCAACGATGTCAAAGACCGCGACCGGCTCTCGCCCGCCCCACTGTTTAGCGCCGGTGGCCGGCGGAGGCGGCTATCTAGTGGCCGGCCCCGAAGGTGTCAATCGGCCTTTTCAGGCTTTCTTTACGCCGCTCCCTCAAGAGGAATTTGGCGCAAAAATCACTCCGGGCCGCCGAGGGGCTACCCTCCAAGTCCGCAGCGATTCGATTGAAGGACCGGAACCTAGCGAGTTCGAAGCTGGAAATCAAGGCCCTTTCGGCGCCTCCCTTCCCGCTCCCGACCCTGTCGGCCCGGCGAGGCGCGGTTTCTATGCGCCCGCCCGGCGCGAGTCAATCGCCTGGCGCCGACAATCGGCGCGGTCCGTTCGCCTCGCCGGCGCAGCGCCTTGCGGAACCTCCGGCCGGCCCCCTATGAGGGAGAGGCGGCGCTAAGGAGGCGCCGCCGAGATGCTGTCCCAGAAGACCCGCTACGCCCTGCGCGCCCTGGTCGAACTGGCCCGGGCGGAGGGCGCTCAACTCACCTCCGGCGAACTCGCCCTGCGCGCCGACGCGCCGCGCAAGTTCCTCGAGGCCATCCTTCTGGAGCTGTCGCGCAACCGCATCGTGATCAGCCGGCGCGGCAAGTTCGGCGGATACACCCTGGCGCGTCCGGCCGGGGACGTCTCCTTCGCCGAAGTCATCCGCGTGCTGGACGGCCCCCTGGCCCTGGCCCCCTGCGTCAGCCGCACGGCCTTCCGAAAGTGCGACGACTGTCCCGACCTCGCCACCTGCTCCCTGCGGGAAGCCCTGCTTCGCGCGCGAGACGCCACCGCCGCCGTGCTCGAAGGCTACAGCCTGGCCGATGCGGCGGCCGGCGCCGGCGCCGAGATCCTCCGCCAGCCGGCCTGAGGCCGGCCCCGTGGGCCGTCAGCCCGCGGCGATATAGGCCTTGAGCTCGTCGGCGACCGCCTCGACCTCGGAGATCTTGTGCTTCACGAGATCGCCGATGGAGACGATGCCCAGGAGCTTCTCGTCCTCACACACCGGCAGGTGGCGGATGCGACGGTCGGTCATGCGTTCGAGCAGGGCGTCCACCGTCTCCTGCGGCCGGGCATAGAGCACATCGCAGGTCATGCAGCTGGACACCGGCCGGGCGAGGGCCGCGGCGCCCGCCTCGGCCACCATCCGCACGAGGTCGCGCTCGGAGACGATGCCGACCACCCGGCCGGCGTCCACCACCACGAGGGCGCCGACGCGCCGCGCGTGAAGCAGGGCCGCGACCGCGGCGACCGTGTCGCCCGGCGTGACGGTGAAGACGAGGTCGCCCTTGGCCTTCAGGATCTGGGACACCAGCATGGTTCGTTCACTCCCTCATCCCCTCGGCGTCCAGCCTGTCGCATAACGCCGGTCCTGGCAATCGCCCGCACAATCAGGAAGTTGCGAGCGGCCGGTCAGCCGCCGCCGCGCCGCGCCGCCCATGTGGCGGGACCGATGAGCAGCAGCCCCGCCAGGAAGCCGAACACATGGGCCTCCCAGGCGACGGCCTGCCCCTCCCCCAGGCCCGGCGCGGCGCCGAGCAGGCCCACCAGGAGGTTGAGCCCGACCCAGGCGGCGGTCATGCCCAGCACCCGCGGGTCGAAGACCGGGGCCAGGCGCCCGCGCCCGGCGAGGATCCGCGTCGCCGCGCCGATGAGGCCGAAGACGGCGCCCGACGCCCCGACCAGGAGCGCCTCCGTCCCCGGATGCAGCCGCGCGAAGCCGTAGTTCGCCAGCGCCCCGCACAGCAGATAGAAGGCGAAGAAGACCATCGGCCCCAAGCCGCGGAGGCCGAGCAGGCGGGCCACCGGCGCGCCGAAGGCGAGCGCGCCGGCGGTGTTCATCAGCACGTGCGCCAGGTTGCCGTGAATGAAGAGGGCGGTGAGGAGCCTCGGCCATCCTCCGGCGTCCAGACTGGCGGGCGAAAAGCCGAAGGCGCCATAGGCCCCCTCGCCCAGAACCACGACCTGCAGGACGTACGACCCCAGCAGGGCGCCCACCAGCACCATGGAGGGCCAGGGGGCCTTGAACACCGGCTCGCGGCGCGGCGGCGGAAATTCGCCTTCGGGAATGGTCACTTAAACCCAGAGTCCTCTCTAGCCTTAACGAAATCGCCAGGGTTGGCGCCGCCAAATCGGGCCTGTCCGAATTTGGCACGTCGTTTGCTTAACGACCGTGCGCTCGTCACGCCCCTTGCGGAGTTCGCTTAAGCCCATGGCCGTCGCCCCCCTCGCCGCCAGGCCCGCCCTCTGGCTCGCCGCCCTCCTCGCCGGCGTCGCCGCCGGCGGCGCGGCCCAGGCGCAGTACATGACCACCAACTCCGCCGACTTCAACGCCGGCTACGGCCGCTACGCCGGCAGCGAGAACCAGCCGGTGGACGTGTCCACCCGCGACGCCAACGGCAACCGGGTCATCGTCGACGGGGTCATCCTGCGCGGCGAGGACCAGTCCTCCTTCGCCCGCTCCTGGGGCTCGGGTGACGCCTATGCCGGGGTGGGCGCCAGCAGCGGCGGAGCCAGCGCCATCGGCAACAACCTCGTGGTCGTGACGCAGGGCAACTACAACACGGTCATCGTCAACTCGACGCAGATCAACAACGGCGACGTGGTCGCCAACAGCCAGATCAATTCCGGCGGGGTCGGCGATGACAACTAGACGCCTCCCCCGCGCGGCGGCCGCCCTGGCGGCCACGGCCCTGACGCTGAGCGCCTGCGCCACCCCGGTGGCCGGGCCCGGCGGCAACTACAGCCGGCCCATCGGCGGCGCGCCGGTGACCGCCAACCCGACCCCCTATTCCGACGCCCTGGTCTGCATGGCCAACTATGCGCGCGCCACCGACGTCACCGCGCCGCGCATCGCGGTCGGCCGCATCGCCGACTATACCGGCAAGACCGAGTCCGACGGGTCGGGCCGCAAGATCACCCAGGGCGCCTCCTTGATGGCCATGTCGGCCTTCGCCAAGGCCGGCATGCCGCTGGTCGAACGCTTCGACACCTCGGTTTCCGAGCTGGAGCTGAAGTACGCCAACAACAAGCTCATCTCCGACGTCCCCAACCGGGCGCCGAACGAGCCGGCCGACTATCGCCGCATCCTGGCCGGCCAGGTGCCGGGTTCGGACTTCTACGTCGCCGGCGGCCTGACGGAGCTGAACTTCAACATCCGCTCGTCCGGTTTCGACGCGGCCGGCGGCGACCCCGATCCCACGGATCTGAAGGGCACGCTGGGCGCGCGCCTCTTCATCATGAACATCGGCATGGACCTGCGGCTGATCAACACCCGCACGCTGGAGGTGGTCGACGTCATCTCCTACCAGAAGCAGGTGATCGGCCGCGAAGTGGGCGTCGGCCTGTTCGATTTCCTGGGCGGCAACGTCTTCGACGTCTCGGCCGGCACCGGCGCGCTCGAGCCCATGCAGCTGGCCGTCCGCTCCCTGGTGGAGCGGGCCGTGGTCGAGATGACGGCCAACCTCTACGGCATGCCAGGCCCGCAGTCCTGCCTCTCCTCCGACCCCCTGGGCGGCGGCACCGTCGGCCTGACCGGCGCCTATGTGCCCGCCTACAACAACCTCGGGACGAACAATGCGCAGACCCGCGAAGATCCTAACCGCTGGAATTCTCGCCGCGATTCTGCCGTGCGCGGCCGCTACTAGCCAGACGCTCGACAGCGTCATCGTCAGCGACCAGGTCCAGACCGACGACGTCTTCGCGGGCCAGACCCTGGACGTGGTCGAGGTCACGGAGACCACCACGGCCACCACGACGGCGACGGGCAACGCCTTCCAGGGCTCAGGCGACGGCGTGCGGCTGGATGTCCGCGCCAACCAGAACCTGCAGGCCGACGTCACCGCCGACACCCGCCTCGACGCCGCGGTCCATTCGGGCCAGACCACCGTGCTGAGCACGGCGGCGACCGGCAACACCGGCGACTCCAACATCTATGGGGGCGTCCTCACCGGGGTCTACAACCAGACCACGGGCCCGGGGACGATCTACGGCCACAGCCACATCGAGGCGCCGGACGCGGAGGCCGGCGATGTCTCGGCCTCGGTCCAGGCGTCGGGCAACAGCCAGGGCTTCGGCGTTTCCTACGGCGCGGTCGGCGCCCTGGTGAACCAGACGAACCAGGCCGACGTGGTGGCCGACGGCGGCGGGACCTACGGCTATGTCACCGGCGACGCCACCTTTGCGGCCGCCGCCGCCGGCAACAATGTGACGAGTTCGGCCGCCGGCGAGGCCGGCGAACGCTATGTGATCAACCAGGCCAACGAGGCCGGCCTGACCCAGGCCAGCCAGTTCACCGCCTTCGGCAACGGCTATCTGACGACCGCCAGTTCGACGGCGACCGGCAACAACATCGCCGCCAGCAACGAGGGCGGGCTGCTCGACGTGACCGCCGACCAGCGGAACGAGGCCTATGTCCGGGCCCAGACCGAATCCTCCGGCTACCAGTTCGGCGCCGGCGCCAGCCTCGCCTACGGGGTCGGCAATTCTCTCCTGGCCGGCAATTATGGACCGGAGACGGTGATCGACGCCGTCCAGCTGAACGGCGGCGGCGGGGTCGAAGTGATCGCCAGCTACACTGGCGCCGAAGGCTACGACGCCTCGGCCTCGGCGACGGCGATCGGCAACGCCTCCACCGGCTATGCCTGCAGCGACTGCGACGGGCGGATCACGGTGACCAGCCAGCAGGTGAACAATGTCGATGTGGGCGCCACCTCCAACGTGACGGTGACCGGCTACGCCCGCTCCGCCACCGGCGTGGCCAACGCCGTCGGCAATACCGCCAGCTACTATGTGAGCCATCCCGACCGGTAGACGACGCCGGGCGCCATATTCGGCCGCCTTGCCGCCTTGCCCTCGCCTCCGGCGGCGGCGATGGTGAAGCCCTGTTCCTGCGCGTCTGCGGATTTTTCGATGATCTTCCCTTCGCGAGCGGCGCCTGCGCTCCTCGCCGCCCTCGCCCTGGCCGCCTGTTCGGCCCTTCCCGACCTTCGTCCCGACTTCGCCGCCGCGCCGGCCGCCGAGCGCCCGCTGGACCTGGCGCCCGGCGAGTGGGCCCAGGCCCGGTCGGATCTCGCGGTCGATCCGGACATCCGCTTCGGCGCCCTGCCCAACGGCATGCGCTACGCCATCCGCCGCCAGACGATTCCCGCGGGGCAGGCCGCCCTGCGCCTGCGGATCGACGCCGGCTCGCTGATGGAGGAGGACGACCAGCAGGGCCTCGCCCACTTCCTCGAACACATGGCCTTCAACGGCTCGGAGGCCGTGCCCGAAGGCGAGATGATCAAGATCCTCGAGCGGCTCGGCCTGGCCTTCGGCGCCGACACCAACGCCTCCACGGGGTTCGACGAGACCATCTACAAGCTCGACCTGCCCCGCACCGACGACGAGACCCTCGACACCAGTCTGATGCTGATGCGCGAGACCGCGCGCAACCTGCTGATCGCCCAGGACGCCGTCGATCGCGAACGGGGCATCGTGCTTTCGGAGGAACGCACCCGCGACACCCCGTCGTACCGCACCTACAAGGCGCGCCTGGCCTTCATCCTCAAGGGCCAGCGGGTGAACGCCCGTTACCCGATCGGCACGACGCAGGTTCTGCAGGAGGCGCCGGCCCAGCGCATCCGCGACTTCTACGAGGCCTATTACCGGCCCCAGCGGACCGTTCTGGTCGCCGCCGGCGATTTCGACGTCGACGCCATGGAGGCGAAGATCCGGGAGGCTTTCGGCGACTGGAGTCCCACAGCGCCGGACGGCGGATCGCCTGACCTGGGCGAGGTCCAGCCCCGCGGACTGGATGCCGAGGTTCATGTGGAGCCGGGCGTCCAGGAGTCGCTGCAGGTCGCCTGGGTCCGCGGGCCGGACGCGCGGCCCGACACCCGCGCCACCCGCAAGGCCGATCTGGTCGAGCGCCTGGCCTTCGCTGTGCTGAATCGCCGCCTGTCCTCCCTGGCGCGGGCGCCCGATCCGCCGTTCCTGGGGGCGGTCGCCTTCGTGAACGACGAGTTCGACTCCGCCGAGACGACCAGCCTCATCGCCAACGCCCAGCGGGGCCGCTGGCGCGAAGCCCTGGCGGCGGTCGAGCAGGAGCAGCGGCGGGCCGTGCGTTTCGGCGTGCGCCAGGACGAGCTCGACCGCGAGGTCGCCGAACTGCGGGCCCGGCTGAAGGCGGATGTCGCCGGGGCCGCGACGCGCCGGCCGTCGGCCCTGGCCCAGGAGATCCTCGGGGCCGCGGCCGACGACATGGTGGTCACCAACCCGGCGCAGGACCTGGCGCTGTTCGAGGAGACGGTGGAAGGCCTGACCGCCGAGCGGGTGAGCGCGGCCCTGAAGGCCGCCTTCCAGGGCGAGGGCCCGCTGATCTTCCTGGCGACCCCGACGCCGGTGGAGGGGGGCGAGGCGACCGTGCGGGCCGCCTTCGAGGAGTCCCGCAAGGCGGAGGTCGACGCGCCGGCGGCGCTGAGTGACCTGCAATGGCCCTATGCCAGCTTCGGACCCGCCGGAAAGGTCGCCGAGACGCAGGAGGTCGCCGACCTCGACACCGTCTTCGTGCGGTTCGAGAACGGCGTGCGGCTGACGGTCAAGCCGACCCGCTTCCAGGACGACGAGATCCTGGTGCGCGTGAACGTCGGCGAGGGCCAGCAGAGCCTGCCGAGCGACGCGCCGAGCCTGGCCTGGGCCGCGCAGGCCTTCACCGAGGGCGGCCTCGGCAAGATCACCGCCGAGGACGTCGAGCGGGTGCTGGCCTCCAACGTCTATGGCGCCCGCCTGCGGGTGACGGACGAGGCCTTCGTCCTGTCCGGTTCGACGCGGCCGGAAGACCTGGACGTGCAGATGGAGGTGCTGGCCGCCTATCTGGCCGATCCGGCCTGGCGCCAGGAGGCCTTCGCCCGCATCCAGGCCGCCGGGGCGACGATCCACGAGCAGTATGAATCGACGGCGAGCGGCGTGCTGTCGCGCGATATTGCGGGGCTGCTGCATTCCGGCGACCCGCGCTTCCTGTTTCCCAGCAAGTCGCAGATCGCGGAGGCCGAACTCCCGGCCCTGCAGGCGCAGCTTGCCGGGCCCCTGGCCTCCGGGCCCATCGAGGTGGTGATCGTCGGCGACACCACGGTGGAGAAGGCGACCGAAGCCGTGGCGCGGACCTTCGGGGCGCTGCCGCCGCGCCCGGCGCCGTCTGCGGCGGCCCTGGCGGAGGGCGTGCGATTCCCGCCCCCCAACGCCGAGCCCGTCATCCGCACCCACAAGGGGCGGGCCGACCAGGCCGTGGGCTTCGTGGCCTGGCCCACGACCGACTTCTTCGCCGCCCCCCAGGCGGCGCGGGAGGCGGCCGTGCTGGGCGAGGTCCTGCGCCTGCGTCTGCTGGACGAGCTGCGCGAGAGCCAGGGCGCCACCTATTCGCCCTCAGTTGGCTACAACCACTCCTACGCCTGGGAGGGCTGGGGCTACATGTCGGCGAGCGTGGAGATTCCTCCGGCCGCCCTGCCCGCCTTCTTCGAGGACGTGGCCAAGATCGCCGCCGACCTGCGCGCCACGCCGGTCTCGAAGGACGAGCTGGAACGCGCCAAGCAACCGCGGATCGAGCGCATCGAACGCGCCCGGGTCGGCAACGAATACTGGCTGAGCGAGCTCTCCGGCGGCCAGGCCGATCCGCGTCGGCTGGAGGCGATCCGCGCGGCCGTCCCGGGGACCGAGCGGGTGACGAGCGAGGACGTTCGCCGCGCCGCCCGCCGCATCCTCGATCCGTCGCGCGCCTGGAAGATGGAGGTCGTTCCGGAGACCTCCCCCTAGTTCGCCACGGGCGGACGCTCGACGGTTGCGGCGAGGGTCGGCAGGTCGGCGTCGAACCGGCGGGCGGCCAGGATGACCGTCGCCACCGCGCCGGCGAAGAAGGTCTGCGGGATGCTGTCGGCGTCGTCCGTCGGCTGGTGGTATTCGGGATGGTCCTCGACGCCGAAATAGACCCACGGCACGCCCGCCGCGCCCAGGGCTCCGTGGTCGGAGGCCTCGCTCCAGTCGTCATGGCCCGTCCATGGCGGACCGTCATGGCCCATTCGCAGCTTCACCGGCGCATCGGCGGCGATCGCCTCCAGCCGCGGCCTCAGCCAGGGGAAGTGCGATGCGCCGGCGACGTAGAGCTCGCCCTGCGCGCTCTTCGAGATCATGTCCAGATTGAGCGCCAGGGCGATCTGCGACAGCGGGACCGGCGGATTGGCGGCGAGCGCCCTGGCGCCGGCCAGGCCCTGCTCCTCGGCGTCGAGGACGGCGAACAGCACGGTGTGTCGCGGCGCCTCGGCGGCGAAGGCCTCCGCGATCGCCAGCAGGCCGGCCACGCCCGAGGCGTTGTCGTCCGCCCCGTTGAAGATCTCACCGTCCTTCACGCCCAGATGGTCGTAGTGCGCCATGACCAGCATCACAGGGCCCGGCTCTCGGCCCGGAATCTGGCCCAGCAGATTGACGCCCTCGCGGCTGACGCCTTCTTCCGAATTGAAGACGAACGGCGCCTGGAACCGGCCATAGGCCGGCTGCACGCCGATCTCGGCGAAGCGCTGCAGGATGTGGAGACGGGCGGCCGCCGCGCCGTCCGTGCCCGTGGCGCGGCCCTGCATCCCGTCGGCGGCGAGGATCCGCACGTCCTGCAGGGCCTGGTCGCCCGGGGCCGCCCAGACCGGGGGCGCCCAGGCCGACGGCGACAGGCAGGTGGTCGCGGCGAGGATCGCCGTCAGCAATCTGGTCATCACGGCTCCGCGCGCCCCCCGGCCCTTGATCGCCCGGCGGCCGCGCTGAGGCAAGCCTCGGTCTAGTAGGCCGTGCCGCCGACCCCGCCGTCGAGGCTGAGCGCCATCGCGCTGGAGGATTCGGAGACCTCCTCCTCCTCACGATAGGCCGTATAGGTCTCCGACGACGTCATGGTCAGGATCTTCACACCGGCCCCGAAACGGCGCAGCAGCGAGCGTTCGTTGCAGTCGCGGGCGGGCTTCTGCGGGCGGCAGGTCACCTGCCCCCCCGGCGCGTGGTAGAGCGCCTCGTCCTTGCCGCAGACCAGGGTCTGGCCGCCCGAGAAGTCGATCTGGCCCGAGAACTCGGCGATGGTGGCCTGCAGCCAGGCGCCGGCGAGGCAACGGTAGAGCTCGCCGTCGTAGAGGTCCTCGACCTCGCGTTCGGGGAAGACCTGGGAGGCCGGGTGCGGCGTCTGCCGCGCATCGATGCAGACGGCCTGGATCACGACGCGGCGGGTGCGCGTGCGGCTCGCCTCATAGGCCACGCGCTTCTTCTTGCGCGAGCCTTCGACGTTCAGCCCCTGGATCAGGCCGGTGGCCACGGGCGGCGGGGTGCAGCAGACCGGCGGCGTCGGCGGCGTGCAGCACACCGGCGGCG
>CAYQPL010000132.1:8943-9528 GCA_964419395.1 uncultured Phenylobacterium sp. | reverse complement strand
GTGGTCCATCATGCGTGGCTTAAGCGAGGTTGGCTTGCCGTGAGCGAGCACTTCATCGTCCATGTTGAAATAGCTCTCCATGTAGGGCATGTTCCACCAGCGTAGATGCAGTCGGGCCGTGCTGTCCTCAATCACACACTCGAAAACCGAGCGTCGACCGCCGCGAAAACGCTTTACGCCTCGGGTGATGACTGTGCCACGGCAGAGCTGTGCTTCCTCAAGCGTGAGATCCTGGATCGAATGAAAGTTGCGGCGATCCTCATAACGTCGCGGCCGCTGCCAGAGCACATCGCGGATGGTGGTGATCGTCATGCCGACCGACTGCAGGGCGCGCAGGGCCGACTCACGACCGGAACCCGGGCCCGAGACGTTCACTTCCAGGGTCTTCACGCCGTGCTCGGCGGCCTTGCGGCCGGCGTCCTCGGCGGCCATCTGGGCGGCGTAGGGGGTCGACTTCCGCGAACCCTTGAAGCCCATCATGCCGGCCGACGACCAGGAGATGGTGTTCCCCTGCGCGTCGGTGATGGTGATCATGGTGTTGTTGAACGAGGCGTTCACGTGCGCCACGCCGGAGGTGATGTTCTT
>CAYQPL010000132.1:575-8933 GCA_964419395.1 uncultured Phenylobacterium sp. | reverse complement strand
GCCGTTTGACGCGCGCCGGTTCCTTGGCCATCGGCTAAGCTCTCTTACTTATTTCTTCTTGCCGGCGATCGGCTTGGCGGGGCCCTTGCGGGTGCGCGCATTGGTGTGGGTGCGCTGGCCGCGGACCGGCAGACCCTTGCGGTGACGCAGGCCGCGATAGCAGGCCAGGTCCATCAGCCGCTTGATGTTGACGGCCGTCTCGCGACGCAGATCGCCCTCGACGACATAGTCGCGGTCGATGGCCTCGCGGATTTGCAGCACCTCGGCGTCGGTCAGTTCGTTGACGCGACGGGCGGGCTCGATGCCCACCTTCTGCACGATCTCGGCGGCCTTGGCCTGGCCGATGCCATGGATGTACTGCAGCGCGATCACCACGCGCTTGTTGGTCGGAATGTTGACGCCTGCGATGCGGGCCACTGGGATATTCTCCTGGTCACGCAAAGATGCGCGAACGGCGCCCGGCCCATATGAAAACGGAGCCGCGCGTCCTTCGCGCCCTTTCGCGGAAGCGCACCGTTATATGGATCGTTGCGTTTCCGTCAATGGGCGAGACGGAAGATTTCTCGACCGCCCCGAAGCGAAGTCGAGGGCCGCGGACGATCCGCCACCCTCTCTATGAAGGACCGGTGGGACCCGCGCCTTACCCGCGCGAGGCCGCCAGGGCCTTGTCGATGGCCTGGGCCACCTGTTCGACCGTGCCCATGCCATCCACTTCGACGAGCTTCTTGTGGCTCTCGTAGTAGGGCAGCAGGGGCGCCGTCTGTTCGTTGTAGGCCGCCAGGCGGACCTTGAAGCTCTCCGGATTGTCGTCCGGCCGGCCCGACTCGGCGAATCGCCCGGCGATCCGCTCCATCAGGGCGGCGTCATCGACCTTGAGTCGGATGACCAGGTCCACCCGCGAGCCGCGCTTTTCCAGCATCTCGTCCAGGGCCTTGGCCTGGGCGAGCGTGCGGGGGAAGCCGTCGAAGATGGCGCCGCCGGCCTTCTCGGCCTCCGGCAGCCGGTCCTCGATCAGGGCGATGACGATCTCGTCGGAGACGAGGTCGCCGCGCTGCAGGATCCCTTCGACCCGCTTGCCGAGCTCGGAGCCCGAGGCGATGGCGGCGCGCAGCATGTCGCCGGTGGAGAGCTGGACCATGCCCTTCTCGCTCACCAGCCGCTTGGCCTGGGTGCCCTTCCCCGCCGCCGGCGGACCGAAAAGAATCAAATTCATCGCGTTAAATCCCTCCCCCGCCGGCCGTAACGATCGGTCGGCGACCTTACCGTGCGGCCGTCAAGCGCGGCCGCGACCGCCCCTCAGCTTCGACTTCTTGATGAGGCCTTCGTACTGGTGGGCGAGCAGATGAGATTGAATCTGGGTCACGGTGTCCATGGTGACGGTGACCACGATCAGGATCGACGTGCCGCCCAGGTAGAAGGGCGCGTTGTAGAAGCCGATCAGGGCCTCCGGCAGCAGGCAGACCGCGGTGATGTAGGCGGCGCCGATCACCGTCAGGCGGGTCAGCACATAGTCCAGATACTCCGCCGTGCGCTTGCCGGGCCGGATGCCGGGCAGGAAGCCGCCGTACTTGCGCAGGTTCTCCGCCGTCTCGTCGGGATTGAACACGATCGAGGTGTAGAAGAAGCAGAAGAAGATGATCAGGGCCCCGTAGAGCACCATGAACAGCGGCTGGCCGTGCTGCAGCGCGCCGACCATGCCGGGCAGCCACTGGGCCCACTCCGGCAGGTTGGCGTTGGCCAGGAAGCCCATCACCGTCGTCGGCAGCAGCAGCAGGCTGGAGGCGAAGATCGGCGGGATGACGCCGGCGGTGTTGATCTTCAGCGGCAGGAACGAGGTGTCCCCGCCGACCATGCGGTTGCCCTGCTGGCGCTTGGGATACTGGACCAGCAGGCGGCGCTGCGAGCGCTCCATGAAGACGATGGCGACGACCACGGCGATGGCGATGGCCATGATCAGCAGCATGCCGACGCCCGAGAGCGAGCCCGTGCGGGTCATCGAGAACTTCTGCCAGATGCCGCGCGGCAGGACCGCGACGATGCCGGCGAAGATGATCAGCGAGATGCCGTTGCCCACCCCGCGGCTGGTGATCTGCTCGCCCAGCCACATCAGGAACAGCGTGCCGCCGGTCAGGGTGACGACGGTCGAGACGATGAAGAACGGCCCCGGGTGCTGGACCAGCCCCTGGCTGGCGCTCAGCCCCATGGCGATGCCGGCCGACTGGAAGACCGCCAGCACGACGGTCAGGTAGCGGGTGTACTGGTTGAGCGTCTTGCGCCCCGCCTCGCCGCCTTCCTTCCGCAGCTTCTCCCAGGGCGGATAGACCGCGCCGAGCAGCTGAACGATGATCGAGGCTGAGATGTAGGGCATCACGTTCAGGGCGAAGATGGACATACTCGCGACGGCGCCGCCCGAGAACATGTTGAACATCCCGAGGATGCCGCTCGCCTGGCCCTGGAAGGCCTGGGCGAAGGCGACCGGGTCGATGCCCGGGATCGGGATGTAGGTGCCCAGGCGATAGACGACCATCGCCAGGATGGTGAAACCGATCCGCTTGTGCAGCTCCGTCGCCTTCTGGAAGGCGCCGAAGTTCAGATTGGCTGCGAGTTGTTCGGCGGCCGAAGCCATTTAGATCCCCGCGTCTAAGAACCGGTCACACATAGGGGAGCCCTGCGCCCATGTCACCCGGCCGGACCCGACCGTGCGACGAAAGCGGCCGGGACAGCGCGCCAGCGCCGCCCCGGCCCCCGTTCAAAGGGCGTCAGGCTGACGAAGTCAGGCCTCGGCGTCGGCCTCGACCCGGGTGGTGGTCACCTTGCCGCCCGCCTTTTGCACGGCTTCGCGCGCCGAGGCCGAGGCGTGGTAGACGGTGATGTCGATCTTGGACTTCAACTCACCCTTGCCGAGCAGCTTCACGCCGTCCTTCTCGCGGCGCAGGACGCCGGCGGCCACCAGGGCCTTGCCGTCGATCGCCGACTTGGCGTCCAGCTTGCCGGCCGCGATGGCCTGCTCGATGCGCCACAGGTTGACCTCGGCGAGGTCCTTGGCGCCGTGGGCGTTGAAGCCGCGCTTGGGCATGCGCATGTGCAGCGGCATCTGGCCGCCTTCGAAGCCGTTGATCGAGACGCCGGTCCGGGACTTCTGGCCCTTCACGCCGCGACCGCCGGTCTTGCCCTTGCCCGAGCCCGGGCCGCGGCCGACGCGCATGCGGCCCTTGGTGGAGCCTTCGCGGGGCGCGAGTTCGTTGAGCTTGGTCATGTTCGCCTCTCCTTGAAGAGATCTGTCGCCGGGGCCCCTGCCCCGACTCGGCTGAAAAAAGTGCGCCCCCGTTTCCGGGGGCTGGAGGATCGATGACGGCGAAGGGCCTAGCCCTCCACCACCTCGACCATATGCTGCACCTTACGGATCATCCCGCGCACCGACGGGGTGTCCTCGAGGGTGGCGACGCGGCCGACGCGGTTCAGGCCCAGGCCCACCAGGGTGGCGCGCTGGTCCTTGGCGCGGCGGATCGGGCTCGCCTTCTGGCGGACGGTGATCTTGGCCATCTCGCTTATCCTTCGGCTTCGGCGGCGACGGCCGCGGACGAGGCGCCGTCGGCGCGGCGGCCGATCACGTCGCTGACCTTCTTGCCGCGCTTGGCGGCGACCTGGCGCGGCGACGACTGGGCCTTGAGGGCCTCGAAGGTGGCGCGCACCATGTTGTAGGGGTTCGACGAGCCGATCGACTTGCCGACGACGTCCTGGACGCCGAGGGTTTCGAGGACCGCACGCATCGGACCGCCGGCGATGACGCCGGTGCCGGGAGGCGCCGCGCGCACCATCACCTTGCCCGCGCCCCAACGGCCGGCGCCGTCGTGGTGCAGGGTGCGGCTCTCGCGCAGCGGCACGCGGATCATCGACTTCTTGGCTTCTTCGGTCGCCTTGCGGATGGCTTCCGGCACTTCGCGCGCCTTGCCATGACCGAAGCCCACGCGGCCCTTCTGGTCGCCCACCACCATCAGGGCGGCGAACGAGAAGCGGCGGCCACCCTTCACGGTGGCGGCGACGCGGTTGATGTGCACCAGCTTTTCGACGATGTCGCTGTCGGCGCGATCCTCGGCGGGATTTCCGCGATTGCGGTCCCGGCGATCGCCGCCGCCGCGCTGTTCGTTTCCACGAGCCATTCGCTTGATCCCTAGAAGTTCAGACCGGCTTCACGCGCGGCGTCAGCCAGCGCCTTGATCCGGCCGTGATAAATATAGCCGCCGCGGTCGAAGACCACGTCCTTGACGCCCTTTTCGATGGCGCGCTGCGCCACCAGGGCGCCGACGCGGGCGGCGGCTTCCTTGTTCGAGCCCTTGGCCGGCTTGTCGCCTTCCAGCGACGAGGCGGCGGCCAGGGTCACGCCACGCTCGTCGTCGATGACCTGAGCGTAGATGTTCTTGTCCGAACGGAAGACCGACAGGCGCGGGCGGCCGTTGGAGAGCGCGCGGAGACGCCGGCGATTACGCTCGGCGCGGCGCTTGGAGGTGTCACGAGGAGAGAGCGCCATGGCTTACTTCTTCTTGCCTTCCTTGCGGCGGACCTTTTCGCCGGCATAGCGCACGCCCTTGCCCTTGTAGGGCTCCGGCGGACGGATGCGACGGATACGGGCGGCGACCTCGCCGACCAGCTGCTTGTCGATGCCGCTGATCGTGATCTCGGTCTGCTTCGGGGTCGCGAACGCGACGCCTTCCGGCGGCGGGATGTCCACGTCGTGGCTGAAGCCGAGCTGCATGGAGAGCGCCTGGCCCTTCATGGCGGCGCGGTAGCCGACGCCGACCAGCTCGAGCTTGCGCTCGTAGCCCTCGGTGACGCCGACGACCATGATGCTCACCAGGGTGCGCGACAGGCCCCACATCGCTAGCGCGCGGGTGGTGTCGCCCTTCTTGGCGATGGTCAGCTCGGCGCCGTCCTGGCGGACTTCGATCTCTTCGGGCAGCGTCCAGGAGAGCTGGCCCTTGGGGCCCTTCACCGCGACGTCCTGACCGGAGATGGTCACCTGCACGCCGTTCGGGACGGGAACCGTCTTCTTGCCGATACGAGACATATCAGTAGACCCGGCAGAGCACTTCACCACCCACATTGGCGTCGCGGGCGGCGGTGTCGGACATGACGCCCTTGGGCGTCGACAGGATCGAGATCCCGAGGCCGTTCTTCACGGGCTTCAGGTCCTTGATCGACGAATAGACGCGGCGGCCCGGCTTCGAGACGCGGCTGATCTCGACGATCACGGGCTGACCGTCGAAGTACTTCAGCTCGATCTCGAACTCCGGGAAGGCGCCCGGCTTCTGAACCAGCTGGTAGCCGCGGATGTAGCCTTCGTCGGCCAGCACGTCGAGGACGCGGGCGCGCATCTTCGACGCGGGCGTGGCGACCTTGTTGCGGCCGCGCTGGGCGGCGTTCTTGATGCGGGCGATCATATCGCCGATGGGGTCGTTCACCATGGGGCCCCTCCTACCAGCTCGACTTCACGAGGCCGGGGATCTGACCCAGCGACCCCAGTTCGCGCAGCGCAACCCGGCTCATGCGGAGCTTGCGGTAATAGGCGCGCGGACGACCCGTCACGTCGCAACGGTTGCGGATGCGAACCTTGGACGAGTTGCGGGGCAGCTCGGCGAGCTTCAGCCGGGCTTCGAAACGCTCTTCGAGCGGCAGGCTTTCGTCGTTCGCAATCGCCTTCAGCGCTTCGCGCTTCTCGGCGTATTGCTTGACGAGGGCCTTGACCTTCTCGTTGCGGTTGACAGCGCTTTTCTTGGCCATGTCTTGTTCCTCTCCCGTCCGTTACGCGTTGAACGGGAACTGGAATTCCCGGAGAAGCTGGCGGGCTTCGTCGTCGGTCTTCGCAGTCGTGCAGACGATGATGTCCATGCCCCAGATCTGGTCGATCTGGTCGTAGTTGATCTCCGGGAACACCAGGTGCTCCTTCAGACCCATGGCGTAGTTGCCGCGGCCGTCGAAGGAGGTGGGCTTCAGGCCCCGGAAGTCCTTCACGCGCGGCAGGGCGATGGTGATGAGCCGGTCAAGGAACTCGTACATGCGATCCTTGCGCAGGGTCACCTTGGCGCCGATCACCATGTTCTCGCGCAGCTTGAAGCCGGCGATGGACTGGCGGGCGCGGGTCGGCACCGGCTTCTGGCCGGCGATGGCCGCCAGGTCGGTGATCGCCGACTGGACCTTCTTGGAGTCGGCCACGGCCTCGCCGATCCCCATGTTCAGCACGATCTTGTCGAGCTTGGGGATCTGCATCTCGTTCGTGTAGCCGAACTGCTCCCGCATCGTCGCGCGGATGCGCGAGCGATATTCGGTCTTCAGCCGGGGTTCGTAAGCCTGATCAGCCATTGCTCACCTCGCCGGTCGTCTTGGCGACGCGCACCTTCTTGTCGCCTTCCACGCGGAAGCCGACGCGGGTCGGCTTGCCGTTGGAGTCGACGATGGCCACGTTCGAGACGTGAAGCGGCGCTTCCTTGTGCTTGATCCCGCCCTGGGGATCGACCTGCGTCGGACGCGTATGGCGCTGAACCATGTTCAGGCCTTCCACGACGACGCGCTCTTCCTTCGGCATGACCTGCAGGACCTTGCCTTCGCGACCCTTGTCCTTGCCGGTCAGGACGACGACGCGGTCGCCCTTCTTGATCTTCGCGGCCATCACAGCACCTCGGGCGCGAGCGAAATGATCTTCATGTGGTTCTTGGCGCGCAGTTCGCGGGGAACCGGGCCGAAGATCCGCGTGCCGATCGGCTCGCTTTGCTTGTTGACGATCACCGCCGCGTTCTTGTCGAAGCGGATGACCGAGCCGTCCTTGCGCTTGATCGCCGAGGACGTGCGGACCACGATGGCCTGCAGCACGTCGCCCTTCTTCACGCGGCCGCGCGGAATGGCTTCCTTCACGGAGACGACAATCTTGTCGCCCACGCCGGCGTAACGCCGACCGGCGCCGCCCAGGACCTTGATGCACATCACACGACGCGCGCCGGAATTGTCGGCGACTTCGAGGTTAGTCTGCATCTGGATCATCGGATGAGATCCTCTCTCACGTCGTTTGCTGGTCGGCCTGCTTGGGCAGGACCTCCCAGGTCTTAAGCTTGGACTTCGGGGCGCACTCGATGATGCGGGCGCGCTCGCCGACCTTGTAGGCGTTGGATTCGTCGTGCGCGTGGTAGCGCTTGGAGCGACGAACGGTCTTCTTCAGCACCGGGTGCAGAATGGTCCGCTCGACGTTCACGACGATGGTCTTGTCACCCTTGTCGGAGACGACCACGCCTTCCAGAATACGTTTCGGCATAAGCGGTCTCCTTAGGCCTGCGCCTGCTTGGAACGCAGGATGGTCTTCAGCCGCGCGATGTCCTTGCGGATCTCGTTCACGCGGTGGGTCTTCTCGACCTGGCCCGTCGCCGCCTGGAAGCGCAGGTTGAACTGCTCCTTCTTCAGGTTCAGCAGAGCCTCGGCGATCTGGTCGGAGCTCAGGCTCCGGACTTCAGCGGCTTTCATCAGGCATGCTCCGCGACAGCAGCGTCGATGCGGGTGACGATCCGGGTCTTGACCGGCAGCTTGGCCGCGCCGAGACGCAGAGCCTCGCGCGCGATGTCGTCCGGCACCCCGTCGATCTCGAACATGATCCGGCCGGGATGGACGCGGGCGGCCCAGTACTCGACCGAACCCTTGCCCTTGCCCATCCGGACTTCGGCCGGCTTGTCGGTGACCGGCAGGTCCGGGAAGATCCGGATCCAGACGCGGCCCTGACGCTTCATCTGGCGGGTGATCGCCCGACGAGCGGCTTCGATCTGGCGCGCGGTGATGCGTTCCGGTTCCATCGACTTCAGGCCGTAGGAGCCGAAGTTCAGCGTGAAGCCGCCCTTGGCCGTCCCGTGGATGCGGCCTTTGAACTGCTTCCGGTACTTGGTCTTCTTGGGAGACAGCATGACTCGTAATCCTTAAGCGCCGGCCTGCTCGCGCCGATCGCGACGCGGGCCACGGTCCCCACGGTCGCCACGGCCGCCGCCTTCGCCGGCCGGGCCGGACTCGGTGGCCAGGCGCTTGTCCTGGGCCATGGGATCGTGCTCGAGGACTTCGCCTTTGAAGATCCAGACCTTCACGCCGATGATGCCGTAGGTGGTCTTGGCTTCGGTGAAACCGTAGTCGATGTCGGCGCGCAGGGTGTGCAGCGGCACGCGGCCTTCGCGATACCACTCCATCCGCGCGATTTCGGCGCCGCCGAGACGGCCCGACACGTTGATGCGGACGCCCTTGGCGCCCAGGCGCATGGCCGACTGCATCGAACGCTTCATGGCGCGACGGAAGGCGATCCGGCGCTCGAGCTGCTGGGCGATGTTCTCGGCCACC
>CAYQPL010000132.1:0-565 GCA_964419395.1 uncultured Phenylobacterium sp. | reverse complement strand
TGCGGCTAACGACAAGCTGGGGGCCCTTGGCGGGCTTGCGGACCTCGACGATGTTCAGGTGAACGTCGCCCTCGGTCAGGGCCGACAGGTCCTTGCGGAGCTTGTCGATGTCGGCGCCCTTCTTGCCGATGATCACGCCGGGACGCGCCGCATAGATGGTGATGCGGCACTTCTTGTGCGGACGCTCGATGATGATGCGCGAGACGCCGGCCTGGGCGAGGCGCTTCTTCAGCTCCCGGCGAACCTTGAGGTCCTCGTGGAGCAGGCGGCCATAGTCACGGCCGTCGGCGAACCAGCGGCTGTCCCAGGTGCGGTTGCTGCCGAGGCGGAGCCCGACCGGATTGATTTTCTGACCCATCAGGCGGCCTCACCAAGTTCCCGGACCACGATGGTGATCTCGGAGAAGGGCTTCTCGACCCGCGAAGCGCGACCCCGCGCTCGGGCGTGGTAGCGCTTCTTGACCAGGTGCTTGCCCACGAAGGCGTCGGCGACGACCAGGGAGTCGATGTCGAGGTTGTGGTTGTTCTCGGCGTTCGAGATGGCCGAGTAGAGCGCCTTGCGGACA
>CAYQPL010000131.1:265-9565 GCA_964419395.1 uncultured Phenylobacterium sp. | reverse complement strand
CACCAGCCTGCCGTCTCGCGGATTGACCGCTAACTGCACGTTCGATCCGCCGGTATCAACCCCGATTTCGCGCAGCACCGCGATCGAGGCATTGCGCATGATTTGGTATTCCTTATCGGTCAGCGTCAGCGCCGGGGCGACGGTGATGGAATCGCCGGTATGCACGCCCATCGGGTCCACATTTTCGATGGAACAGATGATGATGCAGTTGTCCGCCTTGTCGCGGACGACCTCCATCTCGTACTCCTTCCAGCCCAGGACGCTTTCCTCGATCAGCACCTCGGTGGTCGGCGACAGGTCGAGGCCCCGCTCCACGATCTCGCGGAACTCCTCGACATTGTAGGCGATGCCGCCGCCGGTGCCGGCGAGCGTGAAGGACGGCCGGATGATCGCGGGCAGGCCGACGAAGTCCAGGCCCTCCAGGGCCTCGTCCATCGTGTGGGCGGCCTTGGAGCGGGGGCTCTCGAGGCCGAGCGCGTCCATGGCGTCGCGGAACTTCTGCCGGTCCTCGGCCTTGTCGATCACCTCGGCGCGGGCGCCGATCATCTCGACGCCGTACTTCTCCAGCACGCCCATGCGTTCCAGGGCCAGGGCGGTGTTCAGGGCCGTCTGGCCGCCCATGGTCGGCAGCAGGGCGTCGGGCCGCTCCTTGGCGATGATCTTCTCGACCATCTCGGGCGTGATCGGCTCGACATAGGTGGCGTCGGCCACGTCCGGATCGGTCATGATCGTGGCCGGGTTCGAATTGACCAGGACGATCCGATAACCCTCGGCGCGCAGGGCCTTGCAGGCCTGGACGCCGGAATAGTCGAACTCGCAGGCCTGGCCGATGACGATCGGGCCGGCGCCGATGATGAGGATGGAGGAGATGTCGGTGCGTTTCGGCATGTTTCTTCCGCGCGCAAGGACGGTCGCGCACAGTCGCGCGCCCGACACCAGTCAGAATGCAGGTTAAGGCGCCCGTTTAGTGGTCGAGTCGGAGGCGCGCAAGCACCTCCTGCGCCGCAGGGGTTAACGGACGTGCGAAACGGAAGAGGCCGGCGCTTTCGCGCCGGCCTCCAGAAACCTCTGACAGTCCAGCCCGAAGGCTCAGACCTGAAGGTTCGAAGCGGCCATCTTGCCGCTGCGGCGATCACGCTCCAGGTCGTAGGTGATCTTGTCGCCCTCGTTGAGGGTGCGCAGGCCGGCGCGTTCGACGGCCGAGATGTGCACGAAGACGTCGGCTCCGCCGTCATCGGGTTTGATGAAGCCGTAGCCTTTTTGGCCGTTGAACCACTTAACAGTGCCGGTAGACATGGGGGGTATAGTCCTTGGATAGGTCGGCCGCCCGCAGGAAGTCGTGCGGGGGATCAAGATCGGGCTGAGCTTCGGGAGAGCGTATCCGGGCCGGATGGAGGCTGGAGAAGTCGACCGTGCCCTTACGAAATTGACCCTCCAAGATTGGCCGAAATCCAGGGGCGCCGCAAGTTGAATTGCGCCCGGCTTCTCCTTGCCGACCAAGGCGTGCGGCCCATTCTGGGCCGGCCGCGCCCGGGTCCCCGCCATCCGTGCGCCCCGTCGTCGCCGTTCGCGCCGCTTCCCGGCCGGCGCGAACCCGGCGGGCCAGATTGCGTTGGCGAAACTGGCCCGCTGCGTGCTACGGCGGAAACCGGGAGGATCATTATGAGAAAATTAACCCTTGCCGCGCTCGCCCTTTCGGCCGCGATTCCCGGTCTCGCCATCGCCGGGGGCGCCGAGGCTGCGGCCACCCTCCCCAGTCCGCCGAGCGCCGCGCCGTCGGCCCTGAGCTTCGCCCTGCCGCAGGATGAGGAGCCCGCCGAGGGCGAGAAGGTGCGCATGACGGTGGTCCGCGCCACCCTGGCGCCCGGCGAGAGCTTGCCCGACAACGCCCGCACCGCCCTGCGCTACATCTATGTCCAGTCCGGACGGCTGCAGGTCTCCAACCTGGTCACCGGCGCCGAGCAGGAAGTGGCGGCCGGCGAATTCGCCGTGGAGTCGGCGGGCCAGTGGCACACCGGCCGGGCCATGGGCTCGGAGCCGGCCGAGGTCCTCCTGATCGAACAGGCGCCGGCCGGCCTCTGAGCCGCGCCAGCCTCGCCGCCGCCGGCCGCGCGGCGGAAACCCTCCCCGGTCTCGACGCGGGCTTGCCCTGGCTGCGGCGCATGGGCAGGCTGGCGGCGCAGATTCCTGACGCTGCGCCAACCGACGAGTTCCCGTGCCCGCCGCGACACCCGACGATCTCGCCGTCCTGATGTCCCAGATCGCCGCCGGCGATCGCGACGCCCTGCGACAACTTTATCAGGCCACCTCGTCGAAGCTGTTCGGCGTCTGCCTTCGTATCCTCTCCGACAGGGATGAGAGCGAGGACGTGCTGCAGGAGGTCTATGTCACCATCTGGCGCCGCGCCGACCGGTTCGATGCGAGCCGGGCGAGCGTGATGACCTGGATCTCGACCATCGCCCGCAACCGGGCGATCGACCGGCTGCGCGCCCGCGGTCCTCTCGCCCATGCCGATCAGGTCGAGGAGCTGGAGATCGCCGACCCGGCGCCGGCGGCCGTGGCCCTGCTGGAATCGGCCGAGGCGGTCAGCGCCCTGCAGGCCTGCCTGGCCGAACTCGACGAGCGGACGCAGCAGGCGATCCGGACCGCCTTCTTCGAAGGCGTCACCTACGAGGCCCTCGCCAAGCGGCTGGAGACGCCGCTCGGCACGGTGAAGAGCTGGATTCGGCGGGGGCTGATGAAGCTGAAGGGGTGCCTGGAGCCATGAGCGACACAGGTCCTGAACTGAACGAACCGGAAGCCCTGGCGGCCGAACACGCCCTGGGGGTCCTGACCGCGCCGGAGCGGGCGGCGGCCGAGCGGCGCATGGCGTCCGACCCTGGCTTCGCCCGGCAGGTGGACGCCTGGCGCATCCGCCTGGGGCCGCTGGCGGCGGAAATCCCGGCGGTGACGCCTTCGGCGGCGGTCTGGCCGCGGATCGAGCGCGCCCTGCCGGTGAACGACAACGCCCCCGCCGCCTATGGCCGCCGGCTCGCCTTCTGGCGCTCGGCGACTGTCGGCGCCATGGGCCTGGCGGCCGCCAGCCTGGCGCTCGCCGTCTATTTCGGGGCCCGGCCGCCGCAGGTGATCCCGGCGCCGGCCCTGGCGCCCGCGCCGCTGCTGAACGCCAATCTGAGCACCGAGGCGGGCCAGCCGCTGTTCGTCGCCTCCTACGACCCGGTGCGCCAGGCGCTGATCGTCACCTCGCTCGTGCCGCCCGGAACCGATCCGCTGCATGTCCACGAGCTGTGGCTGATCCCTGAGGAAGACGGCGTGCCGCGCTCACTGGGCACGGTGGAGCCGGGGACGGTGCGCAGCGTCGCGCTCGACAAGTCGCTGTCGGAACTGGCCCACGAGGGGGCGGAGCTGGCCGTTTCGGTCGAACCGCCGGGCGGCTCGCAGCAGTCCGGCCCGAGCGGCCCCGTGGCCGCCATCGGCGAACTCGGCAAGATCTGAGGAACGGCGGGGGGGGCGGGGAGCCGCCGCGCCCGAGGTTGTCTTAGCGCGCGGCGTCCATGTGGCTGGCGAAACGCTCGAACAGGTAGAGCGAGTCCGTCGGTCCCGGGGACGCCTCCGGGTGGTGCTGAACGGAGAAGACCGGCCGGTCCTTTAGCGCCACGCCGGCGTTGGTGCCGTCGAATAGCGAGACGTGGGTCTCCATCACCGGCGCCGGCAGGCTGTCGCGGTCGACCGTGAAGCCGTGGTTCATGGAGACGATCTCCACCTTGCCGGTGGTCAGGTCCTTCACCGGATGGTTCGCGCCGTGGTGGCCCTGGTCCATCTTCACCGTCCGGGCGCCGAGCGCCAGGGACAGCATCTGGTGGCCCAGACAGATACCGAAGACCGGCTTGTCGCTGTCCACCAGCTTGCGGATCTCCGGCACGGCGTAGGCGCCGGTGGCGGCCGGGTCGCCCGGGCCGTTCGACAATAGAATGCCGTCCGGGTTGCGCGCCAGGACATCCTCGGCGCTGGTTGAGGCCGGCAGCACGGTGGCCCGCGCGCCGACGCTGGTCAGCGCGCGCAGGATGTTGCGCTTCACGCCGTAGTCCAACACCACGACATTGTACTTCGGCTCGGGCAGCGGCTGGGCGTAGCCTTGCGGCCAGTTCCACAGGCCCTCGTCATAGACGAAGGGCTGCAGGCAGGAGGCGTCCTTGGCCAGATCCAGGCCGACGAGGCCCGTCCAGCGCCGGGCCTTGGCGATCAGCTCCTCCAGATCGAAGCGGCCCTGCGGGTCGTGGGCGACGACGCCGTGCGGCATGCCCAGTTCGCGGATGCGGCGGGTCAGCGCGCGGGTGTCGACGCCGGCCAGACCGATGACGCCGCGGCGCGCCATCCAGGTCGAGAGGTCGGCGTCGGAGCGCCAGTTGGCCGGGGCGGTGGGGACGTCGCGGAAGATGGCGCCGCGGGCGGCGGTCTCGGCCGCGCCCGACATCTGCTCGATGTCCTGAACATTGGTCCCGACATTGCCCATGTGCGGGAAGGTGAAGGCGACGATCTGCGCCATGTAGGAGGGGTCGGTCAGGATCTCCTGATAGCCCGTCATGGCGGTGTTGAAGCAGACCTCGCCCACCGCGTCGCCGGTCGCGCCGACGCCGATCCCCTGCAGGATGGTCCCGTCGGCCAGGGCCAGCACGCCGGTCGCGCCGGAGAGAAGTTGGCTCGTCATGGGGGACTCCTTTACGGGCGGGCCATGGTCGCAAAAAGGCGGGCGAGGGTGAACCCCGCCCGCCGACCAAACGGCCGCGTAGGTAATGACTCGATCCCCCGCGGTCAATGCGCCTTGCGGGGCGGGTGACCGGCGCGGAGGCCTCGACTAGCCTGCCGCAAAGAGAGGGAGACGCCATGTCGCAGTCCGGCCATATCGACCCCGACCGCCAGGCCTGGGAGCTCTTCAAGTCGCTGCCGCGGGACCAGCCCGTCCACATGCTGAACCTGGTGCGCCTGAAGGCCCTGGCCGACTATCCGGAAGGCCACCCCGACCACGGCAAGGGAATGACCGGGCTGGAGGCCTACCGCGCCTACGGCCGCACGACCGCCCACATCTTCAAGCGCCTGGGCGGGGCCCAGGTCTGGGTCGGCAAGCCGGAGGTGACGCTCACGGGGCCGCAGGACGAGGCCTGGGACATCGCCTTCATCGCCGCCTATCCGAACGCCGAGGCCTTCATCTCGATGGTCCGCGACCCGGAGCACCGCGAGCTGGTGGCGCACCGCACCGCCGGCGTGGCCGATTCCCGGCTGATCCGCATGTCGCCCCTCGAACCGGGGGAGGGGTTCGGGGAATAGCGGCCGGCCTCAGGAGCCCAAGACCTCCGAGATGGCCCCGAACAGGGTTTCGGCCCGGATCGGCTTGGCGATGTGCCGGTCGGCGCCGGCCTCGGCGCTGGCCTCCCGGTCCTCGGGCGCGGAATTGGCGGAGAGCACGATGATCGGCAGGCGGTCCGCCGGGCGGTGGGCCTCGCCCTCGCGGATGGCGCGGATGGCCTCGAAGCCGTCCATCACCGGCATGCGCAGGTCCATCAGCACCAGGTCGAAGCCGCCAGCCCGCAGGGCGTCCAGCGCCTCGACGCCGTTCTCCACGCTCACCACCTCGACGCCGGCGGCGTCCAGCATCAGTTCGACGACGCGCCGGTTGGTGGGATTGTCGTCGGCCAGCAGCACGCGCAGGCGTCCCTGGGCCTCGGCCGCCTCCGCCACGCTCTCGGCGCTGGCCTCGGGCCCGGGCGCGCCGGCGGGGCCGTAGGCCAGAAGGCCGCCGACCAGTTCGTCGAGCCGGCCGGCCGAGGCGATCAGCTCTCGAACCACCCCCTCCTGCGCCGCGTCGAGCGCGGGCGCGGCGCGGGCCTGGGCCAGGCCCATCACCCCGTTCAGCGGCGTGCGCAGCTCGTGGCTCATATCGGCCAGGAATTCGCTCTTGGCGCGGCTGGCGGCGGCCTCGCGCTCCAGGGCCTGGGCGAGGCGCCGCGCCTGCCGCTTCATCTCGGTGATGTCGACCCGCAGGCCGATCAGCCCGCCGTCGGCGGTCCGGCGGTCCTCGACCATCAGCCAGCGGCCGTCGGACAACTGCTGCTCCAGCCGCTCGCCGGTCGGGTTCTCCAGCTTGTCGAGGCGCTCGGCGATCCAGGCCTCCTCGCGACCGGCGGCTTCCGGATAGTCGCCGCGCTCGACCCCGATGCGCAGGGTTTCGGCGAGCTTGCGCCCGGGCGCGAAGAGGTCGGCGGAGCGGTGGTAGATTTCGGCGTAGCGCTGGTTCCAGAGGATGTAGCGGCCTTCGGGGTCGAGGAAGACGACGCCCTCCGGAAACGCGTCGATGGCCGCCCGCAGCCGGTCGCGGGCGTGCTTCGCCTCGGCCTCGGCCTGCAGCAGGGCGCGGCCGCCGATCCATCGGTCCAGGGCGCGGACGACCGACCGCCCCACAGCGCCCAACCCCTTACGCGACATGCGAAACTCCACGCCCCAAGCAGCGGCCCCATGAGGCCGACGATGTGTTGCGGAATTCCTTCTGCGGGCGCCCGTCGCCGCCTCATCTCTGGGTTGCCTGAATTTCAGGCTTCGGCGCCCATCCGGGATGCGGCCGGAGCGGTTCGCAAACCGCCGTCCAGAGGCTATGAGGCGGCCATGACCATCACCACGGTCGGCTTGGACGCCGACGACACCCTTTGGCACAACGAGACGCTGTTCCGGCTCACCCAGGCCCGGTTCTTCGACCTTTTGTCGGACGTGGCGGACCAGGCGACCCTGGAAACGAAGCTGGCCGAGACCGAGAAGCGGAACCTCCGGCTCTACGGCTACGGCGTGAAGGGCTTCACCCTGTCCATGATCGAGACGGCCATGGAGCTCACCGGGGGCGAGGCGCCGCCGCGGGTGATCCGCGAAATCCTCGCCGCGGGCCGCGCCATGCTCACCGAGCCGGTCGAGCCCCTGCCGGGGGTGGACGACGCCCTGGCCGCCCTGTCGGAGCGCTATCGCCTGATCCTGGTCACCAAGGGCGACCTGCTGCACCAGGAGCAGAAGCTGGCGGCCTCGGGCCTGGGCGACCTCTTCGTGGCCGTGGAGATCGTCAGCGAGAAGGACGCCTCGACCTATGAGGGCGTCTTCCGCCGCCACGGGACGGGCGCCGCCCAGGGCGCCATGTGCGGCAATTCCCTGCGCTCCGACGTCCTGCCGGCCCTGGAGGCGGGGGCCTGGGCCGCCCATGTGCCCTATCCGGTGACCTGGGCCCATGAGATGGCCGAGGCCCCGAAGGGCCATCCGCGGTTCGCCGAACTGTCCAGCATCTCCGAGCTGCCGGCCTGGCTCGACAAGGTAAGCTGAGGCCTGTCACAGGCGCGCCCGACGGACCGTCCTGGGATGGAATGCTCCAGGAGGACGCCGTTACCCCGTCGCCCGATCTCGCCGCCTTTGAAGCCGAACGGCCGCGCCTCCAGCGGCTGGCCTACCGCATGCTGGGTTCGGTGGCCGAGGCCGAGGACGTGGTCCAGGACGCCTGGATCCGCTGGAGCCGGGCAGGGGAGGACATCGCAGATCCCGCCGCCTGGCTGGTGCGCGTCACCAGCCGTCTCTGCCTCGACCGCCTGCGGGCGGCCAAGGTCCGGCGCGAGGCCTATCGGGGCCCCTGGCTGCCCGAACCGCTGATCGAGGAGATGACCGAGGACCCGGTCGAGCGGGCCGAGGACGTGTCGGTCGCCTTCCTGCTGGCCCTGGAGCGTCTCTCGCCCCTGGAGCGCGCCGTCTTCCTGCTGCACGAGGTGTTCGACGAAGACTATGCGGCGGTGGCCCGGACGCTGGACCGCAGCGAGGCCGCCGTCCGCCAGCTCGCCAGCCGGGCGCGCAATCACCTGCAGGCGGCCAGGCCCCGCTTCTCCGTCGACCAGCAGGCCGCCGTGCGCCTCGCCAACGCCTTCATGGCCGCCGCCGCCAAGGGCGACATGGGGAGCCTGCGATCCCTGCTGGCCGAGGATGCGGTGATGGTGACCGACGGCGGCGGCAAGCGCAGCGCCGCTCTGCGTCCGCTGATCGGGGCGGAGGACATCGTCGCCATGCTCACGGGCCTGGCCTGGCGGGGCCGGGCCTGGCCGACGTCCAGCGAAGGGCCGCTGCGCTACCGCGCCGTGCGCATCAACGGCCTGCCGGGCCTGGTGCTCGAACCCGACGACGGGCCGATGACCATCGCCTTCCAGCCGGATGAGGCGGGGCGGCTCGCGGCCATCTACATCATGCGCAATCCGGACAAGCTTGAGCACCTGAAGCCGCAGGCGCCGAAACGGTCATGACGGCAAGCCCCTGGCGCCGCATAACGCGCGGGTGCGGATCGACGAACGCTTCCTGGACGAGATCAAATCACGCCTGCGCCCATCGGATGTGATCGGGCGGACGGTCAAGCTGCGCCGGCAGGGGCGCGAGTTCGTCGGCCTGTCGCCCTTCACCAAGGAGCGGACGCCGTCCTTCTTTGTCAACGACGACAAGGGCCAGTTCTTCGACTTCTCGTCGGGCAAGTCCGGCGACCTGATCACCTTCCTGCAGGAGACCGAGCGGCTCTCCTTCATGGAAGCCGTCGAGCGGCTGGCGGGCGAGGCGGGCGTTCCCATGCCCGCGCCCGACCCCCAGGCGGCCGAACGGGAGAAGGTCCGCCAGGGCCTGGCCGACTGGCTGGAGGCGGCGGCGGCCTGGTTCGAGGGCGAACTTCGTCGCCCGTCCGGCCGCGAGGCGCGCGAATATCTCGAACGCCGGGGCCTGCCTGAGGCGGAATGGTCCCGCTTCCGCCTGGGCTTCGCGCCCGGCGGGCGCACCGCGCTGAAGGACTATCTGGTGGCCAAGGGCGCCCGGCCGCCGGCCCTGGTGGAGGCCGGCCTGCTGATCGCGCCCGAGGACGGCGGCGCGCCCTACGACCGCTTCCGCGACCGCATCGTCTTCCCCATCGCCGATGCGCGGGGCCGGATCGTCTCCTTCGGCGGCCGGGCCATGGATCCCAAGGCCCGCGCCAAGTACCTGAACGGGCCCGAGACCTCGCTCTTCCACAAGGGCCATGTGCTCTACGGCTTGGGCGAGGCCCGCAAGATCCTCGGCGCCGCGCCCTCGGGCGAGGATCCGCCGCTGGTGGTGGTGGAAGGCTATATGGACGCCATCGCCTGCCACCGGGCCGGTATCGCGGCGGTGGCGCACCACCAACAAGGCAAGACGCCGGCGCCGAAGCTCGGCGCGCCCGGGGCGCCGGGCCCTGACGAGGGCAAGCAGCAGATCGCGGCATGCGCCACCCCGACC
>CAYQPL010000131.1:0-255 GCA_964419395.1 uncultured Phenylobacterium sp. | reverse complement strand
GCATCCGGAGCCGACCCTGTGCTTCGACGGCGACCGGGCGGGCCAGCAGGCGGCCTCGCGCGCTATGGACCGCGCCCTGCCGCTGCTCAAGCCCGGCCGCAGCTTCCGGTTCTCCATCGTCGAGGGCGGCAAGGATCCCGACGACGTCCTGCGCGAGCAGGGGGCCGGCGCCCTGCGCCAGCAGCTGGCCAAGACCACCCCCTTCGTCCAGGCCCTGTTCGACCGGGAAAAGGCGGCCGAGGAGCTGGACACTCC
>CAYQPL010000130.1:0-9612 GCA_964419395.1 uncultured Phenylobacterium sp. | reverse complement strand
CCGCCGATCAGGCCAGCGGCTCCTTCTCCCGCAAATCGTCAGAAGATCAAAGGCTCAGGCGAGCTCGAAGGGCTCCAGCCCCGCCAGCCGCAGGGCCGGGGGCCGTTCGGGGACCTGGCGAGGCGTCATCCCGCGCACCTCGTCGGCCACGTGCCGGATGTGGTCGGGCGTGGTGCCGCAGCAGCCGCCCAGGATGTTGACCAGGCCGCTTTCCGCCCATTCGTGCAACTGGTGGCCCGTCTGGTCAGGGCTCTCATCGTACTCGCCCATGGCGTTGGGCAGGCCGGCGTTGGGATAGGCCGAGACCAGCGTGTCGGAGATGCGGGCCAGCTCGGCGATGTGCGGCCGCATCAGGTCGGCGCCCAGCGCGCAGTTCAGGCCGATGGCGAAGGGCTTGGCGTGCCGCACCGAGTTCCAGAAGGCCTCCACCGTCTGTCCCGACAGGGTGCGGCCCGAGCGGTCGGTGATGGTGCCGGAGATCCAGATGGGCAGCGGTTCGTAGCCCTCGTCCTCCAGGTCCAGGATCGCCTTCACCGCCGCCTTGCAGTTCAGCGTGTCGGTGATGGTCTCGATCAGGAAGAGGTCCACACCGCCCTCGTGCAGAGCGATCATCTGCTGGCGATAGGCCTGGTAGACCTGTTCGAAGGTGACGGTCCGCGCGCCGGGGTCGTTCACGTCCGAGGACATGGACAGCATGCGGTTGAGCGGACCAACTGAGCCGGCGACGAAGCGCGGCCTGTCGGGCTCCTTCGCCGTCCAGCGGTCGGCCACCTCGCGGGCGATCTTCGCGCCTTCGAAATTGATGTCGTAGACCGCCTCGCCCGCCTCGTACTCGGCCTGGGCGATGGTGGTGGCCGAGAAGGTGTTGGTCTCGCTGATGTCCGCGCCGGCCGCATAATACTGGTCGTGCAGGTCGGCGATGATGTCCGGCCGCGTGAGGCACAGGAGATCGTTATTGCCCTTCAGCTCGACGGGGTGGTCCTTGAAGCGCTCGCCGCGATAGTCGGCCTCGGCCAGCTTGCGCTTCTGGATCATGACGCCCCAGGCGCCGTCGAGGATCAGGATGCGCTCCTTGGCGATCGCCTTCAGCCGGGCGATCCGCTCGGCGCGGCCGGGTTGGACCTTGCTCATCGCGCAGCCTCCTCTTGCGTCTTCAGCGCCGCCTCGAAGGCCGCCTGGCTGGCCGCCACCACGGCGGGCAGTTCGGCGGGATCGACGAAGGCCTCGGCGTCGCCGGCGGCCAGTCTCTCCCGCTTCTCCGCCAGGCCGAACTGCTCGGCATGGGGCGCGAGGAAGACGTCGGCCGTCATCTGGCCGAGCTTGGCGAAGCTCGCCCGGTAGTCTTCGACGATGCCAGGATACTGCGGCCCCTTGTCCTTGGAGACGAGCCGGTTGGCCGCCACCGAGGTCGAGCAGTAGAGCAAGGCCTTCCGGACCTTGCCGGCGATCTCGACGGGGAAGGTCCAGGTCGTGCAGCCGGGCGAATGGCCCGGCGTCATGTGGGCGGTCAGGGCGACGTCGCCCAGGACGACGGTCTCGCCGTCGCCGATCACCCGGTCGACCTTTACCGGGGCGAAGTCGAAGGCCGCAACCTCTTCGGAGCCGATGTACTTGCCGCTCTCCAGCGCCGGCTTGTCGCCTGCGCTGGCGACCAGCGTCGCGCCGGTGTCGGCCTTGAGCTGCGCCAGCCCGCCGGTGTGGTCGAAGTGGGCGTGGGTGTTCAGCAGGACCTTCACGTCCTTCGGGTCGAACCCGGCCGTGCGGATCGAGGCCTCGATCAGCGGCGCGCTGGTGGGCATGGCGCCGTCGATCAGGAAGTGGCCTTCGGGCGTCGTGATCAGATAGGCCGCGATGCCCGCGGGGCCCACATAGTAGAGGTGCTCGCCGATCTGCAGCGGCGCGCCGGGCGCGCTCCAGGCGGCGGGCGCCTGCGCCGGGGCGACGCCGCCGACCAACGCGGCGCCGAGGGTGAATGCCAGAGCCAGACGTTTCATGCCGCAGCCTCCGTCGCGGGCGCCGGTCCCTCCTCGCGCACGCCCAGCACGCGGCAGATGGCGTAGACGAGGTCGGCGCGGTTGAGCGTGTAGAAATGGAAGTCGGAGAAGCCCTCTTCGGCCAGGCGCGCGCACATCTCCGTCGCCACCGAGGCGGCGATCAGCTTGCGGGTCTCCGGGTCCTTGTCCAGCCCGTCGAACAGGTTGGCCAGCCAGCCGGGCAACGGAATGCCGCAGGGCGCGGCCATCTTCATCAGGCCCTTGTAGTTCGAGACCGGCATGATGCCCGGCGAGATCGGGATGGTGACGCCGGCGGCGCGCACCTTCTCCATGAAGCGGAGGAAGGCGTCGATATCGAAGAAGAACTGGGTGATGGCCCGCGTCGCGCCGGCGTCCACCTTGGCCTTCAGCACATCGATGTCGTGGTCGATGGACGGGCTTTCCGGGTGCTGCTGCGGATAGAGGCTGACGCTGACCTCGAAGGGCGCGATCTGGCGGATGCCGGCGGTCAGCTCCGTGGCGTTGCGATAGCCGTCATCGCGCGGGACATAGACCCCGCCGAGCGAGCCCGGCGGATCGCCGCGCAGGGCGACGATGTGGCGGATGCCGGCGGCCCAGTAATCGCGCACCACCTCGTCCACCTCCTCGCGCGAGGCCTCCACGCAGGTCAGGTGGGCGGCGGGCTTGAGCTTCGTCTCCTTCAGCATCCGCACCACGGTGCGGTGCGTGCGCTCGCGCGTGGAGCCGCCGGCGCCATAGGTGACCGAGACGAACTCCGGATTCAGCGGTTCGAGCCGGCGGATCGCCTCCCACAGGTTGGCCTCCGCTTCGGTGGTCTTGGGCGGCGAGAACTCGAAGGAGACCTTGGGCCGCGCGCCTGCGCCCGCGCCGGCGCGGGCCACGGGCCCCAGCGCATTGGGGGGAATGAAGGTCATGCGGCGTTCCTCTCCCGGAGCGGCGCGCGCTGGGCGCTCCAAATCTTGACGGTCAGGCCGGCCTCGCGGGCCGGCGGCAGGGTGCGGACCTGGACATCCGACAGGCCGGCGTCCTCCAGCCAGCGGGACATCTCGGCCTCGGAAAAGCCCAGCCGGCGGTGCTGGTGCTGCTCGCGCAGAAATTCCAGCGCGTGCGGGGCGAAGTCGACGATCAGCAGGCGCCCGCCGGCTCCGACCAGCCGCGCGGCCTCGCGCACCGCCACGGCCGGCTCGTTCAGATAGTGCAGCACCTGATGGACGACCACGAGGTCGGCCGCGCCGTCGGGCAGGCGCGTGCCGAAGATGTCGCCGTGGCGCAGCTCGCAATGTTCCAGCCCGGCCCGGGCCACATGGCTGCGGGCGATGTTCAGCATCTGCTGCGACAGGTCGAGACCCAGGGCCTCGTCGGCCGCGGGGCCGAGCAGGGTCAGCATGCGGCCGGTGCCCGAGCCCAGATCGATCAGCCGGCGGAAGCGGCCCTCGCCGACCGCCTCCCGGATGGCCGCCTCGACCGCCTCGTCGGCCACGTAGAGGGAGCGGATCTCGTCCCAGCGGGCCGCGTTGCGCGCGAAGTATGCGCCGGCCTCGGTCTCGCGCTCGGCCTGCACGGCGCGCAGGCGCTCGGCGTCGCGGGCCAGAACGGCGTCCTCCGGCTCGATCAGGCGCAGGACCTGGTCGATCAGCTGGCGGGGCTCGCCGGCCGTGGCGAGGCGGTAGAAGACCCAGGCGCCGTCGGGGAAACGCTCGGCCAGTCCGGCCTCGGCCAGCAGCTTCAGGTGGCGGGAGACGCGCGGCTGGCTCTGGTCCAGCACGCGGCAGATCTCCAGGACCGACAGCTCCTCGTGCGACAGGAGCGCGAGGATGCGCAGGCGCGTCGGCTCGCCCGCCGCGCGCAGCACCTCGACGATCTGACCCGTGGACACCGCCATGGGCCATATAAAGATATCTTTATGTGGTTATGTCAAGCCGCGCGGGCCGGGGAGTCGGCGCCGACAGGCGCCGGGTTGGAGAATTCCATCACCCCGTCTTCAAGCCGTGAATAGCGCAGATTCATCAGATCGAGGGCATAGTTCTGATGAAGCTTCCAGGGCGCCTTGTCGCCCTGCTTCGGGAAGCGGCCGATGGACCTCTGGACGTAGCCGGAGGAGAAGTCGAGCCAGGGCTCCTCGCCCATGTCCGCCTCGCCGAGCCGCGGGGTCGCCTGGCGCAGGCCCGTCGCCGTCATGTGGTTCAGCAGCCGGCAGACATAGTCGCAGGTCAGGTCGCACTTCAGCGTCCACGAGGCGTTCGTGTAGCCGAAGGCGGAGGCGAGGTTCGGCACGCCGGAATACATCATCCCCTTGTAGGAATAGGTCCTGGCCGGCTCCACGGCCTCGCCGTCGACGCTCAGCGCCACGCCGTTCATGACCTCCAGATTCAGCCCGGTGGCGGTGACGACGATGTCGGCGGCCAGTTCCCGGCCGGACTTCAGGCGAATTCCGGATTCGGTGAAGGTCTCGATGTGGTCGGTCGCCACCTCGGCCGCGCCGGACCTGATGGCGTCGAACAGGTCGGCGTCGGGCACCAGGCACAGGCGCTGATCCCAGGGGTTGTAGCGGGGCGTGAAATGGGTCTCGACGTCGTAGTCGGAGCCGAGCTGCTCGCGGACCATGCCGATGATGCGGCGCTTCACCTGTTCGGGCTTGTTGCGCGCCAGGCGGAAGAACCACATGCCGAAGAGGACATTGCGCCAGCGGGCCAGGCCATAGGCGAGCCGCGCCGGCAGCTTGGCCCTCAGCCAGTTGGCGAACCGGTCCTCCGCCGGGCGCGAGACCACATAGGTGGGCGAGCGCTGCAGCATGGTGACGTGGCCGGCGGTCTTCGCCATCTCCGGCACGAGGGTCACGGCCGTCGCGCCCGAGCCGATGACCACGACCCGCTTTCCGGCGTAGTCGAGCTCCTCCGGCCAGGCCTGGGGGTGGACCACTCGTCCGGCGAACCGCTCGACCCCCGGAAAGTCGGGGGAATAGCCGCCCTCGTAGGAATAGTAGCCGCCGCACAGGAAGAGGAAGTTGCAGCGGATCTGCGCCACCGAGCCGTCCGCCCGCTCGGCCTCCACCGTCCAGGCCGCGTCCTCGGTCGACCAGCTCGCCCGGCGGACCTTGCAGCCGAAGCGGATATGGTCCTCGACACCGTGCTCCTGCGCCGTCTCGCCGCTGATGTCGATGAGCTTGGGGCGGCTCTGCTTGGCCTTGGCCTCCGTCCACGGCTTGAAGGCGTAGCCCAGGGTGTACATGTCGCTGTCCGAGCGGATGCCCGGATAGCGGAAGATGTCCCAGGTGCCGCCGATCGCCTCGCGGCCTTCCAGGATGACATAGCTGCGGCCCGGGCAGTCGGTCTGCAGGTGCACGGCTGCGCCGATCCCCGACAGGCCCGCGCCGACGATCAGGACGTCGTAGGTCTCCATGCCGCTCTCCTCCCCCCCGCCCTGGGCCGGGCCTTGCGCCACTGTGGCGCGCCGAGGGGCGCCGGCTCAAGGAGAATGCGACCTCAGGGCGTGGGGCTGAGCAGGGGCTCGCCGGCGAAGTGGCGGCGCAGGTTCTCATGGGCCTGGCCGATCATGCGCGGAATCGACTCCAGCGTGCCCCCCGCGGCGTGCGGCGAAAGGACGACGTTGGGCACGTCGGCCCAGCGCTGCGCCGGCGTCGGCTCCTGCTGGAAGACGTCCAGCGCCGCCCGGCCCAGCCGCTTGTCCTTCAGGGCGTCGATCAGGGCGTCCTCGTCCACCACCGAGCCGCGCGAGACATTGACCAGCAGGCCGCGCGGCCCCAGCGCCTCGATCACCTCGCGCGAGATCAGGCCGCGGTTGGAGGCGTCGGCGCGGCAGGCGACGATCAGGATGTCGCTCTCCCCGGCGAGGTCCAGCAGGGTCTCGGCGCGGGGCCAGGCGAGCTCCGGCTTCGGATTGGGGCCCCACCACGCCACGCTCATCCCGAAGGCCTCCACCCGCGTGGCGCAGGCCTGGCCGATATGGCCCATGCCGACGACGCCCACCTTGCGGCCGCGCAGCGCCGGCCGCGCGCCCAGGCGGTCGTCGGGCGCCCAGCGGCCCTCGCGGACATGGGCGTCGCCGGTGACGATGTTGCGCCAGGAGGCGATCAGCAGACCGACGGCGTGGTCGGCGACATCCTCGGCGTTCAGCCCCTGGGCGTGGGTCACCTCGATCCCCCGCGCCCGGCACCAGGGCACGTCGACGCCGTCGTAGCCGACGCTGATGCAGGCGATGAGGCCGAGCTTCGGCAGGGTCGTCAGGAACTCCGGCTCCAGCACGACCTCGCCAGCGTGGGCGATGGCCTGGACGTGGGCCCGGTCGGCGTCCTCCAGGTCCCAGCGGCGGACGACGCGATAGCCCTTCTCCTCCAGCGCCGCCTGCATCGGCTTCAGCATGACGTGGGAGAGAAGGACGACGGGGGCTTCGGACATGAAAAAGCGCTCCAGGTTGCCCCTCGCCTATAGCGGGCGATGACCCGCCCTGGCCAGGGCGCCTGGAGCGCTGCGTGTCAGAGGGCGGGGGCCGCCGGACCGATCAGGCCGCCTGGGCGTGGCGGCCCTCGGCGATCTCCTCGATCACCTTCTTGCAGAAGGCGGCCAGGTCGCCGGGCTTGCGCGAGGTGACGAGGCCCTGGTCGACCACCACCTCCTTGTCGACCCACTTGGCGCCGGCGTTCTTCAGGTCGGTCTCCAGCGAGGGCCAGGAGGTCATGGTCTTGCCCTCCACGCCGCCGGCGTTGATGAGAGTCCAGGGCCCGTGGCAGATGGCGCCGATCGGCTTGCCGCTCTTCACGAAGTCCTGGATGAAGGCGATGGCCTTCTTCTCCAGGCGCAGGGCGTCGGGGTTGATCACCCCGCCGGGCAGGATCAGGGCGTCATAGTCGCCCGGCTTGGCCTTGGAGAGCTCCAGATCGACGGCGACCTTGCGGCCCTTGTCGTGATGTTCCCAGCCCTGGATCTCGCCGCCCTTGGGCGCGATCACGTGGACGGTGGCGCCGGCCGCGGTCAGGGCGGCGACGGGTTGTTCGAGTTCGGACTGTTCGAAGCCGTCCGTGGCCAGCACGGCCACCGTGCGGCCGTCGAGGCGAGGCGTCGCCATGGCGTTCTCCTTTCGGGGTTGTTCGTCCCGCGGAGAACAGACGGCGCGAGGGGAGGTTCCGCAGCCGCGCTTGGCCCGCCGCCAACTATTTTGCGGCGCCGCAACGGAACCTTTCCGGCAGAGTCAGAGGGTGAAGATCCAGCCTTCCGGAAGGGAGGCGAGCTTGACCCCGATGAGAAACATCTGGCCGCCGCCCTCCATCCGGATCACCACATCGTCCCGGTCCTGATGCACGGTGTAGACCGTCCCAAGGTCGAGCTGCACGCGGTCTCCCTCGGCGGCATTGAAGTCCATGACGCGATCGACGCCGGCGTCTCCGAACGTGTGGAAGGTGTCGGCGCCGGCGCCGCCTGAAATCGTGTCATTGTGCCGGTCGCCTGACAGCCAGTCGTCTCCGGCGCCGCCATAGAGGACGTCATCGTTCTGGCCGCCCCGGACAATGTCGTCACCGTCGTCGCCATAGCAGGTGTCATGGCCGAGATTGCCATAGACGATATCGGCCCCGGCTCCGCCCTTCAGTTGATCCTGATCCTTACCGCCGACAACCCAGTCGTCCCCCCCGCCGCCTGAAACCGAGTCGTCGCCCGCATTGCCGTGGAGATCCTCGAAGGCGTCATCCCCGCCGACGATGGTGTCGTTTCCGTCGTCGCCCCGCAAATAGGCGCCGCCGCTCCCACTCAGAATCAGATCATTCCCCGCGCCGCCGTGAATGGTGTCGGCGCCAGCGCCCCCGTCGAGCGTGTCGGCGTCGATGTCGCCGCTGAGATCGTCGTCGCCAGCGCCGCCCATCAAGACATCCGGCTTGTAGCTGCCGGCGAGCGTGTCCGCAAACTGGCTCCCGATGACGCGTTGGGTAAAGATGCGGTCTTCGCCTTCCCCGGACGCGCGCCCTGCGATCAGGTCGACGCTGACGCCCGCGGCGGCGTCGGCGTAGCTGACAGTCCAGCCGTAAATCGTGTCGTTGCCAGGGCCACCGGACACGAGGTCTTCCCCGTAGAAGCCCGTCAGGTAGTCGTGACCCTCGCCACCTGAGAGCGTCTCGCTCTCCGCCCCGCTGTAGATCGTATCGTTGCCGGCGCCCCCAAAGACCGCCCCCAAAACTCGGCCCTTAACGCCGTCGTATTTGTCGTCGCCGCCGCCCAGTAGAACGTCGCCCTCGATCCGGCCGTTGTTGGGCAGGACCGCGCCGCGATAGCCCAGGTCGACATCGCCGATAAGCGTGCCGTTGTTGATGACCCCATCACCCCAGTAGGCGAGCGTCGGCGCGAAGCGGATGGCCACGTCCGCCTCGATCAAGCCATCATTGACGAAGGCCGAGGCGGATTTCAGCACGCCCGAAAAGCTCACACCCACGCTCTGGCCGGTCTGCGATGTCGCCGCGCGAATGGAGCCGACATTGTGAAAGCTCGAAGGCTCCAGGCTCCCGATGCTCACACCGAGCGCAGAGAATGCCCCGCTCACCATGATCTCGCCGGTGTTCTTGAACACCGCGCCAGTGGCCGACACCCCGACGGCGGAGCCTGCGGAGGTCACCTTCAGCAACCCTGTATTATCGAACCGCCAATCCTTCGGATCGTGACTACTTACACCTGTCGCCGAGGTCGCGCCGATGACCTCCACGGTCCCGTACAGGAAGACATTCGGACCCCAGCTCGAGGACTCGAAGCCCGTCGCGGCGCCTCGCGTGGAGGTCACCTGCAGAAGACCACCGCCGTCGATCGTGACGTCCGACGTGTCGTAGAAGCTGCTTCCGCCGACGCGGATACCGCTCAAACTGTTGGTCCCGCTGACCTTGACCTGACCGGCGACGGTGACGTCACCCTCCGCTCCGTAGGCGAAGGCGACGAAGAAGCCGTCGTCGTTGCTGAACGTCAGGGTCTGGCCCTGTTCGACCCGGTAGTCGGCGGTGACAGTGATCCTCGCCATTAGTCCCCCCAAGAGCACAGGCCCGCCGCGATCCTGCGCAGGTTCCCGAGAAGAACCTAGGCAGGGTCGAAGACAGGCGTGCGATGCTGCCGCGCGAACTACAGCGTGAAGATCCAGTCGCCCGTGAGGCTGGCGGTGCTGACGCCGACCAGGATCATCTGGGCGCCGCCCTGCATGCTGATGACCACGTCGCCGCCCACCTGGGCGAAGGTGTAGACGGTGCCGGGGTCGAGCTGGACGCGGTCGCCTTCGGCGCGCTCAGGGTCTTCCAATGGGGCATGGATATCACGGGCCAGAGTGGCGGAGGACTAGGGCAGATCGGGCGAGTCAACGGCGATCCAGTGATGTTAGAGGCATATAATTCGACCTTGCGTCAACTCTATGATCAAGCTCAGAGTTCGCAGGAAGACTTTATTAGCTCTCAACAAAACACGGAAATCGAGGATCAAGCGTTTGATGCAGTAGTCGACCAGATCCTGATCGGTCAGGAGCTTAGGCGCAGGGGCATCACGGTCACCGGCCAAGAGATCAGTGAGGCTGCTCAGTTCAGTCCCCCCGAATATTTGATACCCCAGTTTTTGGATGAAAC
>CAYQPL010000129.1:4640-9631 GCA_964419395.1 uncultured Phenylobacterium sp. | reverse complement strand
GGGAGACCAGCAGCGCGTCCAGGTTCACACCCAGCTTGTGGGCGTAGGAGGGAGCGAGCGCGTGCTCGGCGTCGACGAAGGCGGCCGTGCCGCCGGCCTTCTGCACCTCTGAGACCACGTGCAGGGCGAGCGTCGTCTTGCCCGAGCTTTCCGGCCCGTAGATCTCGACGATCCGCCCCTTGGGCAGGCCGCCGATGCCGAGCGCCAGGTCGCGGCCCAGCGAGCCGGTCGAGAAGGACTCGATCTCCACGACCTTGCCCTTGTCGCCCAGCTTCATCACCGAGCCCTTGCCGAAAGCCCGATCGATCTGAGACAGCGCCGCCTCGAGCGCGCGCTGCTTATCGCCTTCTTCGCGTCCCACCAGTTTCAATGCCGACTGTGCCATTTGAGAGGGACCCCTTATCCCATGATTCCGCCGATGCGGCGGGCGGACCTGGCCTTTGGCCCGCCTGTCCGCCGCAGGAACGATGCGTACCGGATTTGTTCTCCGTTCGCAAGATGTTCTCTTCGCGCGCCAGCCCCACGACGAGTGGCAGGACGCCTAGTGAGCGAAGCCTTGGTTCAGAACTGTGATGGGGCCCGCAGGGTTGTCGACCCCGAGGACGGGACAGAGGCGTTCCCAACCTTCGCCTTCTGCCACGCGTAGCTCCAGCAGATCCTGAGGCCGTTGGGCGAAGTACCGCCGCACCTCTGCATGGTGTCGCTCAAACGAGCCCGCTAGGATCTGCGGATCGAAACCGACCGTCTCATAGATCGCCATCCGGCGCGCGATGCGCTCATGTTCGCCCAGTATGGGGCGAGGATTGCGACGGTGAGACCGCTCCATTGAGGCAAGCCAGCTCTCTACGGACCGGGTCGTCAGCACGAACTTGGAGCCGGGGAACAGATAGTCCAGGTACTTGAAGTGGAGAACGACCGTATTCCCTGATCCGCCTCGTAGGTCGCGAAGCGCTTCAAAGCTCGGGTCCTGCTCGACGAGCTCACAGCCCAGAAGTCGGAGGCTTGCGCAGAATGACGTGTTCCCCGTCCGAGCCAATCCGACACCCCAACATCGCGGCGCTCTCTGCATCAAACGCCCCCTCGTCGGCTCAGCCAAGCTCCGTGCGTGCCCGGTTCTTGGGCGCTCATGTGTACAGTATACTTCGATGTGCGATTGGCTGCACGATATCCTAGAAGTCGTCATCAACGAGCGGCTACTGATCCGTCAGCACCAAGCTGGAGATGGTGCGGCTTACTTCCAGGCGGTCGTCGAGAGCCTGGATAATCTGCGCCGCTGGCCCACTAGCAGCCGACATTGGCGGATGGTCCACAATCGGACCTCGACGCACGGATTGCCGTAGCCCTTCAGGAAGCGGCCCGGGTTGCTTTCGTTTTTTCCTTCTCCCGAAGCGCGCTGACCCGCCGCGGGCGCGGCCGGTCAGTCCGAGCTTGACGATGAATCTACCTACTAGTAGGTAGGTTGCTGTCGCAAGCGGAGCCGCCTCATGTCTTCACCTCGATCCGACCATCCCACCGCCACCTCGGGCCATAGATGGCTCAGAGCCTATTATTTCACGCGAGCCGCCGTATCCCTGGGCTGGATCGGACTGGTGCTCACCGCGGGCAGGAGCCTGCCGGGGGCCGCTGCGGTTCTCCTGGCCCTCTATCCGGCCTGGGACGCGGCGGCGAACTACGCCGATGCGCAGAAGGCCGGCGGCCTCAGGGCCAATCCCAGTCAGGCGCTGAACCTCGTCATCAGCCTGATCACGGCGCTCGCCGTCGTCCTGGCGCTGGCCGCCGGGGCCCCGCCCGTCCTGGTCGTCTTCGGAATCTGGGCGATCCTGGCGGGGCTGTTCCAGGCGCTCACCGGGATGCGCCGGTGGCGGGCCGGCGCGCAGTGGGCGATGGTGCTGAGCGGCGTCCAGTCGATCGCGGCCGGGCTGTTCTTCGTCCTGAAGGATTCGCCGTCCGCCAGCGCCGCGGCCGCCGTCGTCGCGCCCTATGCGGGCTTCGGCGCCTTCTACTTCCTCGTCTCCGCCCTCTGGCTGACCCTCGGCGGCCGGCGCGCGGCGGCGCGCGCCGGCTAGCGCCCCGTCTGGCCCGCCGAGCGCCGCTGTCGCAGCCTTGGGCGGCGGCGCAGGCGTTGCGGCGGGCCGCAGACCTGCGTATTCGAGCCGTCGGGAGACCGAGGACGGACCGAAATCTTGACTGGCACGGCCGACAAACTCGTGGACGAAGCGCGCCTGCTGATCGTCGACGGCGGATACAACGGCTTCAGCTACGCGGATCTGTCGGCCCGGCTGGGGCTTCGCAAGGCCAGCATCCACCATCACTTCCCGTCGAAGGTGGACCTGGTCGTCGCCGTGGTCGAGCAGGCGCGCAGCGCCATCCGCGCCCAGATCGCCATCCTGGAAGACGGCGCGCCCGACGCGCTGGCCCAGCTGCTCGCCTACACCGGCTATTGGGAGCGGTGCATCCTCGACCAGGCTGCGCCCTTCTGCCTGGCCGGCGTGCTCGCCGCCGAAATGCCGGGCCTGCCGGAGGCGGTGCGGCGGGCCGTGCAAGGCCATTTCCAGGATCTGCGCCAGTGGCTCGAACGTGTGCTGGCGCTCGGCGTCGAACAGGGCTCGATGCGGCTGGACGCGCCCCCCGCCGTGGAGGCCGACCTCTTCCTGGCGACCGTCTACGGCGCCATGCTGTCGGCCCGGGCCTTTCAGGATCCGGCCAAGTTCAACGTCGCGATCGAGGCGTTTCTGCGCCGCATCCGGCGCAAGGACGGGGGCTGAAGCCCGCGCTGCGGCGCGGCCCTGCGCCCGCGCCCGAGCGCCCGGATTTTGGCCATCTGCCCGCCGCGCGGGCGCCGGCGGGGTCCCGGTCACATTCTCGGGAGCGATTCCACGGTCCGGCCCTTCTTTGGCCAAACCGGTCCCCGAGACGGGGCCGGACCTCAACGGACAGGGAGCCGGAGCCGGCGTGTCATCCGGAGTCTTCAGCACGGCCGCGCGCGGCCCGAACCGTCGAGAGCTGATCCTCGCCGGATCGGCGCTGATGCTGGCCGCCGGGGCGCCGGCGGCGTTCGGCTTCGGCGAGGTGGACGCCCTGGCGCAGGATCTGGCCGCGCGCCCCTACGCCGCGCCGGACCGCACTCTGCCGCCGGCGCTCGCGGGCCTTGACTACGACGCCTACCGCCAGCTGAGCTTCCATGACGAGAAGGGGCTCTGGGCGGACCAGGCCCTGCCCTTCCGCGCCCAGTTCTTCCATCGCGGCGGCCTGTTCCCCGAGAAGGTCGAGGTGTTCGAGGTCGTCGACGGGCGGCCCCAGCCCGTCCCCTACCATCCGGCCATGTTCCGCTACGGCCGTGGTCCCCTGAGCGATCTCGTCGCCCCGGACGATCCCGGCCTGGGCTTTGCGGGCCTGCGCCTGCTCCATCCCCTGAACCGGCCCGACAAGTACGACGAGGTCACAGCCTTCCTGGGCGCCAGCTATTTCCGCGCCGTGGCCCGCGGCGGGGTCTACGGCGCCTCGGCCCGCGGCCTCGCCATCGGGGCTGGCGAGCCGGGCGAGGAGTTCCCGCGCTTCCGCGCCTTCTGGCTGGTGCGGCCGGCCCCCGGCGAGGCCAGCCTGACCCTCTACGCCCTGATGGACAGTCCGAGCCTGACGGGCGCCTACCGGTTCGCCATCACCCCGGGCGAGGCGACCTTCACCGACGTGCGCGCCCGGCTGCATCCGCGCACCGAGGTGACGCGGGTCGGCTTCGCCCCGCTCACCAGCATGTTCCTGTTCGACCCGCAGACGGCGGGGCGGTTCGACGACTTCCGCCCCCGCGTCCACGACTCAGACGGCCTCGCCATGGCCAACGGCGCCGGCGAACGCCTCTGGCGGCCGCTGTCCAATCCGGCCGGCCAGATTCAGGCGAGCGGCTTCCAGGACGCCGGCCCCCGCGGCTTCGGCCTCTTCCAGAGGGCGCGGGGGTTCGAAGCCTATCGCGACCTCGAGGCGCGCTACGATCTTCGCCCCAGCCTCTGGGTCGAGCCGCGAGGCGACTGGGGCGACGGCGAGGTCCGGCTGGTGGAGATCCCGGCCGACAGCGAGGCGGCCGACAACATCGTCGCCGAGTGGCGGCCCGACACCGTCCTGCGGCCAGGCGGCCCCCGGAGCCTCGACTACCGCCTGCGCTGGGGCCCCGAACCTGCCGCCGGCCTGGCCGAGGCCGCGCTCTGGCGCGAGGGGCGCGGCGACGACAGCGGGTGGCGCCGCGTGATGATCGAGTTCGAGGGCGCAGCCGCCGCCGCGGCCCTCGTTCCGGAGGTCAGCGCGGGCGGCCGGCCGGTCCGCCACCTCGTCGCAGAGCCCAATCCGGTGATCGGCGGCTGGCGGCTGGCCTTCGAATTCGCCCCCGGCGAAGCCCGCGAAGTCGAACTCCGGGCCCGCCTCCTCGACCAGACGACCCCCCGTTCGGAGGTATGGACCCGCCGATGGACAGCCTGATCCGCTCCCCCGCGCGCGCCCGGCCCCGGCGCCCGCGTGCGCCCCTGCGGCCGCGCCCTCGGGCCCCGGCCCGCCCCGCGCCCGATCGCCCGAAGGCCGATCATCCGGTCCTGCGTTCCCTGCCGGCGCCGCAGCCCCTGGACATGCCGCAGCAGCGGCTGGATTCGGGTCCGGGCGCGCTGGCGGCGCTCGATTCCCGGGGGTGGCGGCGCCTCCTGCTGATCGGGCTGACCCTGCTGATGACGGGGGCTGCGGGCCTGCGCATGGCCGACCTGCTCGCCCCCGGCGGAATGGGGCCGGCGGATCTGGGCCTGCTGACCCTCTTCTGCACCCTCTTCGCCTGGATCGCCTTCGCCTTCCTGAGCGCCGCGGCGGGGCTCGTCCTCTGCTGGCGCGCAGCCCGGGCGCGCTGGAGCGCGCGGCCGGTCGTCTTCACCCGCACGGCGCTCCTGGCGCCCGTCTACAACGAGGATCCCGGTCGCGTTCTGGCGGCGATCGAAGCCATCTACGAAGATCTCGCCGCC
>CAYQPL010000129.1:0-4630 GCA_964419395.1 uncultured Phenylobacterium sp. | reverse complement strand
CGACATCTACGTGCTGTCGGACACGCGCGACCCCGACATCGCCCGCGCCGCGGCCACCGGCGTCCTGCGCCTGCGCGCCCGCACCGGCGCCCCCGACCGGTTCTTCTACCGCCGCCGCGCCCTGAACCGCGACAAGAAGGCCGGCAACATCGCCGACTGGGTGCGCCAGTTCGGCGCCGGCTACGAGGGCATGGTGATCCTCGACGCCGACAGCCTGATGAGCGGCGACACCCTGGTGCGCCTGACCGCCGCCCTCGAGGCCGACCCCAAGGCCGGGCTGATCCAGACCCTGCCGACCATCATCAACGGCGAGACCCTGTTCGCGCGCATGCAGCAGTTCGCCGGCCGCCTGTTCGGCCCCTCGGTGGCCCAGGGCCAGGCCTGGTGGTCGGGCGCGGAGGGCAACTACTGGGGCCACAACGCCATCATCCGCACGCGCGCCTTTGCCGCCTGCGCGGGCCTGCCCCACATCGCCGGCGGCAAGCCCTTCGGCGGCCACATCCTGAGCCACGACTTCGTCGAGGCCGCCCTGCTGCGCCGGGGCGGCTGGGCGGTGCGCATGGCCGCCCATCTGGAAGGCAGCTACGAGGCGGCGCCGCCGTCCCTGCCGGACATGGCCGTGCGCGACCGCCGCTGGAGCCAGTGCAATCTGCAGCACGCCGCCGTCCTGCCGGCGCGGGGCCTGCACTGGGTCAGCCGGCTGCATCTGGCGCGGGGGATCCTCTCCTACGCCACCTCGCCGCTCTGGCTCGGCTTCCTGGTCCTGGGCGGCCTGGTCTGGGTCCAGCAGCGGCGGCTTCCCGGCCCCGGGGATCCCGCCGGCGCCGGCGTGCTCTTCGCCGTGACCATGGCCCTGCTGCTCGGCCCGAAGCTGCTGGCGGCCGGATTGGCGGCGGCGACGCCCGCCGCCCGCCGCGCCTATGGCGGCGTCGGCCGGCTGCTGGCCGGGGTGGCGGGCGAGGTCGTGCTGTCGTCCCTGATGGCCGCCCCGATGATGCTGATACAGAGCCGCGCCGTGCTTGACGTCCTGCTCGGGCGCGACTCCGGCTGGAACGCCCAGACGCGCGACGATCCGCAGATCTCCCTCGCCGACGCCTGGCGCCGCCATCGTCGCCACACCGTTGCGGGTCTGGCCTGGATCGCCCTCGCCCTGGCGGTCGATCCCCTGCTGCTCGTCTGGACGAGTCCCCTGGCGCTCGGACTGGTCCTGTCGGCGCCGCTCACCGTGTGGACGTCCCGCGCCCCCTCGGGTCGCGGCCTCTTCAGCACCCCCGAGGACGTCGCCCCGCCCCGGGTGATTTCACGTGCGGCGGAGCTGCGGGCGCGGCATGAAGGCGAGGCCGCGATCCGGCGGCAGATCGACAAGCTGATGGCCGCCCCCGTCCCCTTCCACACCCCGGCCCTGCCGCGTGTGAGGGCGCGCGAGGCCGCCTGAGCGGAGAGCGATATGAGCGACACGTCCACGCCGCGGCGGACCGGCGGCTGTCTTTGCGGCGGCTATCGCTACGCCGTCTCGGGCGCCCTGGCCGCGATTCAGTTCTGTCACTGCAGCCAGTGCCGAAAGGCGCAGGGCGGGGCCTTCGCGGCCAACATGCCGGTGGCCCTGGCCGACTTCGAGATCCTGGCCGGCGAAGACCTGCTGCAGGTCTTCGAGTCCTCGCCCGGCAAGGCGCGCGTCTTCTGCGGCCGCTGCGGTTCGCCCGCCTTCAGCCGGACCTCGGCCCGCCCCGGCTTCGTCCGGGTTCGCGCCGGCACGCTGGACGCCCCGGCCAGTCCGCCGCTCGGCTTCCACTTCCATGTCGACTCCAAGGCCGACTGGTGGGACTTCGACGCCGATCTCCCCCGCTACGGCGGACGGGCGCCGGACTAGGGGGCGCTCACGATCGCCGCGGCCCGCGGATTGAGCCGCGCCGCGCCGTCGCCCGGAAGCTCGACGCGGTAGTCTCCCAGACGCGGGTCCGGCGTCATGTAGTCCGTCGAGACGTACTGCGCGCCCGAGGCGAAGGCCGCCTCGCGCCGCGCCGTCTCGCCGGTGCGCGCCTCGACCGTGTCGGCGTCGGCGCGGGTGCGCACGATGAGGCCGGCGGCGACAGCGGCGGCGATCCGCCCGGCCTGGGCCTGCGGTTCGTTCAGGGTGATGTAGGCGGCCGCGGGCTCGTCCTCCTCGATATTGACGAACATCGCCCGCCCCTCGAGCGAACGCCGGCCACCGCGATAGAGGTCGACCTGGCTGCGAGGGGCGTCGAGGGCGAACATCACCCGTCCGCGGGCCTGGCCGAGGGTCGGCCAGGCGCCGGCCGCGACGGCCTCGCGGAGCGTCGGGTGGTCGCCCTGCACGTCGTCGGGCGTGATCAGCCGGTCCGGGCCGAAGACGCTGCGGATCTCGGCGTCAACCGCGTCCATCGCGGCGGCGTCGAATGGCGCCGGCGTCGCCGCGCCCGGAATCGGCAGCGCCTCGCCCTCCTTCAGATTGAGCAGGATCAGCAGGGGTACGTGGTCCGGGTGGGCGCTCGACCAGGCCGCCACCTGCGTCAGGCACTCGGCGAACAGCGGACAGACGCTGCGGTAGTCGATGTCCTGGACGTGCATCACCTTCAGGCCCGGTCGGAGCAGGGGCGTCAGGTCATAGGGCGTCGTCTGCGGCGCCATCCGACGCGCGGCGGGCGCGGCGTAGCGGCCGGGCTCGGGATCGTTCAGCACGTCGATCTCGAGCTGGCGCGCGCCGGCGTCGAGTTGCTCGGCGAGCGGGCGGTGGGCGTAGTCGAGGCCGCGGGCCGTCTCCGGCGCGGTGGCCTGCAGCAGCGCCATCTCCGCCGGCGCGATGGCCAGCTTGTAGGAATTGTGCGTGCCGACCGCCTGCAGGGCGTTCATCGGCAGGGCGTCGACGGCGGCCAGGGTGCAGCCGTCCCGGCCGCTGGGCGCCTCCAGGTCGCAGTCGGCGGGCAGGGCGAGGGCGGCGGCGAGGAGCAGGGCGCTGATCATGAGGCGGCTTTCTGAAGGGCGACGGCGACCGGCGTGTGACAGAGGCGCCGGCGGCCCGATCCTACCCGCATCGGGGAGTTTCCGCCGCTTCCGAGACGTCGGCCGGCCCGCCGTTACTCGGGATTAAGCCAAGCCTGTCACCTTGGCGGCGACGGGAGACAGCCCTTGCCCCTTACGCCGAAACGCCTTCTCGGCTTCGCCTTCGCCTCCGCCGACCTGCTGATCGAGCTGTCGCCCGCCGGCCGGATCACGCTGGCCCTGGGCGCCGGCGAGGCCCTGACCGGATCGGCCGACCGGCAGATCGAGGGCGCGGCCCTCGCCGACTTCGTCGCCGAGGAGGATGGCGAGCTCGTCCGCATGGTCCTCAAGGGGCTGGAGGACGGCATGCGGGCCGGGCCGATCATCGTCCGGCTGGCGCGGCAGAAGGACGGGCGCGAGCGCGCCGCCAGCCTCACCGCCTTCCGGCTGCCGGAGAACGAGGGCGCGATCTCCTGCGCCTTCACCCGGGCGGCGCCGCCTCCGGCGGCCGGCCCGAACGGACTGCACGATCGCCGCGGCTTCGAGGACGCCGCCGCCGCCCTCTTCCAGCACGCCCGGACCAGCGGTCTGGAGGTCGAGCTGGCGATGGTGGAGGTGCCGGGCTTCGCCGAGGTCACGCGCCGGGCCGGCGAACGGCAGGGCTCCATTCTTCAGGCGCGGCTGGCGGCGGCGATCCGCGCGGAGTCCTTCGCCGGCACCACCGCCGCAGGTCTGGGCGGCGACCGCTACGCCCTGCTTCGCGAAGGCCACGGCGATCCGGAGGCCCTCTCCCGGCGCATCACCCACCTGCTCGACCTGGACGCGGGGCTGGGCTTCGAACCGGTGGTCCGCTCCATGGCCATGGGGGCCGACGTCGCGCCCGACCAGCTGCTGAAGGCGATCCGCTATTCGGTGGACGACTTCATCCGCAACGGCGCGCGGGCGGCGGGCCCCGCCACGCTGGGCGAGGCCTTCGAACGCTCCCTGGCCCACACCCTGGCCCAGGTCACCGCCTTGGGCCGGCGGGTCGAGGGCGGCGACTTCAGCCTCGTCTACCAGCCCGTCGTCAGCCTCCGCGGCGAGACCCGGCTGCACCACTACGAGGCGCTCATCCGGTTCGGCGACCAGGGCGCGCCCTTCCCGATGATCCGCATGGCCGAGGAGATGGACCTCGTCTGCACCCTGGACGCGGCGGTGGTCGACAAGGCGCTGGACAAGCTCCGCGCCGCCCCGGGACTGGTCCTGGCGGTCAACATCTCCGGACGCTCGATGAGCGAACCGGCCTTCGTCGCCCATCTGCGGGCGCGGCTGAAGGCCACGCCCGAGGTCCGTGGCCGGCTGATCTGCGAGCTGACCGAGAGCGCCGCGGTGGGCGACCTCGCCGAGGCCGACCGGCACATCCAGGCGTTGCGGGCCGAGGGCTGCGAGGTCTGCCTGGACGACTTCGGGACCGGCGCCAGTTCGCTGGCCTACCTGCAGCAGCTGCATGTGGACGTGGTGAAGATCGACGGCAGCTTCATCCGCGACCTGGAGCACGACACGCGCGGTTCGGCCTTCATCCGCCAGCTCGTGCGCATGTGCGACGAGCTGCAGGTCCGCACCCTGGCCGAGATGGTCGAGACGCCGCTGG
>CAYQPL010000128.1:262-9798 GCA_964419395.1 uncultured Phenylobacterium sp. | reverse complement strand
CGGCGCGGCCCTGCTGGTGGGCGCCGACGGGGCGCCCGACCGCGCCTGGCTCGCCGCCCTGGCCGCCGACCTCGCCCGCCTGCGGGCCCGGGGGCAGCAGGCGCTGATCGTCTCCTCCGGCGCCGTGGCCCTGGGCCGCCGGCGGCTCGCCCTCGCCCGGCGCGCGCTCACCCTGCCGGAGAAGCAGGCCGCCGCCGCGGCCGGCCAGTCGGCCCTGATGCGCGCCTGGGAGGAGGCCCTGGAGCCCCACGCCCTGTCGGCCGCCCAGATCCTGCTGACCCGCGACGACACCGAGGTGCGCCGCCGCTGGCTGAACGCGCGGGCCACGGTCGAGACCCTGCTGGAGCTGGGCGTCGTGCCGGTCGTCAACGAGAACGACACGGTCGTCACCGAGGAGATCCGCTACGGCGACAACGACCGGCTGGCCGCCCGCGTGGCCCAGATGATCGGGGCCGACGTGCTGGTCCTGCTGTCGGACATCGACGGCCTCTACACCGCCGATCCGCGCCGCGACCCGGCCGCCGCCCACATCCCGCACCTGACCCAGCTGACCCCGCAGATCGAGGCCATGGCCGGCGGCGCCAATGCGGGCGCAGGGGTTGGCACCGGCGGCATGGCCACCAAGCTGGCGGCCGCCCGCATCGCCCAGTCGGCCGGCTGCGCCACCCTGATCACGCTGGGCAAGCGGCCCGCGCCGCTGGGGGCTGTGGAGGCCGGCGAGAAGGCCACCCTCATCGAATCCGCCGCCACTCCCGGGGCGGCCTACAAGGCCTGGATCGCCGGCGCCCTCGCCCCGGCCGGCGCCCTGGTGGCCGACGAGGGCGCCGCGGCGGCCCTGCGCCAGGGCAAGAGCCTGCTGGCCGCGGGCGTCCGCGCCGTCGAAGGCCGCTTCGGCAAGGGGGACGCCGTCGTCGTGCGCACCCCCGACGGGGTGGAGATCGCCCGCGGCCTGTCCCGCTACGACGCCGCCGAGGCCGAGCGCATCTGCGGCCTGCGCTCCGACGCCATCGAGGGCGTGCTGGGCTACACCTCCGGGCCCATGATCCACGCCGACGACCTGGCTGTCCTCGCCCCGGCCTGAGCCGGCGCCGCGCGGGGCATTTGCTCACGCCCGGAAAGGGGCCTAGGTAAGGCTCGTCTTGAGCATAAGGGACGGATACGGATCATGGACGGGGCGGGCCGAAGCGAGGACGGGGTGCGCAGCCGGCGCCTGACGGCGCTCGTCCCCGGCATGGCGGTGATCTATGGCGGCGACAAGGTGGCGACCGTCGGCGACGAGTTGGCCGCCCGCTTCCGCCCGGGCGACCGGCTGCTGGTCCTGCAGGACAGCGGCGACCTGCTGCACGTTCCGGCCGCCGAGCACGCCGTCGCCGCGGCCGCCGTCGGCCGCGCCGAGGCCGCCTTCGCCCGCATGGGCGCCGTCTCCGACGACCAGATCACCGCCTTCTTCGAGGCCTTCGCCGCGCGGCTGGCCGACGACGCGGTCTGGGCGGCGATCGCCCAGGCCAACGCCCGCGACGTGGAGAGCGCCCGCGCCCGGGGCCGCTCGACCACCCGGCTGGAAGTCTCCGATACGATGCGGGGCGACATGGTCGCCGGCCTGCGCGCCTGGGCCGAGGCCGCGCCCGCCCGCGGCCAGCTCGTCGAGCGCCTCGCCCACGAGGGCTGGAGCATCGAGCAGGTCACCGCGCCCCTGGGCGTCGTGGCCTTCGTCTTCGAGGGCCGGCCCAACGTCTTCGCCGACGCGACCGGGGTGCTGCGGGCCGGCAACACCGTCGTCTTCCGCATCGGCTCCGACGCGCTCGGCACGGCGCAGGCCATCGTCGAGCATGCCCTCGATCCCGCCCTCGCCGAGGCCGGCCTGCCCGAGGGGGCCGCCGTACTGGTGGATTCCGCCGCCCACGCCGCCGGCTGGGCCATGTTCGCCGACGCCCGCCTGGGCCTGGCGGTCGCCCGCGGCTCGGGTCCCGCCGTCGCCCAGCTGGGCGGCATCGCCCGCCAGGCCGGCGTGCCGGTCAGCCTGCACGGCACGGGCGGCGCCTGGATGGTGGCCGACGAGACCGCCGAGCCTGAGCGCCTGTTCGCCGCCGTCTTCCATTCCCTGGACCGCAAGGTCTGCAACACCCTGAACACCTTCTGCGTGACGGAAGGCGCGGCCGAGCGGCTGATCCCCGTCTTCCTCGAGGCCCTGGAGCAGGCCGGCGCGCGGCGCGGCCACGGCTGCAAGCTGCATGTGGCGCAGGGCGACGAAGGCCGCCTGCCCGCCGCCTGGCGCGAGGCCCGCGTCCTGGCCCGCCGGGCTGAGGGCGATGTGGACGAGCCGAAGGTGGAGGTCCTGGCCGAAAGCGAGCTTGGCCGCGAATGGGAGTGGGAGGCCACGCCCGAGGCGACCCTGAAGGTCGTCGCCGATCTCGACGAGGCCGCCCGCCTCTTCAACCGCTACAGCCCGCAGTTCGTGGCGAGCCTGATCAGCGCCGATCCGGCGGCCCACGAGGCCTTCTACCAGTCGGTCAACGCCCCCTTCGTCGGCGACGGCTTCACCCGGTGGGTGGACGGCCAGTACGCGCTGAACAAGACCGAACTCGGCCTGTCCAACTGGGAGTTCGGCCGCCTGTTCGCCCGCGGCGGCGTGCTGGCCGGCGACGGCGTCTTCACCCTGCGCGCCCGCGTCCGACAGACCGATGTCCATCTCGACCGCGGCGGGGTTGCGACCCCGGCGCGCCAGCGCTGCGCCGACCCCTTGCCCATGTGGTTCGCCGGCCCCGCCCGACGCCTGCCCGCCGCCGGCCGGCCGGGCGCCCTGCGGCTGGGCTTCACCCTGAGGCCGGGCATGAAGGTCGGCCTCTTCGGCGGCTCCTTCAATCCGGCCCACGAGGGCCACGCCCACGTGGCCGAGACGGCGCGCCGGCGGCTGGGCCTCGATGAGGTCATCTGGCTCGTCTCGCCGCAGAACCCGCTGAAGGCGCGCCACGAGACCGCCGCCCTCTCCGAGCGGATGGCCGGGGCGCGGGCCTATGCCCGGCAGAACGGCATGACGGTGTCCGACGCCGAGACCCGGCTGGGCTCGCCCTACACCATCGACACGATCCGGACGCTGAAGGCGCGCCATCCGGGCGTGAAGTTCGTCTGGATCATGGGCGCCGACAGCCTGGCCAGCTTCCACCGCTGGCGGGGCTGGACGCAGATCATGCGCGAGGCGCCGGTCGCCGTCGTCTCGCGGCCCTGGATCTCGCTGAAGAGCCGATCCTCCCCGGCGGCGCGGCGCTTCGCCCGTTACAGGCTGCCGTCCAGCCAGGCCCGCACCCTGGCCGATCGCGATCCCCCGGCCTGGGTCTTCCTGCGGGGGCCGCTGAACTTCCAGTCCTCGACGGCGCTGCGCGAACGCATGCGGCGATCCAGCCCCGCGCAAGGCCGCTGACCGCCGGTTCCGATCGTGATAAGGTGCGGCCTTGCGTGGACTTAAGAGGAGTTTCCCGCTGAAGAGTGACGCCGCGCAGCGCGCGCAGGAGAGCGCCGGGCCTGCCGCCGCCTCCCAAGACCCCCAGAGTCGCATCGACGCTCTGGAAGACCTGATCCTGTCCCAGCTGGACGACGACCAGGCGCAGGACGTCGTGGTCATCGACCTGAAGGGCAAGAGCTCCGTCGCCGACGGGCTGATCGTCGCCTCCGGGCGCTCGCAACGGCATGTCGGCGCCATCGCCGACCACCTGCTGCGGACGCTGAAGGAGCACGGCTACGGCCGCGCCCGCGTCGAGGGGCTGCCCCACTGCGACTGGGTGCTGATCGACACCGGCGACGTGATCGTCCACCTGTTCCGGCCGGAAGTGCGCTCCTTCTACAATATCGAGAAGATCTGGTCGGTGGACGCCTCGGGCCACGCGGTCGCCGCCTCCTGACGAGGCCGGCTTGCGCGTGACCCTTCTGGCGGTGGGGCGCCTGCCCCGCTCGCCCGAGACCGAACTGGTGAAGCTCTATGTGGAGCGCGCCACCGCCGCCGGCCGGGCGCTCGGCCTCGGCCCCGTCGAGGTGGTGGAGGTCGAGGGCCGCAAGCCTGGCAAGGCCGGCGAGGCCGATGTCCTTCGCCCCCATTTCAAGGACGCCCACGTCCTGGTCTGCGACGAACGCGGCCGGGCGCTGCGCTCGCGCGACTTCGCCGCCGAGGTGGCGCGGCTGCGCGACGACGGGGTCCGCCGCCTGACGCTGGTCATCGGCGGCGCCGACGGCCTCGACCCGGCCCTGATGGACGAGGCGCAGGGCCGCATCGCCTTCGGGCCGCAGACCTGGCCCCACGCCCTGGTCCGCGCCATGCTGGCCGAGCAGGTCTACCGCGCCGTCACCATCCTGGCCGGAAGCCCCTATCACCGTGACTGAGGCCCAACGCCGCCGCAGCCTCGCCCTCGGCGCCGCCACGGCGGCCCTGGGCCTCGCCGCCGCCGTTTGGGCGGCCGAGCCGGACGACGCCGCCCGTCTGGCGGTGCTGAACGCCCGCGAGCAGGCGCTCAACGCCGAGCGGGGACGCAACGCCAACCAGCTGGCCCGGCTGCTCTCGGTGCTCCAGCAGTTCAAGCGCGATCCGCCGCCGGCCCTGCTGGTGCGGCCCGACGACGCCCGCGACGCCGTCCGCGCCGCCATCCTCGTCAAGGCCATGGCCCCGGAGCTGCAGCGCCGCGCCCAGGCCTACGCCGCCGAGGCCACCGACATCGCCCGCCAGCGCCGCCTGGCCGCCGTGGCCAACGAGACCCTGTTCACCGCCGAAAGCGAGCGCGCCGACGAGCGGCCGACCCCGCAGGCGGTGGATCCGCAGGGCGCGGCCCTGCGCGGCTATGCCGCGTCCGGCGCCGAGCAGCTCTTCGAGGGGCCGCTGAGCCCGCCCGAGACCCTGCTGCCCCCGGCCGCCGGGCCGGTGACCCATCGCTTCGGCGAGGCGCTGCACGGCGCGGCCAGGGCCCAGGGCCTCACCATCCTCACCGCCCGCGGCGCCCGTGTGCAAAGTCCGGGCGCCGGCCTGGTGCAATATGTCGGCCCGGTGCGCGGATGGGGCGTCATCTTGATATTAAGGATGAGCGGTGGATACCATCTGGTGCTGGCGGGCCTCGATCGGGCCACGGTGGATGTCGGACAATCGGTCGCGGCGGGCGCGCCTGTCGGATGGATGGCCGATGGTGGAAACTCTCCCTCGGAACTCTATCTGGAGGTCCGTGAGAAGGGGGTTCCGGTGGATCCTTCCCGCTGGCTGAAGACCGATGCGGGGTGATCCATCCTGCAGGGGCGGTAACGCGTGAGCGGCGCAAATTCGCCGCAAAGGGAGCCTCAGGCTGGGCCTATGAAGAAGTATCTGATGATCGGCGGGGCGGCCTTCGTCCTCGGCGCGGGCTCCATGGCCTATGTGAGCCAGCAGGCCCAGGCCTCGGCCCAGCAGCCCCGGGCCCAGACCTACCGCATGCTCGAACTGTTCGGCGACGTCCTCGACACGGTCGAGCGGCAGTACGTCACCGATGTGGACGAGACCAAGCTGATCGAGTCGGCCATCGACGGCATGCTGACCTCGCTGGACCCGCATTCGGGCTATCTGAACCCCGAGAGCTTCGACGACATGCGCGACCAGACGCGCGGCGAGTACGGCGGCCTGGGCATCGAGGTCACCAGCGAGGACGGCGTGGTCAAGGTGATCTCGCCGATGGACGACACGCCGGCCGCCCGGGCGGGCGTCAAGGCCGGCGACTACATCACCGCGGTGAACGGCGAGAGCGTGCTCGGCATGACCGTGTCCGACGCGGTGAAGCAGATGCGGGGCAAGCCCGGCGAGGCGGTGACCCTGAGCATCGCGCGCGAGAAGAGCGATCCCTTCGACGTCGAGATCGTCCGCGAGGTGATCAAGCCCAAGTCCGCCGTGGCGCGGATGGAGGGCGACTACGGCTATCTGCGCGTCTCGGCCTTCAACGAGCGCACCACCGAGGAGGCCGAACAGGCCTGCGGCCAGCTGCGCGCCAAGAACCCGCAGATGAAGGGCCTGATCCTCGACCTGCGCAACAATCCCGGCGGCCTGCTGGACCAGGCGGTCGGCATTTCCGACCTGTTCCTGGAGAATGGCGAGATCGTCTCCCAGCGCGGCCGCGACCCGCGCGACGTGGAGCGCTACAACGCCCGGCCCGGCGACATCGCCGAGGGCCTGCCCATGGTGGTGCTGATCAACACCGGCTCGGCCTCGGCGGCCGAGATCGTCGCCGGCGCCCTGCAGGACCGCAAGCGCGCCGAACTGGTCGGCCTGACCTCCTTCGGCAAGGGCTCGGTGCAGACCGTCATCCCGCTGCGCGGGGGCATGGACGGGGCGCTGAAGCTGACCACGGCCCGCTACTACACCCCGGCCGGCCGCTCCATCCAGCAGACGGGCATCGAGCCGGACCTGGAGGTGGCGTCCAGCCGCGACGAGGCCCAGGCCATCGCCAACCGCGCCTTCCAGTTCAGCGAAGCGTCGCTGCGCAATGCGCTGAACGCCTCCGAAGGCCTGAAGCGCCGCGGCGCCCACGAGCCGGCCGAGGCGCCGCCCGAGGACTTCGACGAGACGAAGGACTTCCAGCTGGTCCGCGCCCAGGACGTGCTGAAGTACGGCTCGGTCGCGGCCACGCCCAAGCTGCCCAAGCCGCAGGCGCGGCTGGCCGAGGTGATCGGGGTCAAGGACAAGGTGGCCGCCGCCGCGGCCAAGGCGAACTGAGGGCCCTGGGCGAGGGCGCCCTCTTGCGCGGGGGCGCCGAAGCCGCGCATTAAGGCCTTCGTTAACCCTGTTCGCCGAGTCTTCGGCCAGAGGTTCAGCGACCGTGGCCATGTTCTCCAAGAAGTCCGCAACGCCGGCTCCGGCGGCGTCCGGCCGGCCCGGCGCCGCCGTGGCCCAGCTGCGCGCCGCCGTGGCCAATCCCTATGTGGGGGCGAGCGGCGCGGCCCTCCTCTTCCTCCTGACCCTGGCGGTCCTCGTCCTGATCATCGGCGACCCGCAGGCCGGGGCGCCGGTCGTGCGCCTGCCGCTGGCCAAGGCGGTGGTCGCCGCCGCCCCGCCCGGCTGGCGCGAGGCCCTGACCATGGACGGCGCCGGGCCCGGCGTGACCGAGGAGGTGTTCGAACTCTCCGAGGCCCCGGTCGAGGGCGAACTGGCCGGCGAGGCGGTGATCACCCTGCCGGGCGGCGCCGGGCGCCAGAGGCTCGCCCTGCCGCCGGCGCCGATCGCCGGCCTGTCGGCCCCCGGCCCCAACGGCCCGCTCCCCGTGATCGGCCCCGATGGCCGCACCCCGGCGGAGGCCTATGCCCGCCCCTTCCACGCCAACGGCCGGCCGAAGGTGGCCATCGTCGTCGGCGGGCTGGGGCTGAACGCCCGGGCGACCCGCGACGCCATCGAGCGGCTGCCGGGCGAGGTCACCCTGTCCTTCGTCCCCTATGCGGAGGGCCTGCAGGGCTGGATCGACCTGGCGCGCGAGCATGGCCACGAGGTGCTGCTCGAGACGCCCATGGAGCCGGTGGACTATCCCGACAACGATCCGGGCCCCTACACCCTGCTGGCCAGCTCCGGCCCCGCCGAGACCACCAAGCGGCTGGAATGGCTGCTGTCGCGGGCCACGGGCTATTTCGGCCTGACCAACTATCTCGGCTCGCGGTTCCTGAATTCCGATCCGGCCATGGCCGCCTTCACCACGGCCCTGAAGGCCCGCGGCCTCGCCTTCGTCGACGACGGGCAGGCCGCCGGACGGGGACTGGGCGTGCCCCGCGCCTCGGCCGGCCGCATCATCGACGACCAGCTGTCGGGGGAGGCCATCGACCGCGAGCTGCTGGCGCTGGAGGCCCAGGCCCTGGAGCGCGGCCAGGCGCTCGGCTCCGGCTTCGCCTATCCGCTGACCATCGCCCAGGTGGCCGCCTGGGCGCGCGAGGTCGAGCAGCGGGGCTATCAGCTGGCGCCGGCCTCGGCCCTGACCCGCCGATGAGCCCCGCCGAACCGGATCTCGCGCCGCACCTGGCGCCCTATCGCCCGAACGTCGGCGTCGTCCTCTTCCATCCCGACGGGCGGGTGTGGCTGGGCCGCCGGGTCGGGGCGCCCGGTCCCTTCAACTGGCAGTTTCCCCAGGGCGGCGTCGATGCCGGCGAGGACCTGCAGGCCGCCGCCCTGCGCGAACTGGTGGAGGAGACCGGCGTGCGCTCGGTCACCGTCCTCGGCCGCACCGACGGCTGGCTGACCTACGATTTCCCGCCGGAACATTCGGGCCATGGCGTCAGCAAGGCCTGGAAGGGCCAGCGCCAGGTCTGGTTCGCCGCCCGCTTCGACGGGCCGGAGTCGGAGATCGACCTGGAGGCCCACCCGCCGGTGGAGTTCGACGCCTGGCGCTGGGCCTATCTCGCCGAAACGACCGAGGTGGTCGCCCCCTTCAAGCGGGAGGTCTACGCCCAGGTGGTGCGCGCCTTCTCCGTCTTCGCGGCCGGCTGACATGGCCGCGCCGGTGATCATGGTCCACGGCGCCTTCTGCGGCGGCTGGACCTTCGAGGCCTTCCGCCGCCCGTTCGAGGCCGCCGGCCACAAGGTCCTCGCCCCGGACCTCCGCGGCCACGGGGCGGGCGAGGGCCTGAACGCCGTGGTCGGCCTCTCCATGCTCGACTACGCCCACGACATCGCCGACCTGGCCGCCGCCCAGGACACGCCGCCGGTGCTTCTGGGACATTCCCTCGGGGGCTTGGTCGCCCTGCTGGCGGCCCGGCGCACGCCCGTCGCCGGCCTGGTCCTGCTGGCGCCCTCGCCGCCGTGGGGGGTGGCCGGCTGGTCCCTGGAGGAGGGCGTCACAGCCTTCGGCCTGCACCTGCTCGGCCCCTTCTGGGCCCAGGCGGTGACGCCGGACCGCGGCATCATGCTGCGCTACAGCCTCGACCGCGTGGCGCCCGGCGCCCGGCGCCCGATCCTGGAGCGGCTGAGCTCGGAGAGCGGGCGGGCGCTCTGGGAGACGCTGAACTGGTGGCTCGACCCGATGATGACCACCAGCCTGGGCTCCGGGCCGGCGGACGCGCCGGCCCTGCTGATGGTGGGCGAGAAGGACGTGGTGCACCCGCCCGCCACGGCGCGGCTGACCGCCGGCCGCGTCGGGGCCGACTTCCGCGAACTGCCGGGAATGAGCCACTGGCTGCCGGGCGAGCCGGGCTGGGAGGACGTGGCGGGCCACGCCCTGGCCTGGCTGCAGGCGCGCCAGGCCAGGTGATCCCTCCGGGCGGAGGGACGACGAGGTGTGGGCCTTAGAAGGTCCGTTCGCTGTAGAGCAGGGTCGCCTGGTCGTAGCGGCGCTCCAGCGGCGTGTCGTCGGGGTTCTTCAGCTGGACGAAGACCATGCCGGTGGACTCGGAGTCGGTGTAGTGCTCCCAGGCCATGGTCACCCGCTTGATGTTGTCGGCTCCGACCGCATAGTCGTTGCGCTGCAGGACGAGTTCCGGCTCGTGCAGGAAGGCCCAGGTGTTCAGGGCCTCGATGATCGGCTCGGCCTCGCCCACCGGATAGTCGATCTGCATGTTGCAGA
>CAYQPL010000128.1:0-252 GCA_964419395.1 uncultured Phenylobacterium sp. | reverse complement strand
GATGCTGTAGGCGCGGCCGCCCAGGCGGACCTCGTAGGCGCCGGACCGGCGGTTGCGCTTCATGCCGACGTCCTTGGCGACCTCTTCCACCGTCTTGCCCTGCTGCACCATCGGGATGCAGGCGCGGGTGAGGACCGACAGGACGGCCGCGCCGTTGCCTTCGGTCGGCAGGGTGGGCCCGCTCCACAGGCGCCGGGGCCGGGGCGGCGGCCGGCGCAGGGGCCGCGGCCGGCGCGGCGGGCGCCGCGGCGG
>CAYQPL010000127.1:8346-9803 GCA_964419395.1 uncultured Phenylobacterium sp. | reverse complement strand
GCCGTGCTGAAGCGGTTCGAAGGCGATCCGCATGTGCGCGCCACGCCCGACACCGCCTACCGCCCGGTGGCCCGCGCGCCGGCCGGCCAGCGTCTGCGGCCCGTCGTGGTCGGCGCCGGCCCCTGCGGCCTCTTCGCCGGGCTGATCCTGGCGGAGATGGGCTTTCGCCCCATCATCCTCGACCGCGGCAAGGTGGTGCGGGAGCGGAGCAAGGACACCTGGGGCCTCTGGCGGAAGAGCGAGCTGAACCCGGAATCCAACGTCCAGTTCGGCGAGGGCGGGGCCGGCACCTTTTCCGACGGCAAGCTCTACAGCCAGATCAAGGACCCCCGCTTCCTCGGCCGCAAGGTGCTGACCGAGTTCGTCGAAGCCGGCGCGCCGCCGGAGATCCTGACCGAGGCCCATCCCCACATCGGCACCTTCCGCCTGGTGACCATGGTGGAATCCATGCGCGCCAAGATCGAGGCGCTGGGCGGGGAGTACCGCTTCGGCCACCGCGTCGCCGACTTCGAATTCGCCCGCGTCTCCGATGGGACGAGGGTGCTGCGCGGCCTGCGCCTGCACACCGGCGAATTCCTGGAGGCCGACCAGGTGGTGCTGGCCATCGGCCACTCCGCCCGCGACACTTTCGAGACGCTTTACGAGCGCGGCGTCCACATCGAGGCCAAGCCCTTCTCCATCGGCTTCCGCATAGAGCATCCGCAGTCCTGGATCGACCGCGCCCTGTTCGGCCCCTGCGCCGGCCATCCGGACTTAGGTGCTGCGGCTTATTCCCTGTCGCACCACTGCGCCAACGGGCGGACGGTCTATTCCTTCTGCATGTGTCCGGGCGGAACCGTGGTGGCGGCGACCTCCGAGCCCGGCCGCGTCGTGACCAACGGCATGAGCCAGTATTCGCGCAACGAGCGGAACGCCAATTCCGGCTTCGTCGTGGGGATCAGCCCGGCCGACTACGGGAGCGACCATCCCCTGGCCGGCGTCGAACTGCAGCGCCAGCTGGAGAGCGCGGCCTTCCTCGCCGGCGGCGGCGACTATTTCGCGCCGGGCCAGCGGGTCGGCGACTTCCTGGCCGGCCGCGCCTCGACGGCGCTGGGCGAGGTGATCCCCAGCTACCACCCGGGCGTGCGTCCGACCGACCTCGCCCCACTCATGCCGGCCTATGTGATCGCGGCCATGCGCGAGGCTCTCCCGGTCTTCGGCCGCAAGATCCCGCGCTATGACGATCCGGACGCCGTGCTGACGGGCGTCGAGACCCGCACCTCCGCCCCCCTGCGCATCACCCGCGGCCCCGACTTCCAGAGCCTGAACGTCCGCGGCCTGTTCCCCGCCGGCGAAGGGGCGGGCTATGCCGGCGGCATCCTCTCGGCCGCCGTCGACGGCATCAAGGTCGCCGAGGCGGTGGCGAGAGCGCTCGTCGGCGAGGCGCCGGCGGCGTGAGGCGGCTGGGCGCGCGCCTC
>CAYQPL010000127.1:0-8336 GCA_964419395.1 uncultured Phenylobacterium sp. | reverse complement strand
CGTGAGGGCGGCTCACCCCTTCAGCCCCGTCAGCAGCACCCCGACCAACCGCCGGGCGCTCGGCTCCCAGTCGGGCTCGTCATAGCCGTAGGACAGGCCGATAATGGCGCGGTAGAGGTCCTCGGGCCCGATCTCCGGCCGCACCGCACCCTCGGCCACGGCCGCCTGCAGCAGCCGCGCCAGCGAGTCCTTCACCGGGGAGCCGCCGGCCTCATAGGCCGCCTTGCCCTCTTCCGACGCGGCCTGCAGGGCCGGCGCGACCACCCGCTTGGTGGCCAGATAGCCGATCAGCAGGTGCAGCCAGGCCTCCAGGGCCTCGAGCGCCGGACGCTCCGCCAGCAGCCGCTCGGCCGCGCCGGAGAGCTGGTCGCCCTCGCGCCGATAGACTCCGGCCAGCAGGGCGGCGCGGTTGGGGAAGTGCCGATAGAGGGTGCCGCTCCCCACGCCAGCCTGGCGGGCGATCTCCTCCAGCGGCGCCTCGGGGCCCGATTGCGCGAAGGCCGCCTTGGCCGCCTCCAGAAGCTGGTCGCGGTTGCGGGCGCTGTCGGCGCGGACCTTGCGCGGCCTGGCGGCGGATTCGCGCACGATGATCCCCGCGGCCCTTGAAAGCGGAGGCCGCCTCCACATTTAATCGGAGGTCGCCTCCGGTTATCGAGCGCACCCGCGTATGGCGACCAGACCCTACATAGCGGAGATAAGTCCATGAGCGGACAATTTGGAGCGACGTCCACCACCGACGAGGTCCTCGGCGACCGCGACCTTTCCGGCCTGCGCGTCCTGGTGACCGGCGTCTCGGCCGGCCTCGGAGTCGAGACCGCCCGCGTGCTGGCGGCCCGCGGCGCCCGTGTGAACGGCGCAGCCCGCGACCTCGCAAAGGCGGAAACCGCCACCGCCGAGGCCCGCGCGCAGGCGGCGAGGGGCGGCGGCCTGGAGCTCGTGCAGCTCGACCTCGCCGACCTTTCCAGCGTCCGCGCCTGCGCCGACGCCCTGCTCGCCAGCGGCGAGGCCTTCGACGTGGTCATCGCCAACGCCGGCGTCATGGCGCCGCCCTTCGGCCGCACGGCCGACGGCTTCGAGACCCAGTTCGGAACCAACCATCTCGGCCATTTCGTCCTGATCAACCGCATTGCGCCCCTGATCCGGGACGGCGGCCGGGTGGTCGTGCTCTCTTCGGCGGGCCACCGCTTCTCCGATGTCGACCTGGCCGACCCGAACTTCGAGACCACCGAATACACGCCCTTCGGCGCCTATGGCCGCTCGAAGACCGCCAACGCCCTCTTCGCCGTGGAGTTCGACCGCCGCCATCGCAACCGCGGCGTGCGCGCCGCCGCCGTCCATCCCGGCGGCATCCAGACCGAGCTCGGCCGCCATATGAGCGCCGGCGAGATGGAGGCCATGGTCGCCCAGCTGCCGGAGGGCTTCACCTTCAAGACCATACCGCAGGGGGCGGCGACGACCGTCTGGGCGGGCTTCGTCGCCCCGGCCGAGACGGTCGGCGGCCGCTATTGCGAGGACTGCCACGTGGCCGAGACGAAGGAGGGCGACATCGCCACGCGCGACGGCGTCCGCCCCTACGCCGTCGACCCGACCAACGCCGCCGCCCTCTGGGCCAAAAGCGAAGAAATGGTCGGCGAGCGGTTCTGAAGCCGCGCCCCGCGGGCCGGAGCCGCGCGCCTCAGCGCGGCCAGGTCTGCGGGTCCATGGCCAGGACTTCCCCGGCGAAGTGGAGACCGCCGCAGATGAGGATGTGCGGCGGCGTGGTCGCCGCGGCGAGCGCGGCTTCCAGCGCCGCCTTGGCGTCGGGGGCGGTCTCGACGGTCAGGCCCGCGGCGCGGGCGGCCGCGGCGATCTCCTCGGCGGGGGCGGCGTTGGGGGAGTCGAAGCTGGTCGCATAGACCCGTGGGCCAAGTTCGGCGAAGGGGGCGAAGAAGCCGGTCGCGTCCTTGCGCGCGAACATGGCGCTGATCAGGACCACGGGTCGCGGATCGCGGGCGACGAGGCGGCCCCCCGCCTGGGCGAGCGCGGCGCCCGCATGCGGGTTATGGCCGCCGTCAAGCCAGAGGTCGGCGCCGGCGGCGCTCGCCATGGCGCCGAGCTCGCCCTCGCGCAGGCGCTGGAAACGGGCCGGCCAATAGGCCGAGGCCACGCCGCGGGCGATGGCGTCCTCGTCGATGCGGGGGTGGTCCAGCGTCAGCATGGCGGCGACGGCCAGGCCGGCATTGTCGAACTGGTGGGGTCCGAACAGGGATGGCGGCGGCAGGTCGAGCAGGCGGTCCTCCGCCTGGAACAGCAGACGTCCGTTCGCCTCCCAGGCGTCGAAGTCGCGGCCCATCAGGCCCAGGGGCGCCGACAGCTGGTCCGCCTCGGCCTCGATGACCGCCAGCGCCTCCTCCATCTGCCGGGCCACGACCACCGGCCGGCCCGCCTTGATGATGCCCGCCTTCTCCCAGGCGATCTTGGAGAGCTCCGGGCCCAGCATCTCCAGGTGGTCGTAGTCCACCGGCGTGATCACGCTGAGGGCCGGGGCGTCGAAGATGTTGGTGGCGTCGAACCGCCCGCCCAGGCCCACCTCGATCAGGCAGAGATCGGCCGGGGTCCTTGCGAAGGCGTGCAGGGCCAGAACGGTGGAGATCTCGAAGAAGCTGATCGGCTCGCCGGCGTTGGCGGCCTCCACCTCGTCGATGAGGGCCGACAGCGCCTCGTCGGCGATCAGTTCGCCCGCCACCCGGATGCGCTCGGCGAAGCGGACGAGGTGGGGCGAGGTCAGCGCATGGACCTTCAGGCCCCCAGCCTCGGCGATGGCGCGCATATAGGCGACCGTCGACCCCTTGCCGTTGGTGCCGGCCACATGGATCACCGGCGGCAGGCGGCGTTCGGGATGGTCCAGCGCCGCCAGCAGGCGCTCCACCCGGCCTGTGGTCAGGTCGATCAGGCTGGGGTGGTTGGCGCGCAGGCGCGCGATCACCGCATCGGAGGCGCGGATCGGGTCATACATCGGCGGGGCGGCCCTTGCAGGGGTTCGGCGTCAGGCGGCTTTCGAAGAGGCGCGCCCCATCATCAGAGTCTTCAGGATCGAACCCAGCACCTTGGGGATGTCGGGCCGCGAGACGACCTTGTCGACCATGCCCCGCTCCATCAGGAACTCCGAGCGCTGGAAGCCCGGCGGCAGGACCTCGCGGATGGTCTGCTCGATCACCCGGCGGCCGGAGAAGGCGATCATGGCGTTGGGCTCGGCCAGGTGGACGTCGCCCAGCATGGCGAAGGAGGCGGTCACCCCGCCCGTCGTCGGGTCGGTCAGGACGACGATATAGGGCAGGCCGGCGTCGTTCAGCTCGTTGATGGCCAGCGTCGTGCGCGCCATCTGCATCAGGGAGAGCGTGCCTTCCTGCATCCGCGCCCCGCCCGAGGCGGTGAAGATGACGAAGGGGATCTGGCGCTCCAGCGCCTCCTTGGCGGCGCGGATGAAGGTCTCGCCCGCCGCCATGCCCAGCGACCCGCCCATGAAGGCGAAGTCCTGGACCACGACCACGCTCTCCTGGCCCTGAATCCTGCCGACGCCGATGGCCATGGCGTCCTGCTCGCCGGTGGCCTTGCGGGCCGCCTTGAGCCGGTCGTGATAGGGGCGATCGTCGGGGAACTTCAGCGGATCCTCGACCACCGTAGGCGTGGCGATGCGTTCGAACTCGCCGTCGTCGAAGGTGATCTTCAGCCGGTCCTTGGCGCCCACGCGCATGTGGTGGCCGGACGGGGTGACCCACAGGGCCGCCTCCAGGTCGGGGCGATAGATCATCTCGCCGGTGTCGGGGCACTTGACCCAGAGGTTCTCCGGCGTCTCGCGCTTGGCGAAGGGATTGCGCACGCCGGGCGCGATCCGCGAGAGCCAGCCGCCGCCGGAGGCGCCCTGAGACTTGGGCTGGGGCTTGGCCGGCTTGTCGTTCTTCTGTTCCGCCATGATCTCCGCCTCAGGCCGTCACGGATGCGTTGCGCGCCGATCGCACAGCCTTGGCCAGGGCCCCGACCTTGGAAAGAACCCGGCCGGTCACGTCTTCGTTTGCGGCCAGGGCGTCGGCCACCTCGTCCACCAGCGCCGAACCGACCACGGCGGCGTCCGCCACCTGGGCGATGGCCCCGGCCCGCTCGGGCGTCTTGATGCCGAACCCGACGGCCACCGGCAGGCCCGACGCAGCGCGGATGCGCTCCACCGCCGGGCGCACGGCCTCGGCGTCGGCCTCCTTGGCGCCGGTCACGCCGGTGACCGACACATAGTAGACGAAGCCCGAGGTGCGCTTGAGCACCGTCGGCAGGCGCCTGTCGTCGGTGGTGGGCGTGGCTAGGCGGATCAGCGAGATGTCGGCGGCGTCGAGCGCGTCGGCCAGGGGATCGGCCTCCTCCGGCGGGCAGTCGACGATGATCAGGCCGTCGATCCCGGCCTGGGCCGCGGCCTGGGCGAACCGCTCATAACCCCAGGTCACCAGCGGGTTCAGATAGCCCATCAGGATCAGCGGGGTGTCCTGGTCGCCCTTGCGGAAGGCCGCCGCCAGGTCGAGAACGCCCTGCAGGGTCATGCCGGCGGCCAGCGCCCGCTGGGCGGCGCGCTGGATCGGCGGGCCCTCGGCCATCGGGTCGGAGAAGGGGAAGCCCAGCTCGATCAGGTCGGCGCCGGCGGCGGGCAGCCCGGCCAGGATCTTCGCGGCGGTCGCCGCGTCCGGGTCGCCGGCCATGACATAGGCGACGAAGGCCGCCCGGTTCTCCGCCTTCAGAGCGGCGAAACGGGCCTCGATACGGGCTTTGGTCAAATCGTGCGTCCCAGGTGCTTGGCCACGGCGGCCACGTCCTTGTCGCCCCGGCCGGAGAGGTTCATCACCACGACGCCGCCCTTGCCGATCTCCTTGGCGATGTCGGGCAGCCGGGCGATGGCGTGGGAGGATTCCAGCGCCGGGATGATGCCCTCGAGTTCGGCGCAGAGCTGGAAGGCCTCCAGGGCCTCCTTGTCGGTCGCCGTCAGATACTTGGCCCGGCCGACATCGTGCAGCCAGGAGTGCTCGGGCCCGATGCCGGGATAGTCGAGGCCGGCCGAGATCGAATGGGCCTCGGTGATCTGGCCCTCGGCGTCCTGCAGCAGATAGGTCTTGTTGCCGTGCAGCACGCCCGGGCGGCCGCCGTTGATGGCCGCGGCGTGGCGGTCGGTGCCCATGCCCTCGCCGGCGGCCTCGACCCCGAAGATCTTCACGCCCTCGTCGTTCAGGAACGGGTGGAAGGTGCCGATGGCGTTGGAGCCGCCGCCGACGCAGGCGACGACGGCGTCGGGCAGGCGGCCCTCGGCCTCCAGGATCTGGTCGCGGATCTCGCGCCCCATCACCGCTTGGAAGTCGCGCACCATCATCGGATAGGGGTGCGGACCGGCGGCTGAGCCGATCAGATAATAGGTGTCCTCCACGTTCGTGACCCAGTCGCGCAGGGCCTCGTTCATGGCGTCCTTCAGGGTCGCCGAACCGCTGGTCACGGGGACCACCTCGGCGCCCAGCAGGTTCATGCGGAAGACGTTGGGCTGCTGCCGCTCGGTGTCCACCTGGCCCATATAGACCACACAGGGCAGGCCGAAGCGGGCGCAGACCGTGGCCGTGGCCACCCCGTGCTGCCCGGCGCCGGTCTCGGCGATGATGCGCGTCTTGCCCATCTTCCGGGCCAGCAGGATCTGGCCGATGCAGTTGTTGATCTTGTGCGCGCCGGTGTGGTTCAGGTCCTCGCGCTTGAAATAGATCTTCGCCCCGCCGAACCGCTCGGTCAGGCGCTCGGCGAAATAGAGCGGCGAGGGCCGGCCCACATAGTGGGTCATCAGGTCGGCCAGCTCGGCCTGGAAGGCGTTGTCCGTCCGGCTCGCCAGATAGGCCTGTTCCAGGTCGAGGACGAGCGGCATCAGCGTCTCGGCGACGTAGCGCCCGCCGAACTCCCCGAACTTGCCATGGGCGTCCGGATAGGCGGCGTAGTCGTTGGGCTGGGCGGTCTGGGCGTTCACGTCGGTTGCGCGTCCTTGCATGAAGCTTGAGCGTCAGGCGCGGCGCACGGCGTCCAGGAACGCCGTGATCAAGGCCGGGTCCTTTAGTCCGGGACCGCGCTCCACGCCAGAGGAAACGTCCACCACGGGGGCGCCCGAACGGCTCACCGCCTCGGCGACGTTCCACGGATCGAGCCCGCCGGCGAGGAACCAGGGACGGGCGTAGCGGCGCCCGGCCATCAGGTCCCAGTCGAAGCGCGCGCCCACCCCGCCGGGCAGGGCGGCGTCCTTCGGGGGCCGCGCCTCGAACATCAGGTGGTCGGCGGCGCCGTCGTAGCGGGCGGCGGCCTCGAGGTCGGCGGCCGCGGCGACGTGCAGCACCTTGATCGTGCGCGCGCCGGTCCGCTGGGTGACGGCGCGCACCCGCTCGGGCGACTCCTGGCCGTGCAGCTGGATGAGATCGGGGGCAAGCTCGTCGGCCAGGCGGTCGATCAGGACGTCGGAGGGATCGACGGTCACCGCCACCACCTGCGCCCGCCCGCCCCGCGCCGGCTGGGCCAGCCGGGCCGCATCCTGCGGCGTCACGTTGCGCGGGCTCTTCTCGAAGAAGATGAAGCCGAGATAGGCCGCGCCCCCGTCCAGGGCGGCGGTGACGGCGGCCGGCGTGGACAGGCCGCAGATCTTCGAGGCGACGCGGGGAGCGCTCATGCCGCTCGATTAGGGGATCGGGGCGCCCCTAGGCAAGGCGCGGACGGCGAAGTGATCAGGCCTTGGGCGGCGGCGATCCGGCGGCGGGCGGAGCGGCGGCCGCGCCGCCGGCGGCGTTCTGCGCCATCAGCTGGTCCCGGATCACCATCAGCAGCACCTCGGTGGCGGTGGGCTGCGGCTTGGCCTCCGGCGGCTTCTCGGCCTCCTTGCGGCGCACCGAATTCACCGCCTTGACCAGCAGGAAGACCACCCAGGCCACGATCAGGAACTGGATCACCGTGTTGATGAAGGCGCCGTACTGGATGGCCACCTGTTCGATCGCCTCGGTGGCGGGATCCTCCGGCCGCAGGACCCATTTCAGCCGCGAGAAGTCGATGCCCCCGGTCAGCAGGCCGATGGGCGGCATGATGATCTGGTCGACCAGGCTTTTGACGATGGCGTTGAACGAGGCGCCGATGATGACGCCGACGGCGAGGTCGATGACGTTGCCGCGCTCGATGAACTCGCGGAATTCCGAGACGATGCTCAAGGTCTCGCCCTTTTCCTGATCTTCAGACGTTTCAGCGGCGGGCCGACGCCTCAGTCGGCGTTGAGCCGCTCGCGCAGTTCCTTGCCGCTCTTGAAGAAGGGAACGTGCTTGGCGCGGACGTCGCCGGGTTCGCCGGTGCGCGGATTGCGGCCCGAGCGGGCGTCGCGGGCCCGGACAGACAGGGCGCCGCAGCCGCGCAGCTCGACCCGCCCGCCCTCTTCCAGGGCGACGATCATGCGCTCGAGGATCACGCCCACCACGCGCTCGATGTCGCGCTGCGTCAGGTGGGGGTTCTCCTCAGCCAGGCGGGCGATCAGTTCGGATTTGATCATGAGGCCTTCCGCTCGTTCGGCGCCGGGACCATGGGCGAGTCCCTTGGCATGTTCAAGGCTGGATCATGGTTGACGGCGGACGGATATCCGGCCGCCCGCGAGGCGCGCAAGAAAAAGCCCCGCCCGGAGGTCCGGACGGGGCGATTCATGCAAGTCTTGGCGTGGACTTAGTCCTTGCCGCCGGCCTTCTCGCGAAGGGCCGCACCCAGGATGTCGCCCAGCGAGGCGCCGGAATCCGACGAGCCGAACTGCTCGATGGCTTCCTTTTCCTCGGCCATTTCCAGGGCCTTGATCGACAGGGACAGGCGACGGGCCGCCTTGTCGACATTGGTCACCTGGGCGTCGACGCGGTCGCCCACGGCGAAGCGCTCGGGGCGCTGGTCGGCGCGGTCGCGGGACAGGTCCGACTTGCGGATGAAGGCCGTCATCGGGGCTTCGTCGTCGCCCAGACGGACTTCGATGCCGCCCGAGGTGACCTCGGTGACCACGACGGTCACGGTCTGACCCTTGCGGTAGGTGTCGCCGGCCATCGGATCGCCGGCCAGCTGCTTGATGCCGAGCGAGATGCGTTCCTTCTCGACGTCGACGTCCAGCACCTGGGCCTTGACCACGTCGCCCTTGTTGTAGCGGGCGATGGCTTCCTCACCCGGCGCCGACCAGTCGAGGTCGGACAGGTGCACCATGCCGTCGATGTCGTTCTCCAGGCCGATGAACAGGCAGAACTCGGTGGCGTTCTTGACCTCGCCATCGACGACTGAGCCGACCGGATGGG
>CAYQPL010000126.1:0-9939 GCA_964419395.1 uncultured Phenylobacterium sp. | reverse complement strand
CCCGGCCTGGAGCTTAAGGACGAGATCGACGACCTCGCCGCGCTGTGCGCCGCCCTGCCCGCGGTGGTCGCGGTCAACAACGCCACGGCGCAGCTGGCCGGCGCCTGCGGCGCCCCGACAGTGATGCTGTGCGGCGCCGGCGCCTGGCTGACCCTGGGCCAGGACAACTATCCCTGGCGGCCCGGCGTGCGGCCCGTGGCGACGACGCGCTTCGACGACTGGCGCCCGGCCATGGAATCGGCCGCCGCCGCGCTTGGCGACCTGCTCGGCCCCGAAGGCGGGGGCTGCGGCGCCTAGGGCGCGTTCCGACAGGTGGGAGCCGGTTATCGGGCGAAACGCGCGTCGGTCAGGAATCGGGAGCGGCGATCTGATCCATCAGATCGCGTCACGCTCCAGACAAGTCCAGCCATCGTCACCGGACTGTCGCCCAGCGGCAGAATCCCCGTCTCCGAACTGTCGTCGGCGTGTCGCGGCGACCCCTTAGCTGACCCTGCAGAAGACCGGCCCAGACGGGCGCCGGCGGAGACGGGGGTCCTCCAGATGAAGTCTTGCAACACCGGCGGCCGCGCGGCCCTGATGCTGTCCGCGAGCGCGATGGCGCTCTTCGCGATCGCCGGCCAGGCGCAGGCCCAGTCGCCCGACAGCGAGGTCTCCGCGCTGGTCGTGGTCGGCTACCGCGCCCAGAACGCCCAGGCCATCGCGGAGAAGCGCGGGGACGACCGCGTCGCCGAATATCTCTCCGCCGACGATATCGGCGCCCAGCCCGACTACAACATCGCCGACGCCCTGCGCCGCCTGCCCGGCGTGCAGACCCAGTTCGACGAGGACGAGGGCCGCTACGTCTCTATCCGCGGCCTGAACCCCAGCTACACCCTCGGCGCCATGGACGGTTCCACCCTCGCCACCGCCGAGCGCCAGAACCGGCAGCTGAACATGGAGGCCATTCCGGCCGGGGCGGTGCGCCAGGTCGTGGTGTCCAAGTCGCGCACGCCGGACATGGACGGCAACGCCATCGGCGGCACGCTGAACCTGATCACCCGCTCGGCCTTCGACGTGTCCGACGCCTACGCCGCCGCCACGGTGATGATCGGGACCTCGGACTCCCAGGCCGTGCCGGGCGAAGGCTTCAACCGCGACACCGACGACGGGCTGAACTACCGGGTCGACGCCACGGTCTCCAAGCGCTTCGGAGCCGACGGCCAGTTCGGCGTGCTGTTCGGCGTCAACTTCCTGGAGCGCAACCGCGACCAGGAACGCCTGCTGCCCCAGGTCGTGCCGGCCGGGATCAGCGCCACGCCCACCCCGGTGTCGGCGCTCGGGACCACCGACCTGCTCTGGTCGAACTACCCCAACACCATCACGCGCTACGGCGGCCTCCTGAAGCTGGAATACGAGCCGGTTCCGGAACTCCGCAGCGCCCTGACCCTGGCCCACTACAAGCAGGACGACAACGAGCTGCGCCACAGCCAGAGGCTGCGCAACCAGACGGGCGGCAACGCCAGCTTCGTCCGCTTCAACGACTTCCCGCTCGAAAAGCCCCTGACCGTCGTCCAGTGGAAGAACAACTGGGACATCGACGCCAACCAGTCGGTCGAGGCGCGGGCCTCCTATTCCGAGGCCACCTTCCTGGAGCCCTCCAACCAGCTGCAGTTCAACCTCTCCGGCGCGCCCCTGGACTTCGACCTGGCGCTGACCGGCGACGGCGTGCCGGTCGCCTCGAACATCGACCCCCGGGCCTTCGACCCCGCCAACTACGTGCTCGCCACCAACGCCTACGCCCCCTACGAGGACGACAGCGACGAGTATGTGAAGGAGGTCGCCCTCGACTACGGCTTCAACGCCAAGCCGGGCGACCTGGGCTGGGGCTTCGGCGTGGGCGCCAAGTGGCGCGAGATCACCCGCAACAACGACCGCACCACCTGGAACTGGGTCTATTCGGGCGCGCCCCTGACCCTCGACCAGTTCGATGTGGCCCACGACTACACGCCGGTCTTCGCCGACTTCAACCAGCTCTTCATCGACTTCGACGCCTTCAACCGCTTCTTCGAGCAGAACCGGGCGGGCTTCACCGGCGGACGCAACGAGGCGGTGACCTCCGACTGGGTGTTCAACGAGGAGGTCAGCGCCGCCTACGCCCTGCTTCGGCACGCCGGCCCCCGCCATACCGTCATCCTGGGCGGCCGCTTCGAGGACACCGAGACCGTCGTGGAGCGGGCCCGCACCGAAGGGGCGGCGGTGACGCGGGTGGCGCGCAAGGGCGCCTACGACAACTTCCTGCCCTCGATCACGGTGGCCTACGACGTCACCGAACGGCTCAAGCTGCGGGCGGCGGCCTTCCAGGCCGTCGGCCGGCCCGATCCCAGCCAGCTCGCCTCCGGCGAGACGGTCAACCAGTCCACCGGCGCCATCAACCGCGGCAATCCCGACCTGCAGGCGCGGACCGGCGACAGCTACGAGGTCTCGCTGGAATACTACTTCCCCGGCGACCAGGGCCTGCTGGCGGTGGGCGTCTTCCGCAAGGAGATCGACAACGAGATCGTCACCCGCCTGACGCCCGGCGCCGGGCCCAACGGCGAAGACGTGACCCAGCCGGTGAACGTCACGACCGCGGAGGTCAGCGGGCTGGAACTGAACGCGGTGGTGAACAGCCTGCCCCTGCCCGGGGTCCTGTCGAACGTCGGCGTCTCGGCCAACGCCACCTTCATCGACGGCCGCTTCGACACCGGCGGCGCGCGGGGCGCGGTCGACATGCTGCAGGGCCAGTCGGACTTCCTGTTCAACATGGCGGTCTTCTACGAACAGGGGCCGTTCCGGGCCCGCGCCAGCTACGCCCACATCGGCGAGGCGACCACTTCGGTCAGCGCCACCGACGCCACCGGTCTCTCCGACCGCTATGACGAGGCGACCAACACCCTGGACATCCAGGGCCGCTACACCCTGGCCAACGGCGTGGAGCTGATCGCCGAGGTGCGCAACGTGACCGACGAGGACAAGGTCAACTTCACCGGCAATGGCGTCTACCGCGACGTCTCCTTCTACGGCCGCCAGTTCTGGCTCGGCGCCTCGGCCAGGTTCTGATGTCCGCCAGGCACGCCACCTTCGCCCGCCGGACGATCGCCGGCTTCGTTGCGGCCCTGGGGCTCGCCGCCTGCGCCACGGCGCCGGAGCCGCAAGGCGCCCCGCCCGCCGCTCAGCGGGGCGAGGCCCTGTTCGCCGGCGGCCGCTACTGGCTCGACACCCGCACTGCGCCTGCGGCCATGCGCGTCCATGTGCTGGAGCTCGACCTCGACCGCATTCGGCTGGAGGTGACCGCCGGCGACCGGTCCCGGGGGCGCGAGCACGTCGCCCAGACCACCTCGGACTATGTCCGCCGCAACGGCCTGGCCGCGGCGGTCAACGCCAGCTACTTCACCCCCTTCAAGGGCGGCTCCAAGGGCGGCGAGGACTATTATCCCCACGCCGGCGACGGGGCCGATGTCTCGGGCGCCGCCATCGCCTTCGAACACCAGGTCTCGCCCGTCGAGGCGGATGAGGACGAGCGGGTCAACGCCATCCTCTGCATCGCGGGCGCGGCGGTGGAGATCCGCGACGGCCAGGCCTGCGATCCCGGCGTCGCCCATGCCGTGTCGGCCGGGCCGCGCCTGCTGAAGGATGGCGTCGCCCTGAGCTTCGCCGACTTCGGCCAGGACTATGGAGCGAGCCGCCATCCCCGGACGGCCATCGGCCTGGACGACGACGCCCCCCGCGCCTGGCTGGTGGTGGTCGACGGCCGCCAGCCGGGCTTCAGCGAGGGCGCTTCGCTGGACGAACTCATCGCCATCTTCCGCGAACTCGGCGCCGAGCAGGCCATGAACCTGGACGGCGGCGGCTCCTCCACCCTGGCGGCGCGCAGGAACGGCGCCGTCGAAGTGCTCAACTCCCCGATCCACACCGGCGTGCCGGGCCGCGAGCGGCCATCGGCCAACCATATCGGCGTGCGCCCTCTCGGCGCCCGCTAGCGAAGAAGGACGGCGATCATGATCAGACGGACCTGCGCCCTGCTGGCGGTTCTGGCGGCCGGACCGGCCCTGGCTCCGGCCCCGGTGTCCGCGCAGGCCATCGAACGGCCGCCCGTCTATGCGCCGCCTCCGGTGCTGGAGCTGCAGGCCAGGCTGGTCCGCGAGTACAAGGCGCCCGAGGCGCGCCAGGGCGTGGCGGTCGACGCCGACCACGTCTACGCCATCGTCAACACGGTGATCGGGAAGTACGACAAGACGACCGGAGCGCGCGTCGGCGGCTGGGCCGCCCCGCGCGATGGGCTGATCCGCCACATCAACTCCTGCTTCGCCGAGGCCGGGAAGCTGTGGTGCGCCAACTCGAATTTCCCGCTGATCCCGATGGCGAGTTCGGTAGAGGTCTTCGACACCGCGACCATGACCCACGCGGCCAGCCGCAGCCTGGGCATACTCGACGAAGGCTCGCTGACCTTCTTCGAGCGGTTCGGCGAGGGCTGGATCGCCGGCTACGCCCACTATGACGAGGACGGCGGCCTGGCCTACAAGGACGCGACCTTCGCCGGGATCGTCTTCTATGACGCCCAGTGGCGACGGACGGGCGGCTACGCCCTCCCCGCCAGCGTGCTTCAGCGCATGGCGCCGCATGCCGCGTCCGGGGGGGTGCTCGGCCCCGACGGCCTGCTCTACGTCTTCGGCCACGACCGGCCGGAGCTCTATGTGCTGGCGAAACCGGTCATGGGGCCGACGCTGATCCACGTGGCCACCATCGCCATGGACGCCGCCGGCCAGGCCATCGCCTGGGACCGCACGGCGCCGGGCCGGATGATGTACGCCATCAACCGCCCCACCGGGGTCATCCGCGCCTTCGAGCTGCCGCCGGTCGGCCTCGATCACAGCCCCGACGCCCGGCCGCTGAAGCCGGAATAGACGCGGTTCGGCGACGTCCGGCTTTCCCTGCCCCGCCCGCCTCCTCTATGTCCGCAAGGGACGGACGGGAGGCGGCGATGGACCGGGACCAGCTGGAAGACGTGCTCGAGACGGTGCGCAGGCTCTGCGCGCGCTTCCCTGGCGCGTACTGGCGCGCCCGCGACCGCGAGCGGACCTATCCGGCCGAGTTCGTCCAGGCCCTGACCGAGGCCGGGCTGCTGGGCGTGCTGATCCCGGAGGCCTATGGCGGCAGCGGCCTCGGCCTGTCGGCGGCCGCCGCCATCCTGGAGGAGATCCACGCCAGCGGCTGCAACGCCGCGGCCGTCCACGCCCAGATGTACACCATGGGGACCCTGTTGCGGCACGGCAGCGAGGCGCAGAAGCAGGCCTGGCTGCCGGCGATCGCCTCGGGCGAGCTGCGCCTCCAGGCCTTCGGCGTGACCGAGCCCACGGCGGGCACCGACACCACCTCCATCGCCACGCAAGCGGTGCGCCGGGGCGACGTCTATGTCGTCAACGGCCAGAAGGTCTGGACCAGCCGGGCCGAACACTCCGACCTGATGGTGCTGCTGGCGCGAACCACGCCCAAGGATCAGACCGCGCGGAAGACCGACGGGCTGTCGGTCTTCCTCGTCGACATGCGCCAGGCGGTGGGTCGCGGTCTGACCATCAAGCCCATCCGCACCATGTTCAACCACGCCACCACCGAGGTCTTCTTCGATGATCTGGAGATCCCCGCCTCGGCCCTGATCGGCGAGGAGGGCAAGGGATTCCGCTACATCCTCGACGGCATGAACGCCGAGCGCATCCTGATCGCCGCGGAGTGCGTCGGCGACGGCCGCTGGTTCGTGGAGAAGGCGCGCGACTACGCCAAGAGCCGCGTGGTGTTCGGCCGGCCGATCGGCCAGAACCAGGGAATCCAGTTCCCCATCGCCCGCGCCTACGCCCAGGTCCGCGCCGCCCGGTTGATGACCTACGAAGCCGCCGCCCGCTACGAGGCGGGCGAGCCGGCGGGCGAGGAGGCGAACATGGCCAAGATGCTGGCCTCCGAGGCCTCGTGGGCGGCGGCCGACATGTGCGTCCAGACCCACGGCGGCTTCGGCTTCGCCGAAGAGTACGACGTGGAGCGCAAGTTCCGGGAGACGCGGCTCTACCAGGTCGCCCCCATCTCCACGAACCTGATCCTGGCCTATCTCGCCGAACACGTTCTGGGCCTGCCGCGTTCGTACTGAGCATCGGCCGGTCTCGGAACCCGACCCGCTCTGTCCTGTTGTGGGCGAGGGTTATTCAGGAGACCGACATGAACCACTCGATCCTCGCCGCGACCGTCGCCGCGGCCGCCGCTCTCTCTCTGGCCGCGTGCCAGGAGAATGAGGACCTTGGCCAGACGCCGCCGGTGAACGCCGCCCAGGACGTGGCCTCGACCGGCGTGGGCATGGCCGCGGCGGTGGCCGGCGGGCTGCAGGCCGAAACCTATGTCCCGGCGGCCCACATCGCCGACATGTACGAGATCCGCGCCGCCGAGATCGCGCTGGAGAAGGCGCAGGACGCGCGGGTGCGGGAACTGGCCCAGATGATCGTCAGCGATCACCGGACCATGGCCTCGCAGATGGAGGCGGCGCTGCCGCAGGCGCAGCTGGAGGAGGACATCACCCTCCCCGAAAAGATGGACGAGCGCCGGCAGGGCCTGATCGACAACCTGCAGGCGGCCAGCGCCGACACCTTCGACCTCGCCTATCTGCACCAGCAGCTGGCCGCCCACCTGGAGGCGCTGACCCTGCACAGCGAGTACGCCCGGGCCGGCGACAGCGAGGCGCTGAAGCCGATCGCCGCCCAGGCCGCCGAGAAGATCGAGAAGCACCTGGCCATGGTCCGCGACGTCGGCGGCGAAGAGCTGGAAGCGCTCGCCAACTGATCGCGCGAGGCGGCGCGGAACGGAACCGCCCGGGCGGCTACGGCATTGCTTGGCCCTAGCAGGAGGATTCCATGACCGATCGACATCGCCACCGCGCCGCCGCCTTCGCCGCCGTTCTGGTCGTGGGCGGAGCGCTCGCCGGCTGCGGCGGACGTGACGAAACCCAGGCGGGCGACCGGCTGGAGGGCGGCGCGGCCCCCACCTATCCCGGCGAAGGCGCCGCGGGCCTGGTGACCACCGACGACGCCGGCGCGGCGGAGACGCCGCAGACTCCCGCCCTGTCGGGCGGTCAGGCCGGCCAGACGCCCGACTACACCGAGCCCGGCGGAACCGGGGCGGTCATCGAGACCGACAAGTCGTCGCAGCCCAGCATCGGGTCCAGCGACACCGACACCAGCTCAGAACGGCCGTAAGGCCTGGCGGCCCCGCCGCGGCGGGGCCTCAGACGGCGGCGAAGAAGCCGTGCTCGCCGCTGACGCGCACCTGGCAGGGTCGTCCCTCGTCCTGCGCCGCGCGGGCGCGCTTGTTGGCGGCGGCCTTGGCCTCGTCCTTGTCGGGACTGTGGTCCGAATAGGCCCCGCCCTGCTCCACCGCCCACTGCCCGTCGTGGCGAACCACAGTGAAGACGATCCGGTCGAGGGTGTCGCGCATATGCTGCTCCCGTCTGTCCGCGCGCGCTCGCCCGTCGCAAGCGCAACTGCAGGAATGATGATTGCTTGAGCAAAATATAGGTATTTTTCCCGCGCGTCCGCCGACGACCGGAAATATTTCTTGCACACGCGACATCATTCGTGCGAAAAGCGATGCATCGAATATCGTTTTGGCTCGCCTTCGGTCCAGCGTCGCTTTTGCGCGACGTGCCACTGGACACCTCGACCCTCTCCGAAAATTTGATCGCACGCTCACTCCTGGGCGCGTGAATACTCGACCCGGAAAGGGATCAAGATATGGCTACCGGCACCGTCAAGTGGTTCAACGGCCAAAAGGGCTTCGGCTTCATTCAACCCGACGAGGGTGGCGCGGACGTGTTCGTGCACATCTCGGCCGTCGAGCGTGCGGGCATGGCCTCGCTGCACGAAGGCCAGAAGATCGGCTACGAGCTGCAGCGCGACGCGCGTAACGGCAAGATGTCGGCCGCGAACCTGCAAGCCGCCTGAGGCGAGCCTCGGACGCAACGACGAGAAGGGCCGGCGGCGACGCCGGCCCTTTTTCATGCCCGCGACGCCCTTCAGCGGCCGTAGATGCGGTCCAGCACCCGGGCGGTCGTCAGGATGTCGGCGACCGCCGGATCGAACCCGCCGCCACCGGCCAGACGCTGCGTCCAGTCGGCGGCCGCCCGGCCGCCCCAGGCGTCCGGGGGACCGGCCAGGCTCTCGCGCGTGGTGCCGCGGAACCGCTCGGCGGTGAAGTCGTAGAAGGAGCCGCCCACATTGCGGAAGGCGGCCCCGCCCCGCGCGCCGTAGAAGTCCGAGACCACCATCACCTTCTGCTTCACGCCCGAACACAGGGGCATCGAGCCGCACCACACAAGTCCGCCGCAAGTGGCGGAGGAATATGCGGAATTTTGCGCCGCCATGGTGCGGCGCTACGCCCCCGCCCGCGGCGCGGCGGCCGCCGGCCGCCCCATGGCCCTGCCGCAGGGGGTGGCGTGAACGGGGCTCAGCCCCGCCGCTCGCGCGCCTTCGCCTCCGAGGAGGCCTGGCCCGCATGCTTCATTCCGGGCGCATGGCCATGATGGACGTCCCGCTCGCCGCCGCCGCCGGAGACCTGGCTGTGCGCCGCCAGATGGTCCGGATCGTCGGCGTCCTTCCCCGTCGGGTCGGGCGGCGGCTTGGTGCGGTCCTCGTGGCTCGCGCCGGGACCGCCCCAGCGCAGGGTGTCGGGATGCTTCTCGGGCATGATCGGCCCTCCTTTCCACCCCTGGCCAACCGGCGCCTGCGCGGCGCGGTTCCAGGGTGCGGGGCGTTGGAGCGTCTTCGATGAGCCCCGGCGGCCGTGGGGCCCGGCCGCCGCCGGACGCCGTCGCGCCGGTGCTGAGCAAGCTTTCGCGCCTGGCGCCCCTCGAGGACGAGGCCGCAGCCCTGCTCCGGAGCCTCGATCGCCTGAGCCGTCATTCGGGCGGGTCGGCCCTGGTGCGCGAGGGTGAACTGCCGGCGCCGGGGTTCCTGGTCCGCGGCTGGGCCGCCCGCCTCCGCCGCCTTCCCGACGGACGGCGCCAGATCCTGAGCCTGCTGCTGCCGGGCGACGCCCTGGGCCTGGCGAGCCGCACCCGGCCGCTCGACCTGTGCGACGTCGCCGCCCTGACTCCGGTCGAGCTGCTCGGCGCCAGCGCCGTCGCCTCGGCGCTGGGCGCGGACCGGCGCGCCCTGCCCGGCCTCGCCGAAGCCCTGCATCTGAGCCTGGCGCTTGAGGAGCAGCGCCTGCTCGACCAGATCACGCGGCTGGGGCGGCGCAACGCCGTGGAACGCATCTGCGACCTGCTGCTCGAACTGCGCGACCGCCTCATCCTGGCTGGCCAGGGGGAAGAGCGGCGCTTCCCCATGCCGCTCACCCAGGAGGCCGTGGCCGACGTCACGGCGCTCAGCATCGTCCATGTGAACCGCGTGCTGCAGCAGCTTCGGCGCGAAGGCCTGCTCGAGCTCCGCAACGGCGAGGTCGCGCTGCATCGCCCGGAACGGCTGGCCGAGCGGGCCGGGCGGCCGCCGCCTGGCGGGGGGCCAGAACCTCGAACCGCCTGAGCCGTTGATCCTCCGCACGCAGAGAAGGAGACGCAGGTGCCGACGCAATGGGTCATCGAGGTGCGGCTCGGGGAACGCCCGGACGCCCATCCTCTGCGCCGCGCCGTCGTGGCGGCCGAGAGCGAGCTGGAGGCCCTGCGGCTGGTGACGCAGCAGGCCGAGGACGAGGCCGCCGCCGCAGCGGGCGAACTCGAGATCGACGGCCAGGAAGAGGTCTTCTCCCGCGAGGAGGTGGCGCTCGGCCGGGTCGAACACCATGCGGGCGAAGACGACGACCGCTGACCTGAGAGGAGATGAGGCATGTCCGACAGCCAAGCCGAAGGACGCAAGGAAAACGCCGCCCTGGAGACCTTCGATCCGGGGG
>CAYQPL010000125.1:0-9987 GCA_964419395.1 uncultured Phenylobacterium sp. | reverse complement strand
GCGCGGAGGTAGAAGCCGAGCGCCGCCCGCATGTCCTCGGCGAACGCAATATGTCCCAGCACCATCCAGGCTTTGACGGCCTTGGCGGCGGCGGCGGCGGCGGCCATCGCCTGGATCCGCGCCTCTTCCGGCCGTTCCAGACTGTAGAGCACGCCCGAGTACTCCGCCTGCATGGCCGGGGTCATGACATCAGAGGCCCCGAGCAACTCGAAGGCCTCCGCGGCTCGCTCATGCTCCTCTGCGAAGCTCATGATGATCGCGTAGAGGACGAGGCTGTTGAGCGGCAGAAGCCGGGGCTCGACCACCTGCGCGAGATCGGCCTTGGCGGCGTCGAGATCCCCGCTCATGAAGTAGGCCTCGGCGCGAAGGGCGTAGGCGTTTTGTCCCTGGCCATGTTCGACGCCTAGCGTGAAGTCCTCGATCGCAGCGGCATATGCCTTCCTGTCGAGACTCAACCGGCCGCGGATCACGATGAGCAAGGGGTCGGCGAGGTCGGCGCGCAAAGCGTCGTCGATGACCTTCTTCGCCTTGGCGGTTTCTCCCGTTTCCAGATAGGCGAGGGCCAGTTGGGAAGCCAGGTTCCGCGTCGCCGGCGCGCGCTCCCACACCTCTTGCAGGACGGGAACGGCCTCCTCGGCGCGGCCGAGACTGATCAGCGCCGTCCCTTTCAGCCGGAGCGCATCGGGGTTCTCCGGGTACACGACGAGGGCGCGCTCGGCGAGATTGAGGGCGAGAGCGGGCTCGCCGACGCTCAGCTTGATACCCGCCGCCCCCAGCATGAGAGCCGGCGTCTGGGCATGAACAAGGATGGCGTCCGCATCCGCAGAGGCGCCCTCCACGTCGCCGGCGAACAGCCGGCCGTTCCCCCGCAACATGTGGATGAGCGCACGGTCCTCGCCGACAAGCTCGTCCTTGGCGAGAGCCGCGTCACAAGCTTCAAACGAACCGCCTGGCGTCGACAGGCTCTCGCCACAAGCTAGGGTCGCCTCGGCGACCACCGGGTCGAGACCCTCCTGGGCCAAGGCCGGCGATGCCGTCAGCACGAGGCCCGCAAGCAGGCTGGGGGCGAGCAGGGTCAGTTTCATGGTGCGTCTCCAGGTCGGCTCGCGGTGGCGGTCGGCCGCGCCAATGCGACGAAGGGTTCGGGGGAGAGCCATTGCGCCGCAGCGGCTCGGACGTCGTCCAGGGTCAGGCGCTCAAGCGCATCTGGACCCCCAAGGGCGGAGGGCAGGGCTCGCGGATCGCGCGAAGAGCCGGAGAGGAGCCAGGCCCAGCTCGCATTCTCCCGTCGCGCGGCCGCGACGTCAGCCTCGATGGGACGGCGCACGGCGTCGAGCATGGCGGGCGTGATCTCGCCGTTCGCCAGGCGCGCCGCCGCCTGGCGGACGCCACGCACGACCACGTCGAGGTCGCCCTCGGCGCTCTCGACCCCGACGATGATGAACCCCTGGTCCGCGGCCAGCGGCAGGTCGAGGGTGATGTCAGGCGTATAGGTCATGCCCCGCCGCCGCCGGGTTTCCGTCGTAACCTCGTTCTCCAGCAGCCCGGCCAGCACCGCGACCTGAAGACGCCGATCCCGCGGCCCATATTCGTCGACGAAGAGCGGCCAGCGCAGTTCGGCCGCCGCGGCGTTGGCCGGCCCCTCGTGCTCGGCCTCGAGCACGAAGGCGGGCCGATCGGGTGACAGGCGCAGGTACTGGGCGCGCAGAGGCGCGCGTGTGCGACGCCCGCGGAGGGCGCCGAAAGACGCCGCCACCGCCTCCCTCGCCGCGACCTCCGAGACGTCCCCGACGATGGTCACCTCGATGAGCCCACGCGAGAAGTCCTGCGCGAGGGCGGCCTTGAGGTCGCTGATCTGGAGCGCGGCGATCGCCGACGGCGCCATCTCGCGCTCGAACTCCTGCGGCCACAGCTTGGCGACGAGCGCTTGATGGGCCGCCTGCGCCGGATCGGTTCGCGCCACGTCGGCCGCCTGTTCGGCATAGGCGGCGAGGGCGGGGACAAGCTCCGCCGAGAAGCCGGGGGCCTGCAGGTAGGCCGCCATGACATGGAGAGCGAAGGGCAGGTTGGCCGAGAAGATCGCCGCCTCAAACGCCGTCGCGTCATCCTTCAGGAAGGCGTCGAACCGCCAATCGACAGTCGCGTAGCGGCGGGCGAGCTGTGCGGCGCCCATGCGCTCCAGGCCGCCATCCACCATCAGGACGGCGCCCAGTTCGCCCGCCAGGCGCTGTGTCGGCGAAAGACCGCGACGGCCGTCGCCAATGAGCACGACGACATGGCTGCGGCCGCCGGCGAACTCTGTCCGCTTGACGTTGAGCACGACGCCATTGGCGAAGGTCAGACGCGTGAAGTCGGGTTCCAGCGCTTCGCGTCTGACCACCTTACCCGGCCGGCCCAGCTCGAGAAGAGGTGCGTCCGGGAAGGCGGCGGCGACACCTGCCTGCGGCGCCTGGATCGGCGCCTCTTGTCCGGCCCGCCAGGCGTTGACCAGGGCCGCCGCCTCCGGCGCCTGAGCGTCCTCGATGGAGAGGCGCGGCTGGGTTCCAGCGGGCCATAGGCGAGAAATCGCCGCCTGGACATCGGCGGGCTTCAGCGTTTCGGCGAAACGGTTCAGCCGGCGCATCTTCTCGTTGGGCGTGCGATAGGGCTCGCCCGCAAACGCCAGGGCCAATAGCTCGTCGGCCAGTTCGACGTTTCCGGGCGGAGCCGCCCCTTCGCCGCGCACATACGCGCGCTGGACATCCATGGCGCGGTCGAGTTCCGCCTGGCTGGGACCGGCGTCGCGGAGGACCCTCATCGCCTGCTGGCCGATGGCGAGCGCCTGGGCGCCTGCGCCATCGCCATGCGCGGCGGAGATGCAATAGACGGTCGTGGTGGCGAGCTCTGATCGCGCCAGGGAACTGAGGCTGTAGATGTCGGCCTGGCCCTGGATGGCGTCCACGAGCCGCTGCGCCAGAATGTCCTCGAGCACCGCGTCCATCAGGTCGGCTTCCGGGCCCCTATCGACGACCGGCGCGCTCTCGCAGACGAGGCTGCGTCGCGGACTACGCGTGGGCGGCAGCACCAGGACCGCGGGTTCCGCCAGCGGGGCCAGGTCGTGCAGGCGCGTGAAGTCCGGCTTGGGTCCTGTCGCGGCCCAGTCTCCGAAGCGCTCCTTCACCTCTTCCTGGATCTGCTGCGCATCCACGGGTCCGGCGATGACCAGCAAGCTGTTGTCCGGCCGATACCATTTTCGGTAGAAGGCCCTTAGTTGCGCGGCGTCGAGCCGCGCCAGGCTTTCCGGCGTCCCGGCCACCTCGCGGTCGTAGTCCTCCGCCGCCACGTTGTGGAATGCGGCCTCGGCCCGATTGGTCGGGGTCTGGGGGGTGATGGTCCCACGCCGCTCGGCGAGCACGACGCCGCGCTCGATCTCGACATCGGCCGCCCGGAAGAGCGCGCCATCCGCGATCTCGCTCAGCCAGCCCAAGCCCAGCGCCAGATCGTCGGCATCGTAGCGCGGCAGGTCGAGATGATAGGTCGTATCGAAGCGGCCGGTGAAGGCGTTGTGATCACGGCCGATGGTCACGCCGCGCTTCGCAAGCACGGCGTCGATGTCCCCCTGCGGTCGGCCGCGTGTGCCGCGGAAGACCATGTGCTCGACAAAGTGGGCGGCCCCCAGTTCCTCGCGGGCCTCCTCCTGGGCGCCCACCCACACGCGCAGGCGAAGCGAGACCCCCGTCGCCTGGGGCGCCTCCATGATCTGATAGCGGAGTCCGTTTTCGAGCTTGCCTTCAGTCAGGGCGGGGAACGGCTGCGCGTGCGCTGGACCGTGCGCCAATACCCAGGCGCTGACCATGCCGCCGACGAGCCACGCCGCGCACCCTCCCCAAGCCCGAGACAATCCCACCCCCGAACAAAACGGAAACAACCTTCGCCATTGCTATAATAGGTTGTCCGGCGGCGCCACCCCCTATCGCCCGTCAGGCGAACGGGGCCCGTTCAGCCGAGGCCGAGGCTCTTGCGGTAATCGGGGTGGACGAGGTCCTGGTATTCCTCGTGCCGCTTGATGTAGGCGGCGAAGAAGGGGCAGACGGGCATCACCGCCTGGCCGTGCTCGCGGGCGTAGTCGAGGGCGGTCCGCACCAGCTTCGAGCCCACGCCCTTGCCCTCGAAGGCCGGGGGCACTTCGGTGTGCGGAAAGAGGATGCCGGTCTTGAGCAGACGGTACTCCGCAAAGGCGACATCGTCGCCCAGGCGGACCTCGAAGCGCCCGGCCTCGGTGTTGTTGATGACGTCCAGGTCGTCCGCGCCGCCCATGGCCCTGCTCCGATTGTGGTTCGGGAAGGGAAGCACGACGGCCGAACATGCGAAAGGCCGGCGTCGCCGCCGGCCTTTGCCAATTTCGTCGGCGGTCTGGCGCGACCGCCGGGGGCCTTAGCGCTGGGCCAGCTCCATGCCGGCCATGGCGGCCAGTTCGGAGTCGCCGACCTTCTGAAGCGTGGCTTCGACGGTCGACTTCACGCAGCGCGACTGGGCGGCCTGGCGGAACGTCTCGTGCGAGGTTTCGCGCAGGCAGACGGAGCGGGCGGCGTCGACGATCTCGGCGTGCATCTGCTCGGCCGACTTACCGGCGAGAGAGACCTTCACGCCTTCGGCGAAGGCCGGGGCGGAGACGGAAGCGGCGGCCACCAGGGCCAGAGCGGCGATACGAGCGATCATTTTTTCAGTTCCCGGAAAGGGGGTTGATGACAAACCACTTTTCGGGGCGTTCCTCTGGCGGCCTTCGTCGTCGATACGCGTCGTTGTCGGCCGCCTTGACCGTCTGATAGCGCGACCTTCCCCTAGGTCACAAGCGACTTTTTTGCGACGCAACATCGCGCTTGCTGCGATGCGGGATGATCAGGCGCCGCTGGTCAGGGATTGGGCGCCGAGCCTCGATACAGTAGCGGCTCGCCAATAAGCCGGAAGCTCGCCTGGTCCACTCGAACCGCACCAGGAAGCGTCAAGCTCCGCCAGAGCAGTATCGGGTCAACAGGATTGTAGGCGGCTACAAAGGTGCTGATGGCTGCGCCATGCGTGACCACCGCGACGGCCTCTTGTCCGGCGCCTCGGAGCGCCCGGACGACGGCGCCTTCGAACCGGCGCCGCACCATGGAGGCGGACTCGTTTCCTAGGACGACAGCCTCGGGCTCGCTGAAGAAGCGGGCGATCCGGGCCTCTAGGACCTCGGCCGCGGAAAAGCCGAGACCCGAGCGGTCGTTCTCCTGCACGCCCTCCAGAGGAACGACCGGCACGGCCATGGAGATCGCCGCCCACGCAGCCGTCTCCAGCGCCTTGGGTTCTAGACTGGAGAAAAGGCGTCGCACTCCGCGGGATCGGCAGAGTTCGGCTACCCATCCGCTCCGCTGGCGGCCCTCGTCTGAAAGCACCCATCGGTGGGAGCTCACCTCGGGGACAATCTCCGGGGGTGCATGCTTGATCAGGATGAGTTCGCCCATGGCGTCTGCAAGGCCGAGGTCAGGCTGGCCGCCAGTCGGCGACGAGGGTGTAGGTCCCTGGCAAATGGGGCTCGGTCCAATCGGGGTGTTCCTGGAAATCTCTCAGCTGAAAGCCCGCGTCCAACGCCGCCCTCAACACCTCGGCTAGCGTCCAGAAGCGATAATGGCATTCCCCCAGGACACGATCATTGTCTGTCGGATTGGGCACCGGAGCACGGACAAGCTCGGCGGAGAAGTAGTCCTGTGATTGACCCGGATAGGTGTGGAACAGCTTTCGCAAGAGCGGATGAAACTCATGGAGGACCAGCACCGCCCCCGGGCTGCAGAGCTGCCCCATGACTCGGAAAAAGGCAGCGATGTCGAGGTGGTAATGGAGAATTCCAAGCTCCATCACCAGGGCGTCAAAGTCTCTCAGCCCAAGATCGGCCGCAGACATGACATCGGACAGGACATAGTTGAGGCTCACCTGCGCCGCGCCAGCCAATTCGATGGCATAGCGACGATTCTCGTCGCCGAAGTCGATCACCGTCACCTGCGCCCCCAGTAGAGCAAGGCTCACCGCGAGGCGGCCATGCGAGCCTTGGACATTGCATATGCGCTTCCCTGAAACCGAACCGAGATGGGGCAGGACGCGCCGGGCGGTTCGAGCGGGATCGGTCCGCAGATCAGCAGCCACCTCGGCCGGAGCCCCGAGGCCTTCCCGCCACGCCTCATAGCGCGCGGCGTTCCAGGCCGCCCTGTTCCCCTGTGTGATGGCGGCAACGCCCTCCAGGTCCACGCCTACCCCTCCACCGTCATCTGGGTCTGGGTGATGAGCGCCAGGAGCTTGCCCTCGGCGCTGGTGATGCGGGTCTGCCAGACGCTGGAGCGGCGGCCGATGTGCAGGGGCGTGGCTTCGCCGGTCACCGTCGTTCCGACCTTGGCCGAGCCGAGAAAGTTGGTCTTGCTCTCCAGCGTCGTGGTGCGCGCCCCGGGCGGCAGGTTGAGGAAGCCGCCGATGGCGCCCAGCGCGTCGGCGAAGGCCATGAAGGCGCCGCCGTGCAGGATGCCCCCGGCGGTGCAGAGATCCTCTCGAACGGTCAGGCGGCCGACCACGCGGTCCTTGCTGCGTTCGACGATCTCCACGCCCATCAGGTCGGCGAAGGGCATGCCGGTCGGGGCGGCGGGGGCGGTCATCGGCGTCTCCATGCGAATTTTGTCCGGGTCTTTTTCGTCGCGCCCGGGTTGCGCCGCGCCAGCCTAGCCCCTAGGTGGAACGGGACGAAGCCGCCACCGTTCGGGTCTGGCGGCGGCGCGCTTGCGCGCGTGGGAGCGGCGGCGTATCGACGCTGCCGCAGGAGAAAATCAGGAGAGAGTTCGATGGGTTACCGGGTGGCCGTGGTCGGCGCCACGGGCAATGTGGGCCGTGAGATGCTGAACATCCTCGAGGAACTGGAATTCCCCGTGGACAAGATTCATGCGCTGGCGTCGCGCAAATCCATCGGCGTCGAGGTGTCCTTCGGCGAAGAGCGCGTGCCTTGCGAGGACATCGAGCAGTTCGACTTCTCGAAGGTCGACATCGTGCTGATGAGCGTCTCGGGTTCGTTCTCCAAGGAATGGTCGCCGAAGATCGGCGCCGCCGGCCCCATCGTGATCGACAATTCCTCGGCCTTCCGCATGGACCCGGACGTGCCGCTGATCGTGCCGGAAGTGAACCCGGACGACGTGTCCTTCGCCGGCAAGAAGAACATCATCGCCAACCCGAACTGCTCCACCGCCCAGCTGGTGGTGGCGCTGAAGCCCCTGCACGACCGCGCCAAGATCAAGCGGGTCGTGGTCTCGACCTACCAGTCGGTGTCCGGCGCGGGCAAGGAAGGCATGGACGAGCTGTGGGACCAGACCAAGGGCGTCTTCGTCCTCGGGCCCGGCGAGCCCAAGAAGTTCCCCAAGCAGATCGCCTTCAACGTCATCCCCTTCATCGGGTCGTTCAACGACGACGGCTACACCGATGAGGAGGCCAAGATGTGGAACGAGACGCACAAGATGATCGACCCTGAGATCAAGCTCACGGTCACCTGCGTGCGCGTGCCGGTCATGGTCGGCCACTCCGAGGCCGTGAACATCGAGTTCCACGAGCCCCTGGACGAGGACGAGGCCCGCGAGATCCTGCGCGAGGCGCCGGGTCTGATCGTCGTCGATAAGCGCGACGAGACGGGCTATGTCACGCCCAAGGAGGTCCAGGGCGAGTTCCCGGTCTTCGTCAGCCGCGTGCGCAACGATCCGACCATCGAGAACGGCCTGAACCTGTGGGTCGTGGCCGACAACCTGCGCAAGGGCGCGGCGCTGAATGCGGTGCAGATCGCGCAGCTGCTGCACGAGCGCGGCCTGATCAAGTCCAAGGCCATCGCCTGAGGCCTTTCGCAGGCGGGCGCGTCAGCCCGCCTGCCCCGGGCTTTTAGAATTCCTTGTCCGGAAGGCGCGAGCCGCGCGGCGCTACAACCTTGTCCCGCGGGCGGAGCGGCATAGGTAAGGGACCCGTTCCGTCCCGATGCCATTCCGAAAGCCGCCGCCGTGGTCGACGCTCCTGACTCCCCGCCGCCCGCGGCGCTCGCCGCCGGCCTGTCGGCCTATCTGATCTGGGGCTTCATCCCCCTGGTCTTCCAGGTGCTGGGCGGGATGGGCATGGGCCCCTGGGAGATCCTGGCCCACCGCACCTTCTGGGCCATTCCCTTCGCCGGCCTCTTCGTCTGGATGGCCGGGCAGCAGGCCCAGGCGCTGGCCGTCTTCCGCAAGCCCGGCGTGCTCGGCCTGCTGGCCCTGTCCTCCCTGCTGATCGCCGCCAACTGGGTGGTCTTCATCTGGGCGGTGAACAACGGCCGGGTGCTGCAGACCAGCCTGGGCTACTTCATCAATCCCCTGCTCAGCATGGCCGCGGGCGCGATCCTGTTCCGCGAGCGGCTGGACCGCGTGGCCCAGGCGGCGATCGGGCTGGCCATCGTCGGCGTGCTGCTGCAGACCCTGGCGCTCGGCCGCCTGCCCTGGGTGTCCCTGACCCTGGCGGCCAGCTTCTGCGGCTACGGCATCGTGCGCAAGCGCGTCGCCGCCGACGCCCAGACCGGCCTCTTCATCGAATGCCTGATCCTGGGCCTGCCCGGCGCGGTCTTCGCCGCCTGGCTGGCGGGCGCCGGCGCCGATCACTTCACCAAGGGGGTCACACCGGCCGCCTGGCTGATCTTCTCCGGCGCCGCGACGGCGGTCCCGCTCGTGCTCTTCGCCTGGGCCGCGCGGCGGCTGCCGCTGTCGGCCATGGGCTTCATGCAGTTCCTCGCCCCGTCCATGAGCTTCGTGCTCGGCGTGGTGCAGGGCGAGGGGCTGAGCGCGCTCAAGCTCGCCTCCTTCGCCTTCATCTGGGCCGGCGCCGGCGTCTTCGCCTACGGCCTCTGGCGCGCCGGGCGCCGGGTGGCGCGCGCCCCCGCCGTCGTCATTCCGGATCCGGGTACATGACGTGCGGCGAAGGGAGCGGCGTCAGCCCGAAGGCCTCGGCGATGCGCGCCGCCGCGGCCTCCGGCGCCGTCGTCTCGGTGTCGATGACGAGGGCGGCGGGGATGGGGCGATAGGCGGGCCCGCCAGCGGCGCGGAATTTCCGCAGCACCTCGCGCGAGTGAAGCTTGTTGGAGGCCTTGCGGTCGGCGTTCTCCACCCGGCGGTCCTGCTCCTCGGGCGAGACGGTCAGCTCCACGAAGCGGACCTCGCCGCCGTGACGCTCGACCACGGCCTGGGTCTCGTCGATGAAGTCGGCCGGGACGGTGTTCTCCGGCGCGAAGGTGAAGATCAGCGGCCGATCCGCCCGCGCCGCTTCCTCGAACATGGCCCGCCAGTAGAGGCTCCTCAGGCGCACGAAGGGCGGGCTGCCGAAGGGAAAGACCGACGCCACGGCGTCCAGGGCCAGATGGTTGTGGAAGAGCGGATAGTTGGTCCTGGCCGCCAGCGCCTTGGCCACCGTGAGCTTGCCGCTGGCGGCCGGGCCGAAGATGAAGATGAGCTTCATGGGCCTCTCCCCGTTCAGTCGGCTCCGAAGGCATGCAGGCGCGCCCCGTGCTCGCGCAGCCAGGCCCGGTGCGGCGTCGGGTCGCCGACCAGATCGTGGACCAGCGCCCAGAACCGCGGCCCGTGGTTCAGCTCGCGCAGATGGGCGCACTCGTGGGCGGCCACATAGTCGGCCACCGACAGCGGGGCCAGCGCCAGGCGCCAGGAATAGCGGATGATGCTCGGCGTCGCGCCGAGGCCGGGCTTGCAGGAGCCCCAGCGGGAGCGGGCGTCCATCACGCGGACCTCCGGCGTCGGCGCGTCCAGGGCCGCGGCGTGGAGGGCGGTCAGCCGGGTGAGACCGGCCAGGGCCTCGCGCTTGAGCAGGCGCAGGGCGCCGCGCGCGAAGACCTCGCCCTCGCCCGGCGCCAGCAGCCGGCCGGGCGCCCCGCCCTCGCCCGCCACCCGCCGGGCGCGGCCCTGGCCGCGGGCCAGGACGTGGGGC
>CAYQPL010000124.1:0-10122 GCA_964419395.1 uncultured Phenylobacterium sp. | reverse complement strand
CAGACGTTTCCGCCTCGCCCGGTGCGTTTGGATTGCAGGCGTGTTCTAGAGTACGGCCGTCGAGACGGCGAGCGGCCACGTCTGGTTCTCCGCCGCCCCGCTCGCAGACGGGCCGGCCATCCTGCTCCTTCATGGCGCTCTCAGGACGACGGACGAGATGCGGCCCCTGGCCGGCCGCCTGCCCAACTGCGTGTTCGGCCACCTGCCCGCCCACGGGGTGCCGGCGCTTCAGGCCACAGATCTCGACCAGTGGAGCCGCGCCTTCGCCACCGCCGCGGCGGCCTATTTCGCCGGCCGTCCGACGGTGCTGGTGGGGGAGAGCCTGGGCGCCCTGGTCTGCCTCGGCATGGCCCGCTTCCCCGTTCCCGGCTTCCGCTCGGTCGTCGCCGTCGAGCCGCCGCTGAGCTTCTCCTGGCCGCTCGAGCAGACCCAGATGCCCCCTTGGCTGAAGGCGATGTTGCGGGGCGACCACCGGCCCCTCGTCACCTCCAGCCGGGTCCCCGTCACGGTCGTGGCGGGCGACGCGCCGCTGCTTCCGCCGCGCCCGCTCGAACGGACGCCGAGCCTGCTCAGCGAGGCCGACCGGGCCGGCTTGGCCAACTTGGCCGATCTGGAGGTGGTCCCGGGCGGGCACCAGCTGATGACCGAGAACCCCGAAGCCTGTGCGGCCGTCGTCCGACGCCACCTCCGCGCCCTCGAAGCCGCGGCGCGGCCGTCCGGGGGCTAGGCGGTCAGGGCCGGCCCCTTGTAGCTGTCGCGCAGGTCCTTCTTCAGCACCTTGCCGATGTGGCTGCGCGGCAGGACATCCATGTAGATCAGGTCGGCCAGGCGCTGGGTCTTGCCCACCCGGCCGTTCAGCCAGGCCTTCAGCTCCTCGGCGGCGATGGTGCGGCCGGGGCGCAGGGTGACATAGGCCACCGGCGTCTCGCCCCATTTGTCGGACGGCACGCCGACCACCGCCGATTCCAGCACGTCGGGATGCTTGGAGAGCTCGAGCTCCAGGTCGGACGGGTAGATGTTGAAGCCGCCCGAGATGATCATGTCCTTCTTGCGGTCCATGAGGGTCAGGAAGCCGTCCTCGTCGAAGCGGCCGACGTCGCCGGTGCGGATGAAGCGCAGGCCCTCAGGGCTGAACCACTCGGCGTCACGGGTCTTGCCCGGCTGGTTGTGGTAGCCGACCATCATGGCGCCCGAACGACCGACCACCTCGCCGACGTGGCCCTGTGGGACTTCCTTGCCGTCCTCGTCGATCAGCCGGATGTCGTGGCCGTTCATCGGCTTGCCGACGGTGTGCAGCTTGTCCGGATGCTCGTGGGCCACCAGCATGCAGGAGCCGCCGCCCTCGGTCATGCCGTAGAACTCCACGAGACCGCCGGGCCAGCGCTTCAGAACGTCGGCCTTCACCTCCGGGGCGAAGGGCGCCGAGGTGGAGAACTTCAGCACGTAGCTCGACAGGTCGTAGCTGTCGAAATCGGCCCGCTCCATCAGGCGGCGGTACTGCACGGGCACCAGCATGGCGTGGGTGGCGCGATGCGTCTCCGACAGCTTGAGGAACTTCTCGGCGTCGAACTTGGGCATCAGCACCGCCGTGCCGCCATTGCCCAGGGTGGGCAGGAAGCTGACCAGCGTCGTGTTGGAGTAGAGCGGCGTCGAGATCATCGTCACCGAGTCGCCGGAATAGATCCCGCGCCGCACCTGGCCCCAGCGCATGGCGTGGGGCTGGACGATGCCCTTGGGCGCGCCGGTCGTGCCCGACGAGTAGATGATGTTGAAGGGATCGTTCGGCTCGACGCTCACCGCCTGCGGCCGGGCGCCCGCGTCCGGCAGCCAGGACTCGAAGGCCAGACCGGCGTCGGAGCCGTCCAGGGCGATGCGCCTGGCCGCGATCTCGCCCGCGACGCCGGCGATGGCGTCGGCCACGCCCTTGTCCAGGAAGAAGAGCTTCGAGCCGCAGTCCTTGAGCATCATGACGAGGCTCTCGGGACTGGAGGACGGGGCCAGGGGGGCGGCCGCGGCCCCGGCGCGCAGGGCGCCCAGGAAGACCGCGGCGTATTCCAGCGAGGTGGTGGCGCAGATGGCGACCGCTTCACGCGGCCCCACGCCGTCCCGCTGCAGGCCGGCGGCGATGCGGTCGGCCAGGACGTTCAGCGCGGCGTAGTCGATGGTGCGCTCGCCGTCGACCAGGGCGACATGGCCGGGCCGGTCACGGCCCTGGGCGGCGACGAGGTCCGACAGCGTGCCGAAGTCCTCGGCCATCAGTTCTTCGGCGGTCATCGGCGCATCCCTTCCCTCGCGTTATTCCGGCGCTCCGCAGATATCGCGAAAGCCCAAGCGCCAGCAAGGCTTGCGGGGCGCGGGCGGCGACAGCGGATGTCCGGCCGCGAGCGCCATTCCGCGCCGCTGCGATCGCGGCGCGCCGCACGCCGGCGCGCAACTGTCCGGCGAGACCTCACGTTCAGTCGCCATCGCCCGGCCGAGCGGGCGCCAGATGGGAGACGACACATGGCCGACCACCCCCACGAGTCCTCGACCGCCGAGAAGACCAAGCGCGGGCTCAGCATCCTGCCGATCGCCGGCGCCGCCATCGCCGTGGCGATCGCGGTCGTGTTCGCCTGGAGCCACCTGATGGCCAAGGGCCCGGCGCCGCAGAGGGACATCACCCCGCAACAGGCGGCCAGCGGCGCCGGACCGGAGGAGCGGGGCCCGTACAATCTGGAGGACTATGCCGAGCCGGACCGCAAGTAGCGGCGGCTCAACCGCTCCAGCGGCGCGTACGGCCGACATCCACGTGGACGAAGTCCGAGCCCGGATAGTAGCCGACGCCGCCGCGCTGCAGGTCCCAGGCGGCGTCGCGCAGGCGGGCGAGGTCGACGCCCGGCAGGCGCAGGTCCAGGGCCATGCCTTCCATGTGCAGGCTGCGTCTGGCCACCCCGCTGCTCGACTGCCGCAGAGCCTCGTTGGTGCGCGGCGAGCGATAGCCCGAGATCACATGGATCGTGGCTTCCGTCTCGAGGCGGCCGCGCAGCGAGGCCGCCAGATCGAAGAGCGCCGGGTCCATGGGGTGGGCCTCGCCCGTGCGATGGTCGCGCAGCACCTGGGCCAGGGCCTGCATGGCGTCGGGGACGTAGCGCCCGGCTTCCCAGTAGGCGGCGCTCAGACGCTCGCCGGTGTGCAGGTTGAGCACCGAGAGACGGCGCGCCTCGGCCGCGCGCGCCCAGGCCGGCGCGCCGGCGGCGCCGACCAGGGCGAGGCCGCCCAGCAGACTGCGACGTTGGATGGTCATGACACCTCCACTTCGCCCCCGCCCCGCTCATAGCAAAGCTCAGCCGCCGCCGGCCTCACAATCGCTTGCGACGCTCTGTCCCAGGACCACGGGCCGCGCCGCCAGGGCCCGCGCCAGCCGGGCGTCCCAGCCATAGGGATCGGGCAGCAGATGCAGGCCCGCCTCGTCCACGAAGGCGGTGCGGTAGGTCACGACGAGGGGCATGGGCGCGGCCAGGGCGATCCGCTGCGTCTCCCCGGTGGCGATGGCGGCGTCGAGGGCGGCGCGGTCCCAGCCCTGGGCGGCCAGCAGGCGCTCGGCCAACTCCCGCGGCTTCTCGAGGCGCATGCAGCCATGGCTGAGCGTCCGCACCGGCCGCGAGAAGGCCGCGCGGCCGGGGGTGTCGTGCAGATAGACGCCGAACGGAGTGGGCAGGTCGAACTTCACCTGGCCGAGCGCATTGTCCGGGCCGGGACGCTGCTGCAGGCGGCCGCCGAGGAAGACGTAGTTGTGGCGGGCCAGATAGCCGGGATCGCGCGCCGCCCGCGGCAGGATCTCGCCCGAGGCGATGGAGGCCGGCACATTCCAGGGCGGATTGAGCACCACCGCCTCCAGTTGCGAGGCGAACATCGGCGTCGGATGCGCTGTATCGCCGACGACGACGCGCATGCTGAGCACCGGCGCGCCGGCCTGGAACAGGGTCGCCGTCGCGGCGCCGACATCGACCTCCAGCCGGTCCGGCGAAGGCGGCCGGGGCGACCAGCGCCAGCGTTCGAGATTGAGGTCGATCTGGGCGAGCCGCGCCTGCGCCGAGACGTTCAGCGCCGCCAGCGTCGCCGGTCCGACGATTCCGTCGGGCTCCAGGCCGTGCAGGCCCTGAAACGTCCGCACCACGGCGACGAGCGCCGCATCATAGATGTCGGCTGCTTCGGCTTCGACGGCGAAGCCCTCGGCCGACAGCCGTTCGCGCAGGGCCGCCGCCCCGGCCCCGGCCGTCTCCGGCTGCAAGCGCAGATCGACGGGCAAGGCCGGCCAGCCGCCCGCCTGGACGATGGCGGCGTAGCGCCGGCGCGCCAGGACGAGCGCCTGGTAGCGGCTGTCCGCCGGCGAGAGTGCGAGCGCCCACGCCGCCAGACGCCCCTGGCTGCGCGCCGCCCGCCACTCGGCCGACAGGTCGCGCACCTCCGGCTCCAGCGCCCACAGGCGGTTGATCGCCCGTGGCCTCACCCTCTGGCCAGCCTCGGCGTGGGCGTGTTCGAGCAGACGGGCGCGCAGGGCGCCGTCGCTGAGCCGGGCGGGATCGACCTCCGGAGGCGCAGCCCCGCTCATCAGCGCGCGCACGACGGCCATGCGCTCCGGCGGCGAAAGCGCGACCTCGTCTTCCGCCTGCGATGCGGCGGGGGGCGGGGCAAGAAGGAACGCGGCGGCGAGCGCCAGGGCGGCCGGAAGGCGGAAACGCAGGAACATGGCGCAAGCCTATCCCGCGGCAGCCGCGCGACCATGATCGCGATCAAGCCGGCCGGTTGCATGTGGCGCGCGCTCGGCTAGCTTGCCGGCGCAATCCACCAGCAGCGGGAGCGGCGGCATGTTCAAGTACTCGGCGATGGCGTTGGCGGCGGGGGCGAGCCTGGCGCTGGCCGCCTGCGGGCAGGCTGGCGGAGACGCCGACACGACCCCCGCGGCGGCCAAGCCGGCCGCCAAGGCGCCGGCCCTGAGCGACGCCGAGAAGCAGGCGCGCCTGGCCGCCCTGCCCGCCCCCTACGACACCGGCGATCTGGAGAACGGCCGCCGGCAGTTCGGCCTCTGCCGGTCCTGCCACACCCTAGCCGAAGGCGCCCCCAACCTGACGGGTCCGAACCTCTACGGCGTCTTCGGACGCACGGCCGGCGGGCTGGAGGGCTACAACTATTCCGAAGCCCTGAGATCGGCGGATTTCGTCTGGGACGCCGAGCACCTGGACGCCTGGCTGGACAATCCGCGCACCTACCTGCCGGGCACAAAAATGACCTTCGCCGGCCTGCACGATCCGCAGAAGCGGATCGACCTGATCGCCTATCTCAAGGTGGAATCCGGCTACGAGCCGCCCGCCTCCTAGGCCCCCGCCAAATACGTGCAAGCGAGCTGCGCTGCAATCTTGACGATTATGGTCGCGAGGCCCAAGTTCGAAGGGTCGTGATTGCGAGCATCTGTCGATCTCGACGTCCGCCCCTGCACCTCGATCGCGGGGGCGCCCCCAATCCTGACCCTTGAGCCTTCCTCCAGATCCCCCGGAGGAAGGCTCTTCTTTGCCGTCGCGCGGGTTCGCCCCCGGCCTATTCGGCGGCGTTGGCGACGCGGGTCTGCTCGGCCTCTTCGAAGGCCTCGATGCGCCGCGCGGTATGTTCGGGCGACTTGGTGTAACGGGCCAGCAGGTTGTAGAAGACCGGCACCACGAACACGGTGACCATGGTGGCGAAGATCGCCCCGAAGAAGATCACCACCCCGATGGTGCGGCGCGCCTCGCCGCCGGCCCCGCCCCAGACGATCAGCGGGATGGCCCCGGCCGCGGCGGAGATCGAGGTCATGATGATCGGGCGCAGGCGCAGGGTCGCCGACTCGATCACCGCCTCGCGGATGGACAGCCCCTCGTCGCGCAGCTGGTTGGCGAACTCGACGATCAGGATGCCGTTCTTGGCCGCGATCCCGATCAGGATGATCAGGCCGATCTGGCTGTAGGTGTTGATCGTCGATCCGGCCACCAGCAGGCCGAACAGCCCGCCCAGCGCCGCCACCGGCACGGTCAGCATGATGACCCCCGGATGGATCCAGCTTTCGAACTGGGCGGCCAGCACCAGGAAGACGAGCAGCAGCGCCATGGCGAAGGCGAAGGCCACCGCCCCGCCCGCCTCCAGGAAGTCGCGCGCCCCGCCGCCCCACAGGGTGGCGACGCCCCCGGGCTGCTTGTCCGCCTCGGCCTGCAGGAAACGGATCGCCTCGCCCATGGTGTAGCCCGGCTCCAGCTGGGCGCTGAGATTGATCGAACGGGCGCGGTCGGTCCGCTCCCGGTCGGGCGTGTCGCCGCGCACCTCCGAGGTGACCACCGAGGCCAGGGGCACCGCCTCGCCCGAGGCCGAGCGGACATAGAGGGTGTTGAGGTCCTCCTGCGTCATCCGCTGCGCCCGGTCGGTCTGCAGGATGACGTCGTACTCCTGGCCGTCGCGGATATAGGTCGTCGCCCGGCGCGATCCGAACATGGTCTCCAGGGCGCGCCCCACCGCCTGGGTCGAGACGCCGAGGGCCGCGGCCTTCTCGCGGTCGATATTGACCAGGAGACGCGGCGAGGTCGGTTCATAGTCCAGGCGGACGCGGCTCATGCCGGGATTCTGCTCGGCGGCGCGGGCGATCGGCTGCAGCCAGGCGGCGATCTCCTCGTAGTTGGTGCCGACGGCGATCATGTCGACGCTGTTGCCCTCGCTGCCGCGCAGGGCCGGACGGACGAAGGCGATGGCCCGCACCGACGTGATTTCGCTGAACTCCTTGTTCAGCTGGGCCGCCAGCTCGTTGGAATCGGCCGCGTCGCGGCCTTCGGCCACCGTCACATTGCCGCTGCCGGTGTTGTACTGGTTGTTGCCGAACCGCGGCATGGACAGCAGGTAGCGCGAGACCGTGCCGTTCTCGTAGAGCTCCATGAGGCGGGCTTCGATCTGCTTCACCGCCTCGTAGGTGTAGTCGTAGCCGGCGCCTTCGGGGCCGTTGATCATGATGTCGACCCGGCCGCGATCCTCCTCCGGCACCAGCTCGCTGGGCAGGTAGCGGAAGAGGCCGAAGGCGGCGACGCCGAGGACCACGACCAGCAGGCCGGTGGCCCAGGCGGCGCGGCGCTGGCCGAGCAGCGTCTCGAGAGAGGCGTGGTAGGAATTGCGCAGCCGCTCCATGGCGTCGTCGACGACCCGGGCGATCGGCCCCTGCCCCTTGGCGGGCTTCAGAAGCTTGGACGCCAGCATGGGCGACAGGCTGAGCGCAAGCAGGGCCGAGAAGGCCACCGCCGAGGCCACGGCCACGGCCAGCTCGACGAACAGCCGACCGATATAGCCCGGCAGGAACATCAGCGGCGCGAAGACGGAGATCAGCACGATGGTCGTCGCCAGCACGGCGAAGAAGACCTGCCGCGTGCCCCGCTGGGCGGCGACCGGGGCCGGCTCGCCTTCGTCGATGCGGCGCTGGATGTTCTCGACCACGACGATGGCGTCGTCGACCACCAGGCCGATGGCCAGCACCAGGGCCAGCAGGGTCAGCAGGTTCAGCGAGAAGCCGAGCGGCGCCAGGACGATGAAGGTCGACAGGATGCAGATCGGCGCGACGATGGTCGGGATGATCGCCGCCCGCCAGGTGCCGAGGAACAGGAAGTTCACCAGGCCCACCACCGCCAGGCAGATGCCCATGGTGAACCAGACCTCTTCCAGGGCGTGGCGCGTGAAGACGGTGAAGTCCACCGCCACGTCCAGCTTGGTCCCCTCGGGCAGGCCGCGGTTCAGCTCCGGCAGCAGGGCGCGGACGCCGTCCGAAATCTCCAGGTCATTGGCCTGCGACTGGCGCGTGATGGCGATGCCGACGAGGTCGCGGCCGCCCGAACGGAACAGACGCCGGCGTTCGGCGGCCTCTTCCGACACCCGGGCGATATCCCCCAGGCGCGTGACATAGCCGCCGTCGGCGCTCGCCTTGACCGGCAGATTGGCGAAGTCTTCGGGCGTCTCGTAGGCGCGGGCCACCCGGATGGTGAAGTCCTTGGTCGGGGCTTCGAGCGAACCTGCGGGCAGTTCCAGGTTCTGGGAATTCAGCGCCGCCTCGACCTCGTCGACCGTGATGCCGCGGGCCGCCATGGCCTGCGGATCGAGCCAGATCCGCATGGCGTAGTCCTGGGCGCCGCCGACCCCCACCTGGGCGACGCCGGGGACGGTCGAGACGCGCTCCACCAGGTAGCGGTTGGCGTAGTCGGTCAGCTGCAGCCGGTTCAGCGTCGTCGACGAGAAGGCCAGGAACATAATCGGCTGGGCGTCGGCGTCGGCCTTGCGGATCTGCGGCGGATCGGCCTGCAGGGGCAGGTTGGCCGAGACGCGGGAGACCGCGTCGCGGACGTCGTTGGCGGCGGCGTCGAGGTCGCGGCTGAGCTTGAACTGGATGTTGATGCGCGAGGAGCCGTCGCGGGACGAGGACTCCATGCGGTCGACGCCCTCGATGCCGGCGACCTGCCGCTCGATCAGTTCGGTGATCCGCTCCTCGATCACCTCGGCCGAGGCGCCGCGATAGTCGGTGCTGATGGAGATGACCGGCGGGTCCACCGCCGGCAGCTCGCGGACCGTCAGCTGGGTGAAGGAGGCCAGGCCGACCACGCAAAGCACGATGGCCGCCACGGCGGCGAAGACGGGCCGGCGGACGGAGAGATCGGAGAGGGTCATGCGTCAGGCCGTTGCGCAGGCGGCTCGACGCCGGCCACGGCCGAGGGGGCCGGCGTGGCGGCGACGCGGACAGGCTGGCCGGGCGTCACCTTGTTGAGGCCGTTGGCGACGATCTGATCGCCGGCCGAGAGGCCGTCGCGGATCTCGACGAAGCCGCCCTGACGGGCCCCGGTGACGACGGGGCGCTGCTCGGCGCGCGCGCCCTGCTCGCCCTTGGCGATGAGATAGACGAAGGCCGAGGAGCCCTGCACCGACAGGGCCGGCTCCGGCACGGCCAGGCCCTGGCGGTTCCCGCGGGCGAGGGAGATGCGCATCATCATGCCGGGCTTCAGCCGCCGGTCGGGATTGGGGAAGAGCGCCCGGGCGGTGATGGCGCGGGTGTTGGGATCGACCCGCGTGTCGAGGGTCTCGATGCGGCCCTGGATGGAGAGCCCGGGAAAGGCGTCGGTGGTCGCGGTCAGGGACTGCCCCTCGGCCAGGCCGGCCATGTAGCGTTCGGGGATCTCGAAATCGACGCGCACCGCCGAGAGATCGTCGAGGGTGACGATCTCGGTGCCCGGGTTGACGAGGGCCCCCGGCGCGATGTCGGTCAGGCCCACGACGCCGGCGAAGGGCGCGCGGATCAGGCGGTCGCCGCGCCGCGCCTGGGCGGCCTCCAGATCGGCCCGGGCGGTCAGATAGGCCGCCTCGTACTGATCGACGGCGGCCTTGGAGGCGAAGCCGCGATCCTCCAGCGTGCGCCAGCGTTCCAGGGCGCGCTCGGCCTGTTCCAGCCGGGCCTGCGCCTGGGCCACGCCGGCGTTCTGTTCGGCGTCCTTCAGCTCCACCAGCACGGCGCCTTCGGGGACCGACTGGCCGTCGCTGAACCGGACCCGCTCGACCAGCTGGGTGGCCGCCGCCGTCAGGGTGACCGCGCGCCGCCCCTTGGCGACGCCGAGCAGATCGACGCGATCGGTGAAGGTGCGCGGCTGGACCGTCGTGGCCGCCACGGCCACGCCGCCGCCGCCGCCACCGGGCCCACCGGGTCCGCCGTGAGCCCCGGCCGGCGCCTCTCCCCCGAAGAGAATCCGCAGGCCGCCCACGGCGGCCATGATCACCAGGATGACGAGCGCGCCGACGAGGAAGAAATGCCGTCTGACCAATGCGGGCTCCGTCGCTCCCCCGGGGAGCGTGTGAAAAGCTTGAAACTATGACGCGGTCTTATGGGCAGCCTTACGCAGCGTCCAGTAACAGAACGATGGCCGTTCGTGTCGCGCCTGAAACACGCCTGGGCGCCGCATATTATTCGGGCGCAACCGGCCAGCGGATGCGCCCGAAAGCTGATCAATTCGGCGTGACGCCGCCCGCAGGCGGCCGTCGGCGCCTACGAATCGTATCCCGGCATTTCGCGGTCGAGGCGGCGCAGGCAGCCGGGCCAGGCGAGCT
>CAYQPL010000123.1:0-10195 GCA_964419395.1 uncultured Phenylobacterium sp. | reverse complement strand
TGCGAGGCCTGCCAGGGCGACGGCGTCATCAAGATCGAGATGCACTTCCTGCCCGACGTCTACGTCACCTGCGACGTCTGCAAGGGCAAGCGCTACAACCGCGAGACGCTGGAGGTCCTGTTCAAGGGCAAGTCCATCGCCGACGTCCTGGACATGACCGTCGAGGAGGCCGCCGACTTCTTCAAGGCCGTTCCGCCGGTGCGCGACAAGATGGAGACGCTGAAACGCGTCGGCCTCGGCTATGTGAAGGTCGGTCAGCAGGCCACCACCCTCTCCGGCGGCGAGGCCCAGCGGGTGAAGCTGTCCAAGGAGCTGTCGCGGCGCGCCACCGGGCGGACCCTCTACATCCTCGACGAGCCGACCACCGGCCTGCACTTCGAGGACATCCAGAAGCTGCTCGAAGTGCTTCACGAGCTGGTCGCCCAGGGCAACACCGTCGTGGTGATCGAGCACAATCTCGACGTCATCAAGACCGCCGACTGGCTGCTGGACTTCGGTCCGGAGGGCGGCGACGGCGGCGGCGAGATCGTGGCTGTCGGGACGCCGGAAAAGGTCGCCGACAATCCGGCCAGCTGGACGGGCCGCTATCTGAAGGAGCTGCTCGACCGCCACGCCGAGCGGCGCCAGGCCCGGCGTCGGAGCGCCTGAGATGGCTCAGGGCGTCATGGAAGCTCCGATGACGCCCGCCCAGGCCGCCCTCCTGGGAGACCTCTGCCTCGCCCTCCGCGACGACCGCCGGATCGGCTCGGCCTGGCTGACCGGCAGCCTCGCCGCCGGCCGGGGCGATCCGTGGAGCGACATCGACCTCACCCTCGTCGTGGAGGGCGATCTCATCGCGCGCCTGCTGGCCGACCTGATGCGCGAGGAGGGGCCTCTGCCCGCCACCGTCCTGCGGCTCAGCCAGTTCGGCCGGCTCGTCAACGGCACGACGCCCGACCTGCAGCGCTTCGATCTCCTGCTGTCGACGCCCGAGGAGTTCGCCCGCCAGGACGGCGCCCGCATCCGGCGCCTGTTCGGCGAAACGGGCCACGCACCGCCTGCCCGTCAGCCGAAGGGCCCCGACCCAGCGACGGCCCGGCGGGTGGAGGGGCTGGTCACCGAATTCCTCCGCATCCTCTCCCTCGCGCCCGTGGCCGTGGGCCGCCAGGAGTGGATCGTGATGCAGGACGGCGTCGGACACCTCCGCCGGCTGCTCATCGAACTGATGCTGGAGGAGAACGGCGTGGGGCCGGGCGAACGCGGCGGCGCCAAGAAGCTGAACCCCTTCCTCAGCCCCGAGCAGCGGCTCGAACTGGAGAGCCTGGCGCCGCCCCGCGCCGCCGAAGCCGAACTGTTGGCGGCCAATCGCGATCTGCGCGACCGCTTCCTGCCGCGGGCCCGTCGCGTGGCCGCCGCCTGCGGCGCGACCTGGCCCGAGGCCTGGGAAGCTGCGGTCCGCGCGGGCCTGGCGCGCGATCTGCCGACGCTTGGCTGACGCAACGTCAGGGTTTCCGCGAACGGGCGTTCGAAATAGCCTCGCTTCATTCGTTTATGCGATTTGGAGCCGAAAATGATCCTCTACGGCGCGCCCATGCCGGCGCCGAACCCCCGACGCGTGCGCATCTTCCTGGCCGAGAAGGGCATCGACCTGCCCGAGACGCCGGTCGACATGATGAAGCGCGAGCATAAGTCGCCCGACTACCGCGCCAAGAACTCGCTCGGCCAGATCCCGTCCCTTGAGCTCGACGGCGGCGCGACCAGCTCCGAGACGGCGTCGATCTGCCTTGACTTCGAGGAGACCCAGCCCGAGCCGCCGCTGTTCGGCGCCACGGCGCTGGAAAAGGCCCATGTGGACATGTGGATCCGCCGGATCGAGTTCGTCCTGATGTCGCCGGTCGGCAATTACTGGCGCCATGCCCACCCCTACACGTCCAAGCTGCTGACCCAGTACAAGGACTTCGGGGAATCCAACCGCGAGACCTACGCCAACGCCCAGAAGTGGCTGGACCGCGAGCTGGCCTGCCGCGACTTCATCGCCGGCCACGACTACACCATGGCCGACATCTGCGCCCTGTCGACCGTGGACTTCGCCACCTGGATCGGGCTGGAGATGGACCCGAACTACGCCAATCTCGCCGCCTGGCACGAGCGGGTCAGCGCCCGCCCCAGCGCGGCGGCCTGAGGCCTAGATTCCCGCGCCGCCTTCGTAGGGCGGTGCGGGTTCGCTGGCCGAGAAGGCGCGATAGGCCACCACCTGGGGCGACAGGATGACCGGGTAGTAGATCGCGTTCAGGAGCGCGGTGACCACCAGATAGATGAAGGTCTCGACGGTGACATAGGCGCTGATCGAGCTGAAATCCGGCTGAAAGACCGCGCCGACGCCCTCCAGCCCCCCGCCCATGAGGACCGAGACGATCCCCAGCACGGCGGCGAAGATCACCGTCGTCAGCAGGGTCACCACGGCGATGGTGAGGAAGGCCAGCACATAGGCGCCCAGACGGCTCCAGAAGTGGCCGCGGGTCAGCTTCCAGGAGCCGAACACGACGAGCCGCCGGGCTTCGAAGGTCAGGACCGGCGCAAGGGACAGGCGGACCAGGGCGTAGATGATCAGACCGCCGCAGAACAGCAGGGTGGCCCAGGCGGCCGGCCCCTGAGCGCTCGGGGCGACGGCGGCGACGACGCCAGCGATCACGCTGGCCAGGAGGATCAGTCCGACGAGGCCGATTACCGCCAGGACGTAGTAGATCAGCGTCAGCAGGACGAGGCGGATCTCGTCGGCGCCGAAGCGAAGATGGCCGAAGCCGCCTTCCTGCGGCCGCAGCTGCAGCCGGTAGACCGCCGCGGCGATGGCCGACATGGTCGCCAGGCCCAGGGGCGCGAGGATCAGATAGGCCGGCGCCATCTGCCGCAGGATGTTGCTCACCTCGCCCGGGGCGGCGTCGGGCTGTTCGGCCAGCTGCGTCATGGCCTCGCCGCCGAAGGCGATCAGCACGGCGGCGCCGATCGCCGACACGACGAAGTGGAAAATGCTCCAGGCCACGACCACACGGGGGTTCTCCCGCGTCAGCCTGAAGCCTTCGAAGGCGGCGTCGCCCGGCGAAAAGGTGGTCATGTCAGCTCCCGGCGCGCGACCTCAGGCCCTACAACGCCTGGAGCCGCCGCGCGTCCCACGGGAAACTAGGCGCCCGCACGGCTGCGCCGCAAGGCCCGGCTCGCGAAGTTGGCCGATCGTTGCTAATGGGACGCGCATGAGCACGAAACCCATTCACGTGGTCGGCGGCGGCCTGGCCGGTTCGGAGGCCGCCTGGCAGATCGCCCAGGCCGGCGTCCCGGTGATCCTGCACGAGATGCGCCCGGTCCGCGGCACCGACGCCCACCAGACCGACAAGCTGGCCGAACTGGTCTGCTCCAACTCCTTCCGGGCCGACGACTGGGCCGGCAATGCGGTCGGCCTGCTGCACGCCGAGATGCGCAGGCTCGATTCGATCATCATGGCGTCCGGCGATGCGCACCAGGTGCCGGCCGGCGGCGCCCTGGCGGTCGACCGCGAAGGTTTCTCCGAGGCTGTGACGGCGAAGCTGCTGGCGCACCCGAACGTGACGGTCGAGCGCGGCGAGGTGGCCGGCCTGCCCCCCGAGGACTGGGACAGCGTCATCGTCTCGACCGGCCCCCTCACCTCGCCGGCCCTGTCTCAGGCCATCCTCGACCTGACCGGCGAGGGCCAGCTCTCCTTCTTCGACGCCATCGCGCCCATCGTGAACCTCGACTCGGTGAACATGGACGTCGCCTGGCGCCAGTCGCGCTACGACAAGCCGGGTCCCGGGGGCGACGCGGCCGCCTACATCAACTGCCCGATGGATAGGGACCAGTACGAGGCCTTTATCGACGCCCTGCTGGCCGGGCCGAAGTCGGAGTTCAAGGACTGGGAGCACGTCCCCTATTTCGACGGCTGCCTGCCGATCGAGGTGATGGCCGAGCGCGGCCGCGAGACCCTGCGCCACGGTCCGATGAAGCCCGTCGGCCTGACCAACGCCCATCGGCCGGACGACAAGCCCTATGCGGTCGTCCAGCTGCGCCAGGACAATGCGCTGGGCACGCTGTGGAACATGGTCGGCTTCCAGACCAAGCTGAAGCACGGTGCCCAGACCGAGATCTTCCGCATGATCCCGGGTCTGGAGAAGGCGGTCTTCGCCCGCCTCGGCGGCCTGCACCGCAACACCTTCATCAACTCTCCGCGTCTGCTCGACCGCGCGCTGCGGCTGAAGGCGGCGCCGCGCCTGCGCTTCGCCGGCCAGGTGACCGGTGTCGAGGGCTATGTGGAAAGTGCGGCCGTCGGCCTGCTGGCCGGGCGCTTCGCGGCGGCCGAGCGGCTGGGCCGGCCGTTGCCGGCGCCGCCGGAGACGACGGCGCTGGGGGCGCTGATCAACCACATCACCGGCGGCCATCTCGACGCCGGCGCCGGCTCCTTCCAGCCGATGAACATCAATTACGGCCTCTTCCCGCCGCTGGAAGCGCCCAAGCGCGACGCCGAGGGCCGCCGCCTGGGCGCCAAGGAGCGCGGGCGCAACAAGAAGCGCCTGATGGGCGAGCGGGCGCTCGCCGACCTCGAGACCTGGACGACCGGCGCCGGCGAGACTCTGGCCGCCGAATAGCCCCTAGAGCCGGCCGGTGAGCGCGGCCCAGGTGATCCTGGCGCGCTTGCTCAGGTCCGAGCCCGCGCGCCCGCGGCTGTAGGCGCGCGCCAAGCTGGCGTGGGCCACAGCCGGAAAGGCCGCCACGGCAAGCCCCTTCGCCTGGGCCAGCAGGTCGGCGACCTGCGCGTGATCGGCGTCCGGCCGCCGGGCCAGCGCCCAGGCTGCGCCGCCGGCCTGGGCGCGGCCGCCATCGGTTCCGCCGCCGAGGATGTGGGCGACCAGCCGGGCCGCTTCGCCGGCGGTTCCATGCGCCCACGCCGCGGCCTCGTCGCGCGACAATGGCGCGTCCTCCAGTTCCCGGTAGCGGGCGTCGATCATCGCCTCCAGCGGCGCCCGAGGCAGGCCGCTGCGCCGCACCGCCGCGGCCAGGGCCTGGGCCGTCGGGTGGCGGCGGACCGCCCGGCCTTCGAAGGTCTCGTCGAGGACCTCGCGCCACCAGGTCAGGCGGATCTCGCCCAGCAGGGGATTGGAGGCCACCCGCGGCGCGCGCGCCAGCTCGTGGTCGTAGGCATAGATGGCGACCGCGTCGGCGCGCGCCTGAGGATCGCCGATCAGACGGCTGGACAGCCAGCGGTCCGGATCGACCCGCGCGACCAGGGCGTCGAGGTCCTCGGGCGGGGGAGCGTCGTCGGTCATGAAAGTCCTTGAAGCCGCGGCGGCGGCCGACGGCCACTCAGATGGCGATGAGCCCGCAGGCCAGCCGCCGGCCCTCGCCCGTGAGCACATTGTACATGCGCGCAGCGGCCGGGGTGTCCATGTACTCCAGGCCGATGCCGGCCTTCTGCAGCATCTGCCGCAGCTCGCGCGGCGGCAGGGCGTTGACCGCCCCGGTCCCCAGAAGCAGGAACTCCACGTCGCGGGCGCCGGCGGCGAAGACCGGATAGAGGGCGTCGGGCGTGGCTTCCGCCAGGCTGCGGACCGGCCAGGGGCTGGCCACGTCCGACACGATCAGCAGCGAGCCCGGCGCCCAGACGCCCGAGACCCGGAAGCCGCCCGGGCCGAAGGAGTCCACGCTGGGCGCGTTGCGGGCCACGGCCTAGCGCGCCAGGGGCGCGAGAGGCTCGGCGTCCTCGTCCCCGCGCTTGACGCCCCACAGCAGGATGACCGGCGCGGCGACATAGATCGACGAATAGGTGCCGAGCACGATGCCGAAGATCATGATGATCGAGAAGCCGAACAGGGTCGGGCCGCCGAAGAGGGCGAGGCCCCCCAGCGCCAGCACGGCGGTCAGGCCGGTGATCACCGTCCGCGACAGGGTCTCGTTGATCGACAGGTCGATCACCTCGCCGAGCGGCATGCGCTTGTACTTCCGCAGGTTCTCGCGAAGGCGGTCGAAGACCACGACGGTGTCGTTCATCGAATAGCCGATGATGGTCAGGATGGCCGCGATGGTGGTGAGCGAGAATTCCAGATTGAACAGCGCGATCATGCCGAAGGTCAGGATCACGTCGTGGAACAGCGCGATCACCGCGCCCAGGCCGAACTGCAGCTCGAACCGGAACCAGATGTAGAGCAGCATCAGCACGATGGCGAGGCCGAGCGCCAGCAGGCCGCTCTGGAAGAGCTCGCCCGACACCTTGGGGCCGACGACCTCGGTCTTGGCGAAGGTGACCTCGCCCAGGGTCTGCTCCAGGGTCGTCTTCACCTCTTCGACGGCCTGGGCGGCGCTTTCGCCTTCCGGGGTCTGGAAGCGGACCATGGCCGAGGACGGCGCGCCGAAGGCCTGGACCTGGACGTCGCCCATGTCCATCTCGCCCAGCGCCCGGCGGACCGCGCCCAGGTCGACGGCCTCCGGCGCCGTCGAGATCTCGAGCAGGGTGCCGCCCTTGAAGTCGATGCCGCAGTTGAGGCCCCCGCAGGGCGGGGTCAGCGGGTAGAGCGCCAGGAACAGCGAGGCGATGGTGGCGAGCACCGAAAGCGCGCCGGCGTACTTGGCGAAGGCGACGAAGCGGAAGTTCGTCGTGATCGGCAGGATCTTGATCAGGGGCCACATGGCGGGCGACCTCAAACGATCGGCAGGGTCTTGGGCCGCGTGGCCCGGAACCACCAGGCCAAAAGGACCTGGGTAACGAGCACGGCCGAGAAGACCGAGGTGACGACGCCGATGGACAGCGTCCAGGCGAAGCCGCGCACCGGGCCGGAACCGAACTGGAACATGATCAGCGCGGCCAGGATGGTGGTGACGTTCGCATCGATGATGGTGGTCATGGCGCGGGAGAAGCCCGCATCCATGGCCGAGAGCACAGGTCGCCCGGATCGGACCTCGTCGCGCATCCGCTCATAGATGAGCACATTGGCGTCGACGGCCACGGCGAGCGTCAGGATCAGGCCGGCGATGCCCGGCAGGGTGAGCGTCGCCTGGGTCACCGACATGACGGCGATGATCAGCAGGCCGTTGACCAGCAGGGCGACGACGCTGATGCCGCCGAACAGGCCGCCATAGGCCAGCAGCATGAAGGCGAGGATGGCCACGAACCCGACGCCGGTGGAGACCTGGCCGGCGCGGACCGCGTCGGCGCCCAGCTCGGCGCCCACGGTGCGCTGTTCCTCCACCGTCAGCGGCGCGGGCAGCGCGCCGGCGCGGAGCAGGACGGCCAGGTCGTTGGCGGTCTCCGGCGTGAAGCTGCCGGTGATCTGGCCGCTGCCGCCGGTGATGGCCGTCTGGATGGTCGGCGCGGAGATCACCTTGCCGTCGAGGACGATGGCGAAGCGCTTGCCGATATTGGCGCTGGTCACCTCGCCGAAGCGGCGGGCGCCCTGGCTGTTGAAGCGGAAGCTGACCACCGGCTGGCCCGACTGCTGGTCGAAGGCCTGGCGGGCGTCGGTCAGCATCTCGCCGGAGACGACCGCGCGGCGCCGCACGACGATGAAGGGCGTCGGCCCCTCCTCCATCGGCAGGACCTCCGAACCGGGCGGGGCGCGGCCTTGGGCGGCGGCGGCCAGGTCGGCGGTCTCGTCGACCATCTGGAAGGTCAGCTTGGCGGTCTGGCCGATGACGTCCTTCAGCCGCTCGGGGTCGCTCTCGCCCGGCGCCTGGACGACGATGCGGTTGACGCCCTGACGGATGATGGTGGGCTCCTTGGTGCCCAGCTCGTCGATCCGGCGGCGGATGATCTCGATGGACTGCTCGACGGCCTTGCCGGCCTCGGCGTTCATCGCCTCCTCGACGAAGCTGATGCGGATCCCCGCCTGGCCCTCGGTGCGGATCACGATGTCGCGTCCGCCCGGCGTGCCGGCCACCGGCGCGCCCAGCGTGTTGCGCAGGGCGGCGGCGGCCTCGGACTGCCGCGCGGGCTCGTTCACCGTCAGGGTGATCTCGCCGTTCTGCTGGCGCAGGTCGGAGAAGCCGATGCGCTCGCCAGTCAGGGTGACGCGGGTGTCCTCCACCGTATTGACCAGGCGCTCGGCGCGCAGGGCCTCGGTGTCGACCTCAAGCAGCAGGTAGGAGCCGCCCTGAAGGTCGAGGCCGAGATTGAGGGTCTGCTTGGGGAAGAACCCTGGCAGGGAGGCCCGGGTCTGCTGGGGCAGCAGGTTCGGCAGGGTGAAGAGAACGCCGAAGATCACCGACAGGACGACGGCGATCACCTTCCAGCGCGACAGGTTCATCATGAGGCGAAGGCGCCCTTAAGCTTTCGCAGGGATCAGGACTTGGCGTCGTTGGCCGGCGCCGGCTCGCCGCGGACGCGAACCTCGGAAATCATGCGCTTCATCACCTTTACGGTGACGCCGGTGGCGATTTCGAGGCCGACCTCGGCGTCCTCGACGCGGACGACCTTGCCGATCATGCCGCTGGACAGAACCACCTGGTCGCCGCGCTTCAGATTGGCGATCATCTGCTGGTGCTGCTTCATCCGGCGCTGCTGCGGGCGGATCATCAGGAAGTAGAACAGGACGACCAGCAGGATCAGCGGCAGGAACTGCATGATCATGGCTTGCGGCCCGCCGGCGGCGGCGCCGGCGGCGGTCTGGGCGAAGGCGGGGGTGGCGAACATGGCCTCTCCGGCTGACGGTCTGCGGGGGCCGCACGAACCGGCCCCTCTTCAAGTCGGCGGAAGCTATGCGTTGCGTCCCCCTTTTGCAATGCGAGCCCGGCGGCTAAGCAGCGCACCCATGGAAAGCTCGCTCGAACCCCTGCTCGCCCGTATCGCAGACGCCCTGGAACGGCTGGCGCCGCCGGTGGCGGGCAAGGTGGACTTCGCCCAGGCCCGGCTCTACCGCCACGATCCGGCGACCGGCGATTTCCATGCGGCGCCCGACTATCCGCTCGGCCTCGACTCGCTGGTCGGCGTCGAGCGTCAGAAGACGCGGTTCGTCGAAAACCTGGAGCGGTTCGCCCGGGGCCTGCCGTTCAACCACGTCCTGCTGTGGGGCGTGCGCGGGACGGGCAAGAGCTCGATCTCCAAGGCCGCCTTCATGGCCGTCTCCAAGGCGCACGCCGGTCTCAAGCTCGTGGAGGTCGACCGCGACCAGGTGACCGCCCTGCCCGGCCTGTTCGATGTCCTCCGGGCGCGGCCCGAACGGTTCGTGGTGCTCTGCGACGACCTCTCCTTCGAGGAAGGGGCGGCGGCCGCCAAGGCGCTGAAGTCGGCCGTGGAGGGCGGCGTCTCCGGCCCGCCGGCCAACGTCCTCTTCGTGGCCACCTCCAACCGGCGTCACCTGATGCCGCGCGGCCACCAGGAGGATCGCGGCCTGATCGCCACCGCCGAGGACGCCGAGGAGGAGGTCAGCGTCTCCGACCGGTTCGGCCTGTGGATCGGCTTTCCGCCCATGGACCAGGCCGCCTATCTGGAGGCGGTGCGCGCCTATGCGCAGCGGTTCGACCTGGCCGTCCCGGACCTCGCCCGCCGCGCCCTGCAATGGGCGCAGCTGCGCGGCGCGCGCTCCGGCCGCGTGGCCTGGCAGTTCATCCGCGACCTGGCCGGGGAGCAGGGAAAGCCCCTGCCCCTCTGACCTCGGCGCCTACTGCGGCAGGACGAGCATCGGATCGATCGGCCGGGCCCGGTCCTGCGGCGTGGGCGCGTATCGCACCTCGAAGTGCAGCTGCGGCTCGGAGACGCCGCCGGTGTCGCCGGCCTGACCGATCTGCTGCCCCTGGGCGATCTTGTCCTGCATCTTCACGTCGACGCGGGACAGGTGGCCGTAGGCGCTCACCCAGCCGTCGGCGTGCTTGATGAGGACGAGGTTGCCGAAGCCCGGCACCTGGTCCCCGGCATAGACCACGTCGCCGGCCGCCGCGGCGCGGACCGTCTCGCCGGCGCGCGCCCGGATGTTGATGCCGTCATTGCGCTGGCCGGTCCCCTTCGGCCCGAAGGTGGACAGCATGTCGCCGCGCAGCGGCCAGATGAAGCGTCCGCGGCCCAGCTGGGAGATCTGGGCGTCGGCCGGCGTCCGGCTCGAGGAGACGATCGCCGGCGCGCGCGGCGCCGGAGCCGGAGCCGGGTTGGCGGGGCTCGGCCGCGCGGGCGGCGGCGTCGTGACGGGCGGAGCGCGGGTCGGCGCCTGGGCGGGCGGCGGCGTGGCGG
>CAYQPL010000122.1:6693-10295 GCA_964419395.1 uncultured Phenylobacterium sp. | reverse complement strand
ACGGCGCCCGCAGCCCCATGGCCCGCGCCAAGGCGGCGCTGGGCTTCAAGCCGGAATTTCTGTCGCCGGTCATCGGCCTGGAGCGCGGCCTCACGGCCCCGATCACCGACCTGAACATGGGCCAGACCGCCGAGGTGCTGGCGCAGGTCTTCGACATTTCCCGCCATGAGGCCGACGTCTACGCCGCCGAAAGCCAGAATCGGAGCGCGCGCGCCCAGCAGGAGGGATGGTTCGATGGCGAGCTTGAGCCCGCCTTCGCCGCCGACGGCGAACTCTACGACAAGGATGACGGCGTGCGGCCGGACTCCTCGGCCGACAAGCTGGCCAAGTTGAAACCGGCTTTCGAGCCGCCCTGGGGCAAGGTGACGGCCGGCAACTCGTCCCAGATCACCGACGGCGCGACCTGGGTGATCCTGGCCTCGGAAGAGGCGGTGAAGGAGCACGGCCTGACGCCCCTGGCCGAGATCGTCGACAGCCGGTGGGCCGCGCTCGACCCCCGCGTCATGGGGCTTGGACCGGTGATGTGCACGACGCCCCTGCTGCGCGCCCACGACATGACGCTGTCCGATATCCCGATCTGGGAGCTGAACGAGGCCTTCGCCGCCCAGGTGCTGGCCTGCCTCCGCGCCTGGGAGGACGACGAATTCCGCCGCGAGGTCCTGGGGCTGGAAGGCGACTTCGGCCAGATCGACCGCGAGCGGCTGAACGTCGATGGCGGGGCCATCGGCCTCGGCCACCCCGTCGGCGCCAGCGGTGCGCGCATCGTCCTGCACCTGGTCAACGCCATGCGAAGGCTGTCCCAGCCCCGCGGCGTCGCCACCGAGTGCATCGGCGGCGGCCAGGGCGGCGCGATGCTGATCCAGGCGGTCTGAGGGAGGATGCGATGACAGGTATCGTCTGGAAGACGCTGAAATCGCGGCAGATGGAGCTCGGTCCTGACGACGGGACGCCCGGCCGCTGGACGAACTGGCGCCTCTCGCGCGACGAGGACGGCGTCGCCTGGCTGATCGCCGATCAGCCGGACGCCAGCGCCAACACCCTCTCCGAAGCGGTGCTGGAGGAGCTCGACCAGATCCTCGCCGAGGTGGAGCAGGATCCGCCTCGCGCACTTGCCATCCGCTCGGCCAAGGCCAGCGGCTTCTTCGCCGGCGCCGATGTGAAGGCCTTCGTCGGCGCGCGCGATGCGGCCGAGATCGAGGAACGGATGGGCCGCGCCCATCAGGTGGTCGACCGGCTGGCGGCCCTGACTGCCCCCACCGTGGCGGTGATCCACGGCTATGCCCTGGGCGGCGGACTGGAGATCGCGCTCGCCTGCGACCACCGCCTCCTGGTGGGCGAAGAGGCGCGGCTGGGCTTTCCGGAGGTGCAGCTTGGGCTGCATCCGGGACTGGGCGGCACGGCGCGGCTGCTCGACCTGATCGACCCGCTCGAAGGCATGCAGATGATGCTGACGGGCAAGACGATGCGCCCGGGCCAGGCCAAGGCGCTGGGCCTGGTCGACGCGGTGGCCGAGGAGCGCCATGTGCGGGCGGCCGTGAAGGCCGTCGCCGAGGGCGAGCTGAAGCCGAAGGTGAAGCGCCTGAACCGCCTGCGCACCCAGGTGACCGAACGCCTCTTCAGCGCCGAGCTGCCGCGCCGCGCGGGCGCCGACCGCATGCGCAGCCAGGCGGCCAAGCAGGCGCCGCCGGAGCACTATCCCGCACCCGGGGCCCTGGTCGATCTGTGGGAGCGCCACGGCGACGACCTGAAGGCCATGCGCAAGGCCGAGGTCGCCTCCTTCGCGCGGCTGATGGCGACGGACACGGCGCAGAACCTGATCCGGGTCTTTTTCCTCCGTGAAAAGATGAAGAAGATCACCGAGGTCCCGGACTCTGTTCGCAAACCTCGCCACCTGCACGTGATCGGCGCCGGCGCCATGGGCGGAGACATCGCCGCCTGGGCCGCCTGGCATGGCCTGCGGGTGACTCTGGCCGACTTGAAGCCCGAGATCATCGCCCTGGCGATCGGCCGGGCCGCCGAGCTCTATCCCAAGCTCGGTCACGACAGCGCCAAGACGCGTGACGCCCTCGACCGCCTGATCCCCGACGTGAAGGGGGAAGGCGTGCGGCACGCCGACCTGATCATCGAGGCCGCGCCCGAAAAGCTGGATCTCAAGAAGAAGATCTATGCCGGGCTCGAGCCGAAGATGAAGCCGGGCGCCGTGCTGGCCACCAACACCTCGTCCATCCGCCTGGAGGCGCTGGCCGAGGGGCTGCAGAAGCCCGAACGGCTGATCGGCGTCCATTTCTTCAATCCGGTCTCGCGCATGCAGCTCGTCGAACTGGTCACCCACGAGGGGGTCAGCGACGCGACGATGGACGTGGCCAAGGCCTTCCTCGGCCAGATCGACCGCCTGCCTGCGCCGGTCCGGAGCGCGCCGGGCTTCCTCGTGAACCGGGCGCTGACGCCCTACATGCTGGAAGCCATGGTCATGATGCAGGAGGGCCATGCGCCCGAGACCATCGACGCCGCCGCCGAGGCCTTCGGCATGCCCATGGGCCCGGCGACGCTCGCCGACCAGGTGGGCCTCGACATCGGCATCGCCGTGGCCGACAGCCTGAAGGCCAATCTGGACAAGCCCCTGCCCGTCCCGCCCGACACCCTGCGGGGCAAGGTCGATCGCGGCGAACTCGGCCGCAAGACCGGCAAGGGCATCTACGAGTGGAAGGGCCATGAGCCGGTGAAGGCCAGGTCCTTCGCCAAGCCCACCCAGGAGATGACCGACCGGCTGATCCTGCCGATGATCGACGCCTGCCTGGAATGCCTGCGCAAGGGCGTGGTCGCCGACGAGGACGTGGTCGACGGGGCGATGATCTTCGGCGCGGGCTTCGCCCCCTTCCGGGGCGGGCCGATCCACTATGCCCGCAGCCATGACCCGGCCGCGCTGAAGGCCCGCATGGAAGAGCTGGCTCGCACCCAGGGCGAACGCTTCGCCCCCGATCCGGGCTGGGACCGCCTGACGTGACGGACACGCCTCGCCGTCTGAGCGACCCGGACGCGGTCGCCCAGGCGATCATCGAGCGGCTGGACGGCCAGATCGTGCTCGGCCTGCCGCTGGGCCTCGGCAAGGCCAACCACATCGCCAACGCCCTCTATGCGCGGGCGGCGACGGACCGCGGCATATCCTTACGCATCTTCACGGCCCTGACCCTGACGCCGCCGAAGCCCTCCAGCCTGCTGGAGAAGCGGTTCCTCGAGCCGATCCTGGCGCGCACCCTGGGCGGCTACCCCGAGCTCGCCTACGCCCAGGCGCTGAAGGCCGGCGGGCTGCCGCCAAACATCGAGGTGGACGAGTTCTTCCTGCAGGCCGGCGTGTGGCTGAACGACCCGCAGGTGCAGCAGAGCTACATCTCGGCCAACTACACCCATGCCAGCGGCTATCTGATCGACCGCGGCTGCAATGTGGTGGCGCAACTGGTGGCCAGGGACGAGGACCGCGGGGCCTACAGCCTGTCCTGCAACACCGACATCACCCTGGAACTGCTGAAGGCCAAGGCCGAAGGACGCAGCAAGGTCCTGCTGGCGGGACAGGTGAATTCGGAACTGCCCTACATGCCCGGCCC
>CAYQPL010000122.1:0-6683 GCA_964419395.1 uncultured Phenylobacterium sp. | reverse complement strand
CGGCCCCGCCGAGCTGCCGCCCGAGGCCTTCGCCTGGATGCTGGAGAGCCCGGACGTCGAATTCCCCCTGCCCGGTCCGCCCAAGCAGCCGGTCAGCCTCGTCCATTACGCCATGGGTTTCCACGTCGCGAGCCTGATCCCCGACGGCGGCACGCTCGAGATCGGCATCGGGTCCATGGGCCACGCGGTGGCCCACGCCCTCATCATGCGCCATCGGCGGCCGGCGCGGTTCGCCGAGATCCTCTCGGCCCTGCTGCCGCCCGACGACCGGCTGGAACGCCACATGGAGCCGTTCGAGGAAGGCCTCTATGCCGCGACGGAGATGTTCGTCGACGCCTTCCTCGAACTCTATCGCGCCGGAATCCTGAAGCGGGAGGCGGACGGCGCCGTCCTGCACGCCGCCTTCTTCCTGGCGCCGCGGGACTTCTACGCCGCCCTGCGCGACATGCCGCTGGAGGAGCGCGCCAGATTCCAGATGCGCGAGGTGGGTTTCGTCAACGCGCTGTTCGGCGCCGACTACGAAGAGCGCGTGGCGGCGCGGAAGAAGGCGCGCTTCGTCAACAACGCCATGGTGGCCACGCTGCTGGGGGCGGTGGCCTCGGACGGCCTGGAGGACGGCCGCGTCGTGAGCGGCGTCGGCGGGCAGTACAACTTCGTGGCCCAAGCCTTCGCCCTGCCGGACGCGCGCTCGATCATGACCCTGCCGGCCAGCCGCACGGCAAGCGACGGCCCGGAGAGCAACATCCGCTGGTCCTACGGACACACGACCATTCCCCGACACCTGCGTGACATGGTGGTCACCGAATATGGCGTCGCGGACCTGCGCGGCGCGCGGGACGAGGCGGTGATCGCCGCCATGCTCAACGTCGCCGACGCCCGCTTCCACGACGAACTGGTCGGCCAGGCCAGGGGCGCGGGCAAGCTGCCGGAAGCCCATCGCCTGCCCTCCTATGCCGCCGACAACCGACCGGACGTGCTCGCCGCACGGCTGGCCCCGTTCCGCAAGGCCGGCGACCTGCCCGCCTTCCCCTTCGGCGGCGAGATGACGCCGGTGGAGCAGGCCCTGGCGCCGGCGCTCCAGACGATCAAGGCGGCCGCCGCCTCCAAGGCCGACATCGCCGCTCTCGCCTGGAGAGGTGTGACGGCGGGCCGCACCAACTCACTCACTCGTGAAGCCCTCGAACGGTTGGGGCTGTCGCAGCCGCGCGGCATTGAGGAGAGGCTGTACGCCCGCCTGGTGCGCGGGGCCCTGGCGGGAGACTGACCGGCGGCCCGGCGCTTGCAGCGGCTCGGGCGACCGTACCGAGGTGAGACGCCGCCATGTTCGAGAAGACCAACAAGACGCCCGCCCGTCCCCTGAGCCTGGACGCGCCCACGCCGCCCCGCCCCGCGCCGGCGCCCGCCGCCAAACCGCGGCCCGCCTCGCTGATCGCCGAGGGCCTCTGCATCCAGGGCGACCTCGCCGGCGAAGCCGAACTGCAGATCGACGGCCTGGTGCGCGGCGACGTGCGCGTGGGCAAGCTGTGCCTGGGCCCGAAGGGGCGGATCGAAGGCTCGGTCGTGGCCGTCGTGGCCGAGATCCGCGGCCATGTGAAGGGCCCGCTCAAGGCCCGCCAGGTGCGTCTTTTCGGGACGGCCCATATCGAGGGCGACATCGCCCACGAACAGCTGGCCATGGAGACCGGCGCGGTGTTCGAAGGCCGCAGCGTCCGGCTGGCCCAGCCCGCCCCGCCCGAGGCCGCGACGAAGCCCGTCTCCAGCGCCGCCTAAGGCGCGTTCCAAAGCGGGAGCCGCTTATCGGGCGAAACGCGCCTCGGGGTGGAACCTCGAGCGGCGTCTGATTCCGTCAGACCGCGCCACGCTCTAGGGACCGGGCGCGTCGACGCGCGGGACGCGGCTGCGCGTCACCGCCTCGAAGGCCCGCCCCTCGGCCCCGGCCGCGCGTCCGGCGTCCAGCAGCCGGCGCATGGAAGCCTGGTCGAAGGCCAGGCTGTCGGCCCCCAGGGCCGGCGGGATGGCGGCGTAGCGCAAGCTGGCGCCGTTATGTTCGGCGAAGGCCAGGCTCGCGCCGAGATGCGCCCGCAGATCGGCCTTGGACATGGTGTCGAAACTGCGCATCAGGATCGGCAGGGTGGCCCCGCGGGTCACCCCGTAGCTCGGCGACAGCTCCCCATTGACGATGACGAACAGCCGGCGCGGCGTCATCACCCCATCAGGCTCCCAGAAGGCCATGGCGGCCGGGGCCAGGACGAAGGGGGTCGTGACCCCGCCGTCCACATGCATCTCCATCCGCCCGCCCTCGGCCCCGTCGGCGGCGATCATCACCGGCGGGAAGACGCCCGGAATGCTCGCCGAGGCCACGAGCACCGTGCGGAAGAGCGAGACGGCCGTCGCCGCGTAGCCGGGGGTCTGGCCCGCCAGGGCGATCGCGCCCATGTCCCAGACGATGGTCTCCTGGGCGTCGAGGTCGGTGGTCGCCACCAGCAGACGCCGCCCGGTCCGATGCTGTGCGGCGATCGCCGCCAGCAGCGGCGCGTCGACATACTTGGCGATCAGGTCGCGCAGGGACTGGCCGCCGAACAGGGCCGGCCGGACGAAGATGGCCCAATGGCCGTCCGTCAGGCGCGCGGCGTCCTCGTCCGTATAGGCCGCCTGCAGCTCATCGTCCCAGTCCGGGCCGAGAAAGGCGAAAGGGGCGATCAGGGCGCCGGTGCTGACGCCGGTGACGACGTCGAAGTCCGGCCGGTCGCCGGCCTCGGTCCAGCCGATCAGCACGCCGGCGCCATAGGCGCCGTTGGCGCCCCCCGCCGAAATCGCCAGGGCGGTGATCCCCTCGCGGCCATGGGCCTGCCGTTCGGCGCGCCATCGCTCCAGAAACCTCGCGCCCGCCTCCTCGTCGGCGGCCGAGAAGCGGAAGACGGCCAGGGGCGAGGCCGGCGGCGAGGCGGCGGCGGCGTCGAAGGGTTCGCGCGAAATGGTGCCGCAGCCGGCCAGGCCTGCGAAGGCCAGCAGGCCGGCGCCGAGGGGCGCGGCGACGCGGATCGAGCCCATCATCCCTTCTCCCGATCGACCGCCGGACCGGCGGCGGCGTCCCTCATCCAGGCCACGGATCCGGCCTCGGCTCAATGCGTTCGCCGGCCGCCAGCCGCCGCACCAGGAAATCGGCCAGGGCGGTGACCCGCACCGGCCGCGGCCCGCCGGGCGGGGAGACCAGATGCAGGGCGATCGGCGGCGCGCGCCACTCGGGCAGGACCGCCTCCAGGCGCCCCTCGGCGAGGCAGGCGCGGACGATGAAGTCGGGCTGCACCGCCAGGCCCAGCCCCGCCTCCAGCGCCGGCAGAAGCGCCTCGGCGTTGTTGGCGCGCAAGGGGCCCGAGGGACGGACGGCGACCTGCTCCCCGCCCGGCCCCGAAAACCGCCAGGTCTCCGGCGTCGGCAGGTAGGCGTAGCCCAGGCAGGCGTGCTCGGCGAGGTGGCTGGGATGGGTGGGCCGCCCGTGCCGGGCCAGATAGGCGGGCGAGGCCACCACGACGCGGTCGACGGTGCGGATCCGCCGCGCCACGAGGGAGGAGTCGGGCAGATCGGCGATGCGCAGCGCCATGTCGAACCCCCGGCCGACAAGGTCGATCCTGTCGTCGCTCATGTGGAGGTCCACCGACACCTCCCGGTGGGCGGCCAGGAAGTCCGGCAGGATGGGGGCCAGTTCGATGAGGCCGAAGGACATGGGCGCGGCCAGCCGCACGAGGCCGCGGGGCTGCAAGGTCTCGGCGAGGGCCTCGGCCTCGGCGGCCTCGGCGTCGGCCAGCAGCCGCCGGGCGCGCTCCGCCAGGCGACCGCCCGCCTCGGTCAGGGCCAGGCGCCGGGACGTCCGGTTGAACAACCGCGCGCCCAGCCGCGTTTCCAGGCGGCCGACGGCCTTGGACACCGTCGCCTTGGAAAGGCGCAGATCCTCCGACGCGGCGGCGAAGGAGCGCAGCTCCACGACGCGGGCGAAGATCGCCATGGCTTCGAGGTCGGGCAGGCCGCTCATGTCGTTTTTGGAAACAATGAGTTTCGTGGGTTTCTATTTATGATCGGACCCTGCCGCCTATCTTCACCTCAGGCAAGCGCGCCGACGGCGGCGCGGAGGTGGAAAGATGATTGAACGCAGACCGTTCGACAGCCTGGGCGGCGCCGACCATGGCTGGCTCAAGGCCCGGCACCATTTCTCGTTCGCCGGCTATCACGACGCCCGGCGCATGAACTGGGGCGCCCTGCGCGTCTGGAACGACGACGAGATCGCGCCGAACTCCGGCTTCCCGCCGCATCCGCACGCCGACATGGAGATCATCACCTATGTCCGCGAGGGCGCGATCACCCATCAGGACAGCCTCGGCAACACCGGCCGCACGACGGCCGGCGACGTCCAGGTGATGAGCGCGGGGTCGGGCGTCCGGCACGCCGAATACAATCTCGAGCCCGAGACGACGCGCATCTTCCAGATCTGGATCGAGCCGACCCGCTACGGCGGCGCGCCGTCCTGGGGCGCCAAGCCCTTCCCGAAGGGCGACCGGTCCGGCCGCTTCGTCACCCTGGCCAGCGGCTACGAGGACGATGGCGAGGCCCTGCCGATCCGCACCGAGGCGCGCGTGCTGGGCGCCACGCTGAAGGCCGGCGAGACGACCGAGTACGCCCTCGACTCCGCCCGCCACGCCTATCTGGTCCCGGCCGCGGGACGGGTCGAGGTGAACGGCGTCGAACTGGCCGCCCGCGACGGCGCGGCGATCACCGACGAAGGCGTCCTGCGCATCACCGCCCTGGAAGACGCCGAACTGGTCCTGGTGGACGCGGCCTGAGGCCGCGTCCCCTCCCCTTGTCCCGACAGGAGATACGAACGTGACCAAGGTCCTTGTCCTCTACTACTCGTCCTACGGCCACATCGAGACCATGGCCAAGGCCGTGGCCGAGGGCGCCCGCGAGGCGGGCGTCGAGGTCGACATCAAGCGCGTGCCCGAACTCGTCCCTGAAGAGGTCGCCAAGGCCTCGCACTACAAGCTCGACCAGGAAGCGCCGATCGCCAGCATCGAGGAGCTGGCCGACTACGACGCCATCATCGTCGGCGTCGGCACCCGGTTCGGCCGCATGGCCTCGCAGATGGCCAACTTCCTCGACCAGGCCGGCGGCCTGTGGGCCAGGGGGGCGCTGAACGGCAAGGTCGGCGGCGCCTTCACCTCGACGGCGACCCAGCACGGCGGCCAGGAGACGACGCTGTTCTCCATCATCGGCAACCTGCTGCACTTCGGCCTCATCGTTGTCGGGCTGGACTACGGATTCCAGGGCCAGCTGCGCCTGGACGAGGTCACCGGCGGCAGCCCCTACGGGGCGACGACCATCGCCGGCGCCGCCGGCTCACGCCAGCCCAGCGAGAACGAACTGGCCGGCGCACGCTATCAGGGCAAGAAGATCGCCGAGGCCGCCAAGAAACTTCATGGTTGAGGTCTAGTTTTGGCGGGCCCGGGGGGCGACGCCCGGGCCCGTCCGCAGCCCTGTCTATCCGACAAGTCGCGGCGGCTACACCGACACATCACCAAAACACCGAAAGGATGACACCCCCAGAGCCTAATCGAGGCTCCCGTCCGCTGATCACAGCAAGAAGGGGGACGGACCATGTCATCCAATCACCGCCACGCGGGGGGCCGTTCCGCCGTCCGCAGCCGCCGCGCCATCCTGGCCGTATCGGCCTCCCTGCCCATCCTCGCCGCCGCCGGCCACGCCGCCGCCCAGGACGCCACGGTTTCCGAACTGGTCGTCACGGCCACCCCGATCCGGGACTCGATCGAGAAGTCGCAGGAGATCCAGCGGGCCTCCGACAACATCGTCAACGTCATCGCCTCCGACACCATCGGCCGCTTCCCCGACGCCACGGCCGCCGGCGCGCTCGCCCGCCTGCCCGGCGTCGGCGTCCAGCGCGACCAGGGCCAGGAACGCTACATCCAGATTCGCGGCGCGCCGACCCGGTGGACCACCGTCGCCCTGGACGGCGTCAACGTCCTGGGCGCCGAAGACCGCATCTTCCGCTTCGACTCCGTCCCGGCGGTGCAGATCGACCAGGTCGAGCTGAACAAGACCCTGCTGCCCTCCATGCCGGCCGAAGCCCTGGCGGGCCGGGTCAACATCCTGACCTATTCGCCCCTGACGGAGATGGGCTTCCACGGCTCCTTCGACGCCGGCGGCGGCTTCGTCGACAATGGCGACGGCCCGGTGAAGCAGTATTCCGGCCGCGTGGGCTGGTCCAACGGGACCTGGGGCGTCACCTTCGCCGGCTCGCACTATTCGTTCGAGCAGCACACCAACAACGCCGAACCGCGCTTCGACGACGTCGGCGTGACGCAGATGCGGATCGCCAAGTACATCATCACGCGCCAGACCGAATCCTATTCAGGCAAGATCGAGTACGCACCGTCCGACGACCTGCGCCTGACGCTGAGCCACCTGAACACCGAGTTCAACGACTTCGAAGAGCGCAATCAGTACACCTTCTACTACGCGAACGCCTATTCGGGCACGCGCAACTTCGAGACCGCCGACCTGATCGGCGTGCCGGTGGTCGCCTCCTTCGAGGACGGGATCTACTCCAACGGCGTGTCCTTCACCGACCTGCACGGCGAGCACAGTTTCGGCGGCTGGGAAGCCGACTGGCACCT
>CAYQPL010000121.1:0-10421 GCA_964419395.1 uncultured Phenylobacterium sp. | reverse complement strand
ATCACCGCGGCCCAGCCATCTTCGTCGTCCCCATCTGCAGAGGCGGCAGCCGCGTCGGAACGAGGCGCCGACGGCGGCACCACCGAAGCGCTGTCGCCGCCCGCCGCTGCCGCCGCTGCCGCCGCCGCCCGCGCCGCCGCCGCCGCCGGTGGCCCTCGCGCCGTCCCTGATCGAACAGGCCAGCGCCTACCGCTATTACATGGAGCGTTCGGCGGCGATCACGCCGAACTTCGAAGACGGCGCCGACATCGCCGATTCGCTGAAGACCGGCGTCGCCTACGAGCCCGAGCAGTTCCTGCGCGGGGCGGTGGCCTATGGCGCGGTGGCGGCCCTGCAGGACGCCGAGTTCGTCGGCGCGGTGCGCAAATACGCCGCCGATCCCGAAACCCGCGCCAAGATGACGAACGACATCGTCGCCGATCCCTTCTACGCCGCCAGCCTTCCGGGCGCCCAGGGCGCGGCCAGCCTGGTGGTCGGCGCCTACGGCGCCGAGGGCAAGCACCTGTTCGAGGTGGGCTCGGCCGTGAAGCAGGCGGCCTACGACATCCAGCATTCCAAGTGGTCCAAGGCCGAGGTCGAGAACCGCGCCCTGCGTCTGTCCCAGGCCAAGGCCCTGTCGGCGACGCCGATCGTCGGCGAGGGCGAGGAGACCGCCCGCCTGCAGCAGGCCGCCGTGGGCGCCGCGCCCATGGGCCTCAGCGGGCAGCCCGCCCAGCCGCCCTACAGCCGCATGGTGGCGCGCAGCCTGGCCGTCGCCGCCCTGGCGGTGCTGGGCGAGGCCGGCGAGAACCGCGCCGACCTGATCAAGGCCGTGATGGCCGAGCCGGCCTCGGCCTCGTGCCTGAACATGGCCAAGCTGAACCTCTACCAGTGCCTGGCCGTCTCCAAGCCGCACTATGAGGACGTCTTCTGCCTGGGCCAGCACGCCCTGATGGACACCGGCCAGTGCCTGATGAAGGGCGCGGGCCTGTCCGAGACCGCCGTCCAGGTCGCCGAAACGGCGGCCCTGGCGGAGGTGGGCGGCGGCGGCGCGGCGAAATCGCGCTGATCTTCGCCCCCGCCGTTGCATGGCGGCGCAGTTGTGTGTATCTACGCGCACCCTTTTCCGGTCCCCTACGGGATCGCGACCCTCGCCGCGCGGGTTCGCGCGGCGGTTTCGTTTTGAGGCAAGGCTATGGCCGATATCGTATTGAACGTCGAAGTGCGTGAACAGACCGGGACGGGCGCGGCGCGCGCCGTCCGCCGCGAAGGCAAGGTGCCGGGCGTGCGCTATGGCGGCGACAAGGATCCCGTGGCCATCTCGGTGGCCGCCAACGAGTTCCGCAAGGCGCTCTATACGGGCAAGCTGCTGGGCCACCTGGTGACCCTGAAGTACGGCAAGGAGACCCAGCCGGTCATCGCCAAGGCGATCGACATGCATCCGGTCACCGACGAGCCGTGGCACTTCGACCTCTATCGCGTCGACGAGCACCAGCAGATCAAGATCTCGGTGCCGGTGCACTTCACCAACCACGACGCCTCGCCGGGCCTGAAGCGCGGCGGCACGCTGAACGTGGTGCGTCACGACGTCGAGCTGTCCTGCCCGGCCGACGCCATCCCCGAGGAGCTGGTCCACGACCTGTCGGGCCTGGAGATCGGCGACACCATCCGCATCTCCAGCATCAAGCTGCCCAAGGGCGTCTCGCCGACCGTCGACCGCGACTTCGTGATCGCGACCGTCGCCGGCACCTCGGCCCAGGCCGCCCAGGACGCTGCGGCCGACGCCGATGCGGCCGCCACGGCCTCCGCCACCTCCGAGACCGAGGGCTAAGCCCTCGGCCGCGCCGGGGCGCCGTCCGCAGCGGAGGGTCGCATGCTGATCCTCGCCGGCCTCGGCAATCCCGGCGCGCGCTATGCGGGCAACCGCCACAATATCGGCTTCATGGCCGTCGACGAGATCGCGCGCCGCTGGACCTTCGGTCCCGAGCGGTCGCGGTTCCAGAGCCTGACGCGCGAGGGGTCGATCGAGACCCCGGACGGGCCGGTCAAGGCCCTGATCCTCAAGCCGCAGACCTATTACAACGACAGCGGCAACGCCGTCGGCGCGGCGCTGAAGTTCTTCAAGCTCAAGCCCTCGGACCTGGTCGTCTTCTATGACGAGATCGACCTGGCGCCCGGCCGTTTCCGGATGAAGACCGGCGGCGGCGCGGCCGGCAACAACGGCGTCCGCTCCATCACCGGCCAGGTGGGTCCCGACTTCCGCCGCGCGCGCCTGGGCACCGGCCATCCGGGGCACAAGGAGCTGGTGCAGGGTCACGTCCTGTCCGATTTCCACAAGGTCGAGCAGGGCTGGGTCGCCGATCTCCTGCGCGCCTGCGCCGACGCCGCCCCCCTGCTGGCCGCCGGCGAGGACGAGAAATACCAGGCCGAGGTCATGCGCCTGGCCCCCGCCGACAAGGCCGACACCCGTCAGGCCCGCCAGGGCCGCGCCCAGCAGCCCTAAGGACAACCGGCCGCCGCTCGGCTAAGAGGGCGCGGCTCCACCCGTATTCCCGAGGACCCCATGGCCCTGAAAGTCGCCATCGTCGGCCTGCCGAACGTCGGCAAGTCCACCCTGTTCAACGCGCTCACCCAGACGGCGGCGGCCCAGGCGGCCAACTACCCGTTCTGCACCATCGAGCCGAACGTGGGCGACGTGGCGGTGCCCGAGCCGCGCCTGGAGGCCCTGGCCAGGATCGCCGGCTCCAAGGAGATCATCCCCTCGCGCATGAACTTCGTGGACGTGGCGGGCCTGGTCCGTGGCGCCTCCAAGGGCGAAGGCCTGGGCAACCAGTTCCTGGCCAACATCCGCGACTGCGACGCCGTGGCCTTCGTCGCCCGCTGCTTCGAGAACGACGACATCACCCATGTGGAGGGGCGCATCGACCCCCTGTCGGATCTCGACATCATCGAGACCGAGCTGATGCTGGCCGACCTGGAGAGCCTGGAGAAGCGGGTCGCCAATCTCGAGAAGCGCGCCAAGGTCGGCGACAAGGAGAGCGCGGCCACCCTGCGCCTCGTGAAGCTGGCGCTGGATCAGCTGAACGAAGGTCGCCCGGCCCGGGCCGCCAGGATCGACGCCGAGGACGAGAAGGGCTGGCGCATGCTTCAGCTGCTCACCTCCAAGCCCGCCCTCTATGTCTGCAACGTCGACGAGGCCTCGGCCGCCACCGGCAACGAACTGTCGGAGAAGGTCGCCGAGAAGGCCCGGCAGGACGGCGCCGAGACCGTCGTCATCTCCGCCCAGATCGAGGCCGAGATCGCCCTGCTGGACGCCGAGGAGCGCACCGAGTTCCTCGAGACCCTGGGGCTGGAGGAGCCGGGCCTGAACCGCCTGATCCGCGAGGCCTACAAGCTGCTCGGCCTGCAGAGCTACTTCACCGCCGGCCCGAAGGAGGCCCGCGCCTGGACCATCCCCGTGGGCGCCACGGCGCCTCAGGCCGCCGGCGTGATCCACACCGACTTCGAGAAGGGCTTCATCCGGGCCGAGACCATCGCCTTCGGCGACTATGTGAAGTTCAACGGCGAGGCCGGCGCGCGCGAGGCCGGCAAGCTGCGCCAGGAAGGCAAGGAGTACGTCGTCCACGACGGCGACGTGATGAACTTCCGCTTCAACGTCTAGCCGCACGGCCGCACGGCGCCCTAGGCTGGAAGGCCAAGGGAGACGACCATGGGCGACACCATCACGCTGACCAGCGGCCACGACGGCTTCGCGCTGTCGGCCTATCACGAGGCGCCGTTCACCCCGCGCAAGGGCGGGGTGATCGTGCTGCAGGAGATTTTCGGCATCGACAAATACGTCCGGGCCGATGTCGAGCGCTGGGCCAAAGCGGGCTACGAGGCGATCGCCCCGGCCCTGTTCGATCGCCGCCAGCGCGGTTTCTCCGTGGCCCACGACCAGGAGGGGATCAGCGCCGGCGTCGCCCACGCCCGCGCCACGCCGCTGGAACAGGCCATGGCCGACATCGCTGCGGCGCGGGACTTCCTGAAGCCCCGCGGCAAGGTCTGCGTGGTCGGCTACTGCTATGGCGGTTCGCTGGCCTGGCTGGCGGCCTCCAAGGTCGAGGGGATCGCGGCGGCGTCCAGCTATTACGGCAGCATGCTGCAGGCCAACGCCCACATCACCCTGCGGTGCCCGACCATCGTCCACCTGGGCCACACCGATCCGGGCATTCCGGCCGACGAGGTGGAGAAGGCGGTGAAGGCGCACCATCCGGAGACGCCGGTCTACATCTACGAAGGCGCCGGTCACGGCTTCAACAACGAGAGCCCCGAGCGCTACCACGAGGAGGCGGCCGACCTCGCCCGGGCCCGCACCCGCGAACTCTTCGAGTCCGCATGAGCGCCGGAGAGACGATCCGGCTGACCAGCGGGGCGGACGGCTTCGTGTTCGAGGCCTATCGCGTACGCCCGACCGACGCGCGACGTGGCGGGCTCGTCCTGATCCAGGAGATCTTCGGCGTCACCGACCATATCCGCGAGCTGGCCGACGGGTTCGCCGAGGACGGCTACGAGGTCATCGCCCCCGCCTACTACGACCGCCAGCAGCCGGGCTTCCAGGCGAGCTACGAGGCCGCCGACATGCAGGCCGCCGTGGCGCTGTCCCAGGCCGCCCCCTGGGACCTGGTGGCCAGCGACGCTCAGGCCGCCATCGACGCCCTGGAAGGCCCCGTCTTCGTCGCCGGATACTGCTGGGGCGGGGCGGCCGCCTGGCTGGTCGCCTGCCGCTGCGAGGGCGTGGCGGCGGCGTCGTGCTTCTATGGCCGGCGGATCAGCGAGCTGATGGACGAGACGCCCCGCTGCCCCACCATCCTGCACTTCGGCAAGACCGACGCCTCCATCCCCATGGAACGGGTCGAGGAGATCCGCGAGCGGCATCCGGACCTGCCCATCTATCTCTACGACGCCGGCCACGGCTTCTTCTCCGACCGGCGCAAGGACTATCAGCCCGACGCCGCGCGCCTGGCCCGGCTGCGCACCCTGCAGGTCTTCACCCGCAACGGCGGCGGCCGCGGCGAAGGCGCCTGAGATTTCTCGACCGTCATGTCGGCGTGCGGATGCGCCGTTCGTCCTCTGGCGAAACGGTGGCGAGACCGGCGCCATCGGCGGCAGGAAGGACAGCGCCATGAAGGTCACCCAGCATCTCTGGTTCGAGAAGGACATGGAGGCCGCGGTCCGCCTCTACACCTCGCTCATTCCGGGTTCGAAGATCGAGAGCAGCTCGGCGGTCATGGCCGACAGCCCCTCCGGGCCGGCCGGCAGCGTGAAGATCCTGAGCTTCACCCTGGGCGACCAGAGCTACATGGCCATCGAGGCCGGGCCGCTCGACCCCTTCAACCACAGCTTCTCGGTCATGGTGGAGTGCGACACCCAGGCCGAGCTGGACCGCCTCTGGGACGCCCTGCAGGCGGGCGGCGAGGTCGAGCAGTGCGGCTGGCTTCGCGACCGCTGGGGCCTGTGCTGGCAGATCGCCCCCCGGCGGCTGGGCGAACTGATGCGCGATCCCGATCCGCAGGTGGTCCGCCGCGTGACCGAACAGATGATGCAGATGGTCAAGCTGGACATCGCGCCGCTGGAGGCGGCGGCGAAGGGCGTCTAATCGCCTTCGAACGCCACCAGGGTCGAGACCGGCACGCCGGCCGCGCGGAGACGCGCGGCGCCGCCCAGGTCCGGCAGGTCGATCACGAAGGCCGCGGCCAGCACCTCGGCGCCGCCCTGGCGCAGGAGGTCGACGGCCGCCAGGGCGGTGCCGGCGGTGGCGATCAGGTCGTCGACCAGCATCACCCGCTCGCCCTCGAGCACGGCGTCCAGATGCACCTCCAGCGCGTCGGAGCCGTATTCCAGGGCATAGGCCGCCGAGCGCGTCCGGTGCGGCAGCTTGCCCTTCTTGCGCAGGGGGACGAAGCCGGCCGAGAGCTGGTGGGCGACGGCGCCGCCCAGGATGAAGCCGCGCGCCTCGATGCCGGCGACCTTGTCGATCTTCAGCCCCGCGAACGGCTGGACGAGTTCGTCGACCGCACGCCGGAAGGCCCGGGCGTCGGCCAGCAGGGTGGTGATGTCGCGGAACTGGATTCCCGGCTTGGGATAGTCGGGGATGGTCCGGATCGCCGTCCGCAGGTCCATTTTCACGCCGCTCCCTCGTCCGATGGCGAACTGCTTATCGCGCAGAGGCGGCCGCCTTGGCTATGGTCGCCCCCGGACGGGGACGAGATGGCGCGCAAGACACCGATGCAGAGAGCCCTGAGCGCCCTGACGCTGGGCGGCCTGGCGCTCGCCGCGCGGCCGGCGGGTGGGGCCGAGCTGCGCTGCTGGTACGAACAGGGGGTCCTGGTGGCGCCGGCCGCCGTCGGGCCCGTCGCGGGCGACTTCATCATCGACACCGGCGCCGCGCAGACCGAGCTTCACGAGACCCGCGCCATGGGCGAGGGCTTTACCGGCGACTCCGTGACGCTGGAGGTGCGGGTCGGCGGGGTGAGCTTCCCCGGTCGCCGGGTGGCCATCGTCGACCAGGACGCCCGCACCTGGGCCTTCCCGACGCCCATCGCCGGCGTGATCGGGGCCGACGTCCTGCGGCATCTGGTGCTCGACGCTCAGTTCGAACCCTGCCGGCTGCAGGTCTCACCGCCCGAGGCGTCGCAACGCGAAGACGAACCCTCCGCCGTCCTTCCCCTGACCTGGATCGCCGGCCGCCCCACCGTCTCGGCGGCCGTGGCCGACGATGGGCAGGCCAAAGGCGGGCCGATGACTCCCTCCACCGGACTGGACGCGGCGGTCCGTCTGTCGCGGTCCGTGGCGGAGGTTCCGGGCGCCGCCGAGCCGGGGAAGCTCGGCCCTTATGGGCCTGTGCGGGCGGAGCTGCGCGCCCTGTCGTTCGCCGGCGCGCTGTTCGAGAACCTGCCGGCGGGCCTGCTTTACGAGGACGACACCGCAAGACTCGGCGCAGTCGGCCCATCGGTGCTCGCCCGTTGGCGTCTGCGCTTCGACTTCCCCGCCGGGCGGCTGGAGCTCTACCCGCCCGACGCGCCATAGCAGAAGGGCCCGCCGGATCGCTCCGGCGGGCCCTGTCGTTCCGCAGCTCAGCGTCGCCCTAGTGGGCGACGTTGCGCCAGATGCGGCGGTAGCTGGCGTAGAGGACGCCGGCGAACAGCACGAGATAGATCATCGCGCCGAAGCCGAAGGCCTTCCGCTCCTCCATCTTGGGCTCGGAGGCCCAGGCCAGGAAGGCGGCGACGTCCTTGGCCTGCTGCTCGATGGTCGAGGGCGTGCCGTCGTCGAAGGTCACCTTATCGGGCGCCAGCTGCGGCGGCATGGCGATGAAGCCGCCGGGCGGGACGTGGCCTTCGCCGGTCCAGTAGGCGGTCAGGTCGCCGGCCATGTAGGGATTGTAGTGCTGGCCCGGGCTGACCTGCAGGCCGGCCGGCGGGTCCTGATACCCCGACAGCAGCGAGTAGACGTAGTGCGCGCCGTGGTGGCGGGCCTTGACGATCACCGACAGGTCCGGCGGCAGGGCGCCGCCGTTGCCCGCCCGCGCCGCCGCCTCGTTCGGGAACGGGTTGGGGAAGCGGTCGGCCGAGGTGCCGGGGCGCTGGATGACGTCGCCGGTCTCGGAGTCGATGTCGTTGATCTGGTACTCGGCCGCGATGGCCTTCACGTACGGGTTGTCGTTCGGGTTCGGATACTCCGGATCATAGAAGGGCCCGCCCTTCTGACCGAGGTTGCGGAACGACATCAGGTTCATCGAGTGGCAGGCGGCGCAGACCTCCCGATAGACCTTGTAGCCGCGCTGCAGCTGGGCCTGGTCGAACTTGCCGAACGGGCCTTCGAAGCTGAACTCGACATGCTTGGGCGCCTTGGCGCCGCCGGCGGCGAGGGCCGGACCGGCGACGAGGGCGAGGCCGAGGGCGGCCAGGGCGATACCTTTACGCAGCATCTGGGCTCAACCCTTCATTTCAGGCGCGGCGGTCGCGCCGGCGGGCGCGGCGCCCGGATGCGACAGGACCGGCGTGGAGATCGATTCCGGCTGGGGCAGAGGCTTCTCGATCAGGCCGAGGAGCGGCAGCACCACCAGGAAGTAGCCGAAGTAGTAGAGGGTGGCGAAGCGCGACAGCCAGACGAAGCTGTTCAGGTCCGCATCGATCAGGGTGAAGGTCGACAGACCGGGGATCACCTTGTCGTCCGGCAGCTGACCCCCGCAGTAGCCGAGCACCAGGCAGGCCAGCAGGAAGATCAGGAAGTACAGCTTGCCCATCGGGCGGTAGCGCATCGAGCGCACCTTGGAGGTGTCGAGCCAGGGCAGGACGAACAGCACCGCGATGGCGCCGAACATCAGCAGCACGCCGCCCAGCTTGTCCGGCACCGCGCGCAGGATCGCGTAGAACGGCAGGAAGTACCATTCGGGCACGATGTGCGCCGGCGTCACCAGCGGGTTGCCGGGGATGTAGTTGTCGGCGTGGCCCAGCGCGTTCGGATTGTAGAACACGAAGGTGGCGAACAGGATCAGGAAGACCACGATCGCGAAGCCGTCCTTCACCGTGTAGTACGGGTGGAAGGGCACGGTGTCGGCCTTGGACTTCACGTTCACGCCGGTCGGGTTGTTGTTGCCCGGGACGTGCAGGGCCCAGATGTGCAGGCCAACGACGCCCGCGATCATGAACGGCAGCAGGAAGTGCAGCGAGAAGAAGCGGTTCAGGGTGGGGTTGTCCACCGCGAAGCCGCCCCACAGCCAGGTGGTGATCGCCTCGCCCACGATCGGCAGGGCGCCGAACAGGTTGGTGATCACGACGGCGCCGTGGAAGCTCATCTGACCCCAGGGCAGGACGTAGCCCATGAAGGCCGTGGCCATCATCAGCAGGTAGATGCCGCAGCCCAGGATCCACCGCACCTCGCGGGGCGCCTTGTAGGAGCCGTAGTAGAGGCCGCGGACGATGTGGATGTAGACCGCGATGAAGAACATCGAGGCCCCGTTGGCGTGCATGTAGCGCACCAGCCAGCCGTAGTTCACGTCACGCATGATGCGCTCGACGGAGGCGAAGGCGTGGTCGACGTGGGGCACATAGTGCATGGCCAGCACGACGCCGGTCACGATCTGGATGCCCAGGCAGACGGCCAGGATGCCGCCGAAGGTCCACCAGTAGTTCAGGTTCTTCGGCGTCGGATAGTCGATCATGCTGTCCCAGCCGAGCCGGATCAGCGGCAGCCGGGTGTCGAGCCAGCGTTCGAAGCCCGTCTTGGGCTCGTAGGTGGAATGTCCGCTCATCGGTGTCAGCCCACCTTGACCTTGGTGTCGGAAAGGAACTCGTAGTCCGGCACGGCCAGGTTCAGCGGGGCGGGGCCCTTACGGATCCGGCCGGAGGTGTCGTAGTGCGAGCCGTGGCAGGGGCAGAACCAGCCGCCGAAGTCGCCGCCGCCGAAGGTCGGCACGCAGCCCAGGTGCGTGCAGGTGCCGATCAGCACCAGCCACTCGGCCTTGCCCGGCTTGTGACGGTCCTCGTCGCGCTGCGGATCGCGCAGGTCGGCGTTGTCGTCGGCGACCGCCTCGGCGATCTCCTTCTCCGTCCGCTTGCGGATGAAGAGCGGCTTGCCGCGCCACTTGATGGTGACCTGCTGGCCCAGCTCGACCTTGGTCAGGTCGAACTCCACCGAGGCGAGCGCCAGGGTGTCGGCCGAAGGGTTCATCTGGTCGATGAACGGCCAGGCCAGGGCGCCCACGGCGCCGACCGCGGCCGCGCCTGCGGCGATGTGGATGAAGTCGCGCCGGTTCGGGTCTTCGCCCGCGGCGTGAGGATCGGGATTTTCGCCCACGACGGTGTCAGCCACCTTTAAGCTACCCTTCGTTTGGGGCAACGACCGCAAGAGCCGCCGCCCATTCGGACGCTCACGGTCGAAACCGCGACGCCCCGCCTTCGGCCCAGCCAGAACCTCTGGTAAGGCCTCGTTCGGAACCCATACAGGGGCAGGAGAATTTTCGCACCCGCAGCCTTGCGACGCCGTCGCGGCCGCACTCTGCGATTCGTCTCACGCCCCAGCCAATCCCGTGGCTGGATCGCTTAGAATGCGTTTGGCGCTTTTTCAACCGGACATTCCGCAAAACGTGGGCGCGGCTCTTCGTCTCGCCGCCTGCCTCGATGTCGACCTGGAGGTGATCGAGCCGTGCGGCTTCCCGCTTAGCGATAAGGCGGTGCGGCGTGCGGCCCTCGATTACGGCCGCCTGGCGCGCTGGACGCGGCGCGCCAGCTTCGAGGGATTACTGGCCGCGCCCGAGCGGGCGGGGGGGCGGCTGGTGCTCTTCACCACCCGCGGCAGGCATGGGTGAGGCGGCATCAATATGGCCAACGACGAGAAGATAGCGGCCTTGAATTCCAGCGGTCCAGGTGGACGCCTCGGGCACCTTCCCGGTATGGACC
>CAYQPL010000120.1:7110-10638 GCA_964419395.1 uncultured Phenylobacterium sp. | reverse complement strand
TCCTGGCCGTGACCAAGGAGGGCCGCGCGGCCATCGCCGCGACGACGGGCAACGCCGACTGCCATGTGGTGCTGCGCGGTGGGGCCGAGCCCAACTACGACGCCGAAAGCCTGGCGGCCGCCAGCGCCCTGATCGAGAAGGCGGGCCTGCCGGCGCGCCTGATGATTGACGCCAGCCACGCCAACAGCCGCAAGAAGCCCGAGAACCAGCCCGCCGTCCTGGCCGATCTGGGCGCGCGCATGGCCGCCGGCGAGGACCGCGTCATGGGCGTCATGATCGAGAGCCATCTGGTCGCCGGCCGGCAGGACCTGGTCCCGGGCAAGCCCCTGCCCTACGGCCAGTCGATCACCGACGGCTGCATCGGCTGGGACGATACGGTGAAGGCCCTGGGCGATCTGGCCGGCGCCGTCCGCGCCCGCCGCAAGGCGAGGACTCCGGCCTCTTTGGAGGCCTAGGAGCGCGTTCCGACAAGTGGGAACCGGTTATCGGGGAAACGCGCGTCGGACAGGAATCTAGAGCGGCGATCTGATCCCGTCAGATCGCCGCTCTAGGCCCGCGCCTGGCTCCAGCGCTCGGCGGCGTCGGCCGCCGGACCGGTGGCGTCGACCACGGTCCAGTCGATGTCGCCGGCGCCGCGCTTCACCTGCATCTGCAGGGTGTCGACCGTGGCGTCGGAGGCGTCACCGGTGCGGGCGCCGATACGCTCCGCCAGCACCTCTTCCGGCGCGGTCAGCCAGACGCCGTCGAAGGGCGCGCCCGCCCGCTGCGCCAGATCCTCGGCGCGGCGGCGCGCCTCGGGGGCGATGAAGGTGGCGTCCAGCACCACGGCGCGCCCAGCGGCCAGCGCCTGGCCGGCCTCGGCGAAGAGGGTGTCGTAGACCTGGGCGTAGAAGTCGGCGCCGTAGGCGGCCGGCGGCAGGGGCTCGTCCGGCGCGACGCCGGCCAGGCGTTTGCGCACCTCGTCCGTGCGGAGGATCACCGCGCCCGGCGAGGCGCCGAGGCCCGGCGCGATCAGGCGGGCGAAGGTGGACTTGCCCGTGCCGGAAAAGCCGCCCACGGCCGCCAGCCTCGGCGGCGGCGGCGACAGGTGGGCGAGCGCCGCGTCGAGATAGGCGCCGGCCGACTCGTCGTCCCCCACATGGGCCCAGACGTGGGTGCGCACGGCCGCGCGCACCGACAGCATCAGCGGCAGGGCCGCCAGGCCGTCCCACAGCTCGGGGCCGAAGCTGCGGGCGGCTTCGTCCAGATAGGCCGAGAGCACGCGCACGGCCGCGTCGCGGCGGCGGCGGAAGTCCAGATCCATCAGCAGGAAGGCGATGTCGTACTGGACGTCGACCTCCGACAGGGTGTCGTTGAACTCGATGCAGTCGAAGAGGATCGGCCGCCCGTCCTCCAGGAGGATGTTCCCCAGGTGCAGGTCGCCGTGGCAGTGGCGGGCGAAGCTGCCGGCCGCGCGGGCGTCCAGCAGGGCCGCCTGACGGGAGAATTCGGCGTCGGTGGCCGCGACCAGCGCCTCCACCCGCTCGCCGCCGAGCCGCGGGGCGAGCTCGCGCAGCAGGTGGGCGTTGGAGTCGATGGTGAACTTCAGCGCCCGGCCGCCGCCGCCCTCCGGCCGCAGGGGCGCGGCGGCGTGGAAGCCGGCGACGACCCGGCCCAGCCGGTCGGCCAGCTTGCCGTCCACCGCCCAGGGCTGGGCGGCCAGGACCGCGGTCTCGTCGAAGCGGCGCATTTCCAGCAGGTGCTCGACCACCTCGCCGGCGCCGTCGAACTCCAGGCCGCCGTCGGCGCCGCGGGTGATCGCCCGGACCGTCCGGTAGATGTCCGGCGCGGCGGCGCGGTTGAAGCGCAGCTCCCGGTCCAGCGCCCAGCGGCGCAGTTCCAGCGTCGAATAGTCGAGATAGCCGAGCTCCACCCGCCGCTTGACCTTGTAGGCGCGTTCCGGGGTGAGGAAGACGCGGGCGCAGGCGGTGTCGATGCGCCGCTCGGCCTGGGCCTCCAGCCAGGCCGCGACCTCGGCCTCCTCGGGATCGGTCACGGCTCAGGCGTCCTTCACGGATAGAGCCGCTCGGTGGTCCAGCCGCCCCCGGCGCGCTGGAAGACCAGCCGCTCGTGCAGGCGGAAGGGCCGGTCGCGCCAGAACTCGATCGCCTGGGGCGCGATGCGGAAGCCGGACCAGTGCGGCGGGCGGGCCACCTTGCCGAGGCCGAACTTCAGGCCCGCCTCGGCGATCTTCTTCTCCAGGGCCAGCCGGTCGGGCAGCGGCTGCGACTGCGCCGAGGCCCAGGCGCCCAGTTGGGCGGGGCGCGCCCGGGTGGCGAAATAGGCGTCGGCCTCGGCGTCGCTCACCGCAGACACGGCGCCCCGCACGCGCACCTGGCGGCGCAGGGATTTCCAGTGGAACAGCAGAGCCGCCTGGGGATTGGCGGCCAGTTGCCGGCCCTTGGCGCTGCCGAGATTGGTGTAGAAGACGAAGCCGTCGGGATCGACCTCCTTCAGCAGCACCATGCGCACGTCGGGCAGGCCGTTCTCGTCGGCCGTGGCGAGGGCCATGGCGTTCGGGTCGTTCGGCTCCTTCTCGCCGGCCTCCTTCAGCCAGGCGGCGAAGAGGGCGAAGGGATCCTCCTCCGACAGCAGGGGCGGCGGCTCGGCCTGGGTGACCTGGCGCACATAGTCGTCCTCGCTGGGCGAGGCCGGGATCAGGCTCTTGTCGGGCGTCTCGGACATGATGGCCGCGTCATAGCGCGGCGTCGCGCCGCCGTCAGGCGCTTAACGCGACGTTGACCGCGTTGGCCCTAGAGGATCGTCGATGAGCGGGGTGGCTGACGCCATGTCGGCGCGACGGGCGCGCGAGCTGCTCGGCGTCGGCCCCCTGGCCACGCCGGCCGAGCTTCGCCGCGCCTTCCGGGTGGCGGCCAAGACCGTCCATCCCGACCGGGCCGGCGGCAGCGCCGAGGCGTTCCACCAGACCGTCGCGGCCTATGAGCTGCTCCGCCACGCGCGGCCGGCCGGCGAGCGGCTGATCCAGCCGCCCGCGCCCCGGTCGGCGCGCCGGGAGGCGGACGATCCGGCCCTGTTGTCCATTCCGCCCCTCGTCGCCTTCGGCGGCGGCGAGGTCGATCACCGCACCGCCGAGGGCCGACGCCTGCGGATCAAGGCGCCGCCGGGCCTGCGGACCGGCGACAAGCTGCGCGCGGGCGGCGCCGTCCTGACGGTCGCCATCCGCGGCGACGGGCAGATGATGGTGCGCGGCGACGACCTCTGGCTCACGCTCGACGTCGACCGCCGCCTGCTGGAACAGGGCGGCCGCACCCGGCTGGAGACGCCGCTCGGCTGGCGCGAGATCTGGATCACCCGGCAGGCCGGCGCCCGGGGGCTCGTGCGCCTGCCCGACGAGGGGCTTCCCGCCCGCGGGGCAAGTCGCGCCCCCGGCCGGCACCGACATCGGCGGCGCGGACCCTGCGCTGTGGAGCGACGCGCCCGAGATGCAGTTCGACAGCTGGCTCTCGGTGGGCGGGTGGGCGGACGGCT
>CAYQPL010000120.1:1774-7100 GCA_964419395.1 uncultured Phenylobacterium sp. | reverse complement strand
GGCGGGGAGCCCTTCCCGGGCTCGAGGCTGCGCCGGGCCGTGGAGGAGACGGCCTCCAGCGCCGCGCGCACTCTTCTGCGCCGCTTCGCCGCCGCCTGGGCCGCCTGAAGGCGCGAGCCGTTGCGCGCCGCGCGTGGCGCCCGCGTCGAAATGCGCTAAGAGCCCGGCTGTCATGTCGCACAACACCTTCGGCCATCTCTTCCGCGTCACCACCTGGGGCGAAAGCCACGGCCCGGCCCTGGGCTGCGTCGTCGACGGCTGTCCGGCCGGTCTTCCGCTGACCGCCGAAGACGTCCAGGCCTTCCTCGACCAGCGCCGCCCCGGCCAGGGCAAGTTCGTCACCCAGCGCCAGGAGCCGGACGCCGTCCGCATCCTGTCGGGCGTCTTCGAGGACGAACGGACGAACGGCCAGGTGACCACCGGCACGCCGATCTCGATGATGATCGAGAATGTCGACCAGCGCAGCCGCGACTATTCCGAGATCGCCCAGGCCTTCCGGCCGGGCCACGCCGACTACGCCTATTTCGCCAAGTACGGCGTGCGTGACTATCGCGGCGGCGGCCGGGCCTCGGCCCGCGAGACGGCCGCCCGGGTGGCCGCCGGCGCGGTGGCCCGCAAGATCCTGGCCGGCGTCGTGATCCGCGCCGCCGTGGTGCAGATCGGGCCCCATGAGATCGACCGCGACCGCTTCGACTGGGACGAGACCCGCAACAATCCCTTCTGGTGCCCGGACGCCGGAACCGTCGCGGTCTGGGAAGGCCACCTGGAGAAGGTGCGCAAGGCCGGGTCCTCCACCGGCGCCATCGTCGAGGTTGAGGCGGTCGGCGTGCCCGCCGGCTGGGGGGCGCCGATCTACGGCAAGCTGGACGCCGAACTGGCCGCGGCCCTGATGTCGATCAACGCCGCCAAGGGCGTGGAGATCGGCGCCGGTTTCGCCTCCGCCGCCCTGTCGGGCGAGGAAAACGCCGACGAGATGCGCATGGGGAACGACGGCGAGCCCGTCTTCCTGTCGAACAAGGCCGGCGGCGTGCTGGGCGGCGTCTCCACCGGTCAGCCGGTGAGCGCGCGCGTGGCCTTCAAGCCCACCTCGTCCATCCTCACGCCGCGGCGCAGCCTGAACGAGGCCGGCGAGGAGATCGAACTGCGGACCACGGGTCGCCACGACCCCTGCGTGGGCATTCGCGCCGTTCCCGTCGTGGAGGCCATGACCGCCTGCGTGCTGGCCGACGCCTGGCTGCGTCATCGGGCCCAGATGGGCGAACCGCGCCGCCGCCTGGGCGTTCAGGAGCCCGGCTGAGGAAACGCGGTTTTGCGTTGACCGCTGTTGTTCCTTGCCTGAAATGAGCGCCCCGCGCCGGAAGCGCTGCGGGCCGACAAGACAGAGCCGCCGAGGAAGACGGGCCTCCCTTTGCGATACGACCTCATCCGGATCCTGATCGCCGACGACAATCACCACATGCGGGTTCTCCTGACCGAGATCCTGCGGGCGATCGGCGTGATCCATATCTACGAGGCCGCCGACGGCGCCCAGGGCCTGCAGATGCTGCGCAACCACCAGGTCGACATCGTCATGACCGACCTGTCGATGCAGCCCCTCGACGGCATCGACTTCGTCCGCCTGCTGCGCAACTCGCCCGACAGCCCGAACCAGATGATCCCGGTCATCATGATCACCGGCCACTCGACCATGCGCCGCGTCGCCGAGGCGCGGGACGCGGGCGTCAACGAATTCCTGGCCAAGCCGCTGACCGCGCGCGGGGTTCTGGAGCGGATCGGCCGCATCGTCGAACACCCGCGCCCCTTCATCCGCACGGCCGACTATTTCGGCCCCGATCGTCGCCGGCGGGCCGATCCGGTCTATGCGGGGCCCTGGCGGCGGAGCACCGACGCCGCGGTCGCCCTGTCGCACCCGATCGACGAGTAGCGCCCCCTTTTGGTGACCTTTTCGGCGTCTCCTGGAAACCATAACCGGGGGACCGACACATGAGCACGCCTGCGCGCACCCTTTTCCGCCTGACCCTGGCCGCCGCCCTGCTGGCCAGCCAGGCCGGCTGCGTCGCCGCCGTGGTGGGGGCCACCGCGGGCACGGCCGTCGGCCTGACCGGCGCGGCCGTCGGCGTCACCGCCAAGGGCGTCGGCATGGCGGCCGGCGCCGTCATCCCCGGCGGCCGCGACGACGACCGCTAGAGCGCGTTCCGGCAGGCGGGAGCCGCTTATCGGCCAACACGGGCGGCGGTCAGGAATCTGGAACGGTGATCTGAGTCCGTCAGATCGCGTCACGCTCTAGAGACTCAGCGCGCAGCTCTCGCCGATGGTGGGGCGGGAGATCTTCACCTTCGACAGGCCCGGGAACCGCGCCTTCAGCCGCTCGGCGAAATAGAGGCAGAGATTCTCGAGCGTGGGGCTCTCCAGGCCCGGCTTGTCGTTGAGCAGCCCGTGGTCCAGCTCCAGCGCCACCTCGCGCAGGGCCCGGTCCAGCTCGGCCAGATCGGCGACCCAGCCGACCGGCGGCTGCGGCGCGCCGGCGACCGTGGCCTCCACCTGGAAGGAGTGGCCGTGCAGGCGGGTATAGGGGCTGTCGCTCGGCCCGTCGGGCAGGTAGTGCGCGGCGTCGAAGGTCGCGACCTTGGTGATCTCGAAAATCTGCGAAGTCATGTCGGATGAGGGCGTGGGTGGGCCGCCGCGCCGGCCGCGGCCGTCAGGGGATGCCCAGAAACTTGTGGGTCTGAACGCTTAAACGCCAGCGCGGGTGCTCAAGGCAATAGGCGATCGCCGCGGCGGTGTGCGCCGCCCGATCCGGCCCGTCCATGGGCTGAAGGTAGAAACGTTCGAAGGCCAGGCCGGCGAACCGCTCCGGGTCGACGCCGGCCTGGGGGAAGACCAGCTTCAGCTCCTGGCCCGCGGTCTGGGCCAGGGGCGCGTCGGCCTTGGGGCTGACGCAGATCCAGTCGAGGCCGGCCGGTGCGGCCAGGGTGCCGTTCGTCTCCACCGCGAGCCGGAAGCCGCGGGCGTGCAGGGCGGCGATCAGCGGCGGATCGAGCTGCAGCAGCGGCTCGCCGCCCGTGCAGACCACCAGCCGGTTCTCTTGGCCCGGCCCCCAGGCCGTGGCGACCGCCTCGGCCAGCTCGTCCGGCGTGGCGAAGCGTCCGCCGCCCGGACCGTCCATGCCCACGAAGTCGGTGTCGCAGAAGGTGCAGACCGCCTTCGCCCGATCCTGCTCGCGGCCGCTCCACAGGTTGCAGCCGGCGAAGCGGCAGAAGACCGCCGCCTGGCCCGCCTGTCCGCCCTCCCCCTGCAGGGTGAGGAAGATCTCCTTGACCGAATAGCTCAAGGGGCGAGCTCCGGCCGTCCGGCGGCGTCCCACTCGGCCCAGCCGCGGGCCCGCAGATCGCAGGCCGGGCAGTCGCCGCAGCCGTGCCCCCAGGCGTGGCGTCGGCCGCGCTCGCCACGGTAGCAGGTGTGGCTCTCGTCCACGATCAGCTCGACCAGCGCCGGCCCGCCGAGCGTCCTGGAGAGCGCCCAGGTCTGCGCCTTGGTCAGGCGCATCAGCGGCGTCCGGATGCGGAAATCCTGGGCCATGCCGAGGTTGAGGCTGGCCTCGAGAGCGTCGAGCGTGTCGCGACGGCAGTCGGGATAGCCCGAGAAGTCGGTCTCGCACATGCCCCCAACCAGATCGCGCAGCCCGCGCCGGGCGGCCAGCGCCGCCGCATAGGTCAGGAAGACCAGGTTGCGCCCGGGGACGAAGGTGTTGGGCAGGCCCTTCTCGGTGATCTCGAAGGCGCGGTCGGCGGTCATGGCCGTCTCGCCGATGGCGCCGAAGCCGCGCATGTCCAGGACATGGTCCTCGCCGAGCCGGTCGCCCCAGGCCGGAGCGATCGCGGCCATCTGGCGTCGGACCACCTGGCGCGCCGCCATCTCCACCGCGTGGCGCTGGCCGTAGTCGAAGCCCACAGTCTCCACATGGCCGTAGCGCGACAGCGCCCAGGCCAGGCAGACCGAGGAGTCCTGCCCGCCGGAGAAGAGCACGAGGGCGCGCGCATCGCGTGGGATGTCGTTCATCGTCCCCATATGCGCGTCCGCCGAGCGGAGGAAAAGACCTCGCGAGCGGCTTTTGCTGCACCGCAAGAAGAGCCGAGGCCGGGGCGCAAGTGGACCTCAAGCTTTGCGGGCGGCTGCGGCGATCGGCCACGACCGCCGGCGCTTAACGTCTCCGCAAAAGGTTTTCGGCATACTCGGTTTAGTTTCTGCACGGTGTCCGACTGGCATGGCCCTGTCCGAGTTCTTCTTCGAGCGCGTCACGGAAGAGATTCACGTCCAGATCGAGGGCGTGCTCGCCCTGACCGAGCGCCTGGCGCGGCTGCATCTCACGGCCGACGCGCACGCATGCGTGGCCGGGGTCGAGGAGGCTGCGGCCAGCGTGGCCCGGCTGCTGAGCGCCAGCGGCGACCTGAAGCGCATCTCCTCCGAAGGGCTCGACCTGGCGCCCCAGCCGCGGCGTCTGCGGGAGATCATGGACGAGGTCCAGGAGCGCTGGATCAGCCGCGCCCGCGAAAGCGGCGTCACCCTCCTCGTCTCCTATGAAGGCGATCCCGACGCCGCCGGCCTGGTCGACGCCGGCCGCATCATTCAGGTCTTCGACGGCTTCATCGGCCAGGCCATGTCCGGCGTGCGGCATGGCGCGGTGGAGGCGTCGCTGACGGTGTCGCGTCCCGAAGAGGCGGCGCTCCGGCTGGAAGGCCGCGTGCGCGGCGCCGGCGAAGTGATGGACCGCAGCCTGTCGGCCAGCGTCGAGGACATCGACTCCCGGTTCGGCCTGGAGACCGCCATCGGAGCGGCGCTCGGCAAGCGCATCCTGGAGGCCCTGAACGGTCACCTGCGCACCGAGGCCAACGCCGGAAGCGGCGAGACGGCGGTGTTCCACTTCGACGCGCCCTGCGCCCAGGCTGAGGAAGAGATCGCTCCGGCGGCGGCGGCGTCGGACGAGGCCGCGCACGTCCTGATCGTCGACGACAACGCCACCAACCGCATGGTCGCCGAGACCCTGTGCGAGATGTTCGACTGCACCACCGAAACCGCCGTCGACGGCGTCGAGGCGGTGGAGCTGGCCAAGTCCGGCCGCTTCGACCTGATCCTGATGGACATCAAGATGCCCCGTATGGACGGGGTGGCGGCCACCCGCGCGATCCGCGCCCTGACCGGCCCGGCGGCGGCGACGCCGATCATCGCCCTGACGGCCAACGCCGATCCCGAGGACGCCGCCGCCTATATGGCCGCCGGCATGATCGGGGTGGTGGAAAAGCCCATGAAGCCGGAAAATCTGCTGCGG
>CAYQPL010000120.1:0-1764 GCA_964419395.1 uncultured Phenylobacterium sp. | reverse complement strand
GCCGCCGCCCTCGGCGCCGCCTCCGCGGAGGCGGCCTGACCGCCGGCCACGACGAGGGGCGCGGCCGCCAAGCCGCGCCCTCGCCGGCTTACGCCTGCCGAACCTAGATCTGCGGCTCGGTCGCCGGCGTCTCGGCGTCCGTCTCGACGTCCGCGCCGGCGTTCATCTCCGCCTCGGCGCCCGCCGTGGAATCGTCGCCGGCCTGCGCCGTGGCCGAGGCGTCGGCGCCCGCCGCCGTGTCCGCCTGCATGGCGCGCCCGATCCGGCTGCGCAGCGCCGCGTCGGTCTGGGCCGCAGCGGCGATCTGGTTGTACTCCTGGGCGGTGATGCCGGCGCCTACGACCGCGGCGGTCATCTTGGTGTTCATCTCACGCTGGAGATCGGCCTTGGCCGTGGCGTCGCTCTCGCCCGCCAGGCGCGGCGCATACTCGTCATTGAGCGACTGCACCTCGTTCATGGCCGAGGCGAAGCCGTCGATCTGCGTGTCGGTGAAGGCGGGGGCCGCCTGCGTCTGGGCGGTCACGCCGGCATCGGCGGCGGCGCCCGCGCCGATCCCGGCGTCCTGGGCGAAGGCGGCCGGAGCGGCGAACAGGGCGGTCGCGGCGGCGGCGGCGAACAGCTGGTCCTTGATCTTCATGAGTGTCTCCTTTGCGCCCCCAGTTCACAAACCCTTGAGCACCCGCGCCGGTTTCGCGCGCCGGCGAAAATTTTCACGCGCTCGTGATCGCCGGGGCGGTCCCGGGCGAGAGCAGGCCGTGGTTGGCCCTCAGGCGCTGGCCTGCAGGCGCGCCCGTCGGCGGGCGCCCGCCTCGGTGATCACCTGAAGCAGCGCCTCGAACTCCACCGGCTTGGGGGCCACGGCGTCGAAGCCGCAGGCGAGATAGCGCTCGCGCTCGTGGGACAGGACGCTGGCCGTCACGGCCACGATCGGGACGCCGGGCCCAGCCTCGCCCGCCTCGCGGGCGCGGATGCGGCGGGTGGCCTCCAGCCCGTCCATGCGCGGCATGTGGACATCCATCAGGATGACGTCGAACGGCGCCGATCCCACGAGCTCGAGGGCCTCCGCGCCGTCGCTGGCGCAGCTGCAGTCGAAGCCCGCCCCCTCTAGCAGGGCCTGCAGGACCGCACGGTTGGCCAGGCCGTCGTCGACGATCAGGACCCGGCTTCCGGGAGCCGGCGCCACGGCCGTCTCCGCACGACCCGCGCCGCCCCCGGGCGCCGCCTGCGAGAGCCGCGGCATGGGCAGGCTGACATCGAAACGCGTGCCGCGGCCCGGCGCGCTGTCGAAACCGATCACGCCGCCCATCAGCGTCACCAGCTCGCGGCATATGGCCAGGCCCAGCCCCGTGCCGCCGGCGCGGCGGGTGTTCGACCCGTCGGCCTGGACGAAGCGCTCAAAGCCCTCCGCCTGGCGGTCCTGGGGAATGCCCGGTCCGGTGTCGATCACCTCGCCCCGCAGCGCCGGCGCCTCGGCGCCGCCCGTCTCGCGGACCCGGAGGGTGACCGAGCCGTGGTCGGTGAACTTGATGGCGTTGCCGGTCAGGTTGACGAGGACCTGGCGGAGCCGCAGATCGTCGAGCAGCCGCCTCGGCTCCGCCATCTGTGCGTCCAGCGTCAGGTCGATCCCCTTGACCGCGGCCTGCACGGACAGGATGTCGCGAACCTCTTCCAGTAGACGCGGCACGTCGGCGGGGGCGGGCGCCAGCTGAATCTGGCCGGCCTCCAGCTTCGAGAAGTCCAGCACATCGTTGATGAGCGCCAGGA
>CAYQPL010000119.1:0-10765 GCA_964419395.1 uncultured Phenylobacterium sp. | reverse complement strand
AATATAATATTAGAATATCATCCAAGTGTTTAAACACTCGACTATACACAAAGGCATCCCCGCTCCCGAAGCTTGGTGCCCAGCAGAACGGAAGCTTGGCGCCATGCAGAACTCACGAGTGGCCAGCTGCTGGGCTTCCGGACCCGGCAGCAGCATGCAGAAGTTGAGGGCGTGGAGGAAACGGGCTTCGCCGATCCACCGCTTCTCCTCGACCAGGATGCGGTGCATCACCGCGATCTGCCCCGCCGGCCCGCCGAAGCTGAGCAGGGCGACGCGGAGCCAGACGCGCAGCGCCTCGGCGAAGGGGACGGCCGAGGCGAAGGCCCCGGCCTGGGGGCTCGTGGACGACATGGACGCGCTCCATTGACCGCACGGGGCGGCGCAAGAGCGGGACCTTGGACGCCGTCGGCGTCTCCATCCGGGCGGCCCGCCTGGGCCCGGCGGCGAGGACGCTAGGCAAAAGGCCCTGGCGCGGCAAGGGCGAGCGCCTGCGCCGGTTGCATCGCCGGGCGGCGGCTGGCATAGGCGGCGCGTTCGACCGGACCCGGCCTGGCCGGGTGGCTCGGCCGGGCGCCTATCCCCCGGACAACCGGCGGTGGCCGCCGTCCCTGCGCCCGCAGGGGCCGCGCACCGCCTCTGACATCGAAATTCCAAGCATGAACCTGCTGGCTACCCTGCGGCGCGAGTGGCTCGCCAATCCGCGCGGCGACATCCTGGCCGGGATCGTGGTGGCGCTCGCCCTGATCCCCGAGGCGATCGGCTTCTCCGTCATCGCCGGCGTCGATCCCAAGGTCGGGCTCTACGCCTCCTTCTCCATCGCCGTGATCATCGCCTTCACCGGCGGACGGCCGGGCATGATCTCGGCGGCCACGGCGGCCGTCGCCCTGCTGGTGGGCGACCTCGTGCGCGAGCACGGGGTCGAATACCTGTTCGCCGCCACGGTGCTGATGGGCCTGATCCAGATCGCGGCCGGCCTCGCCCGACTGGGCGGGCTGATGCGCTATGTCTCGCGCTCGGTGATCACCGGCTTCGTCAACGCCCTGGCCATCCTGATCTTCATGGCCCAGATCCCGGAGCTGACCGGCGTCGGCTGGCAGACCTACGCCATGGTCGCCGCGGGCCTGGCCATCATCTACCTCTTCCCGCGCCTGACGCGGGCCGTGCCCTCGCCGCTGATCGCCATCCTCGTCCTGTCGGGCGTCGCGGTCTGGCTCGGCCTGGACGTGCGCCGGGTCGGCGACCTGGGCGAGCTGCCCACCGCCCTGCCCGTCCTGCATCTCCCGCAGGTCCCGCTCAGCCTGGAGACCCTGCGGATCGTCCTGCCCTATTCGCTCACCATGGCCGTGGTCGGCCTGCTGGAGAGCCTGCTGACGGCCACCATCGTCGACGACCTGACCGACACCGGCTCGGACAAGAACCGCGAATGCCGCGGCCAGGGGATCGCCAATCTGGCCACCGGCTTCCTGGGCGGCATGGGCGGCTGCGCCATGATCGGCCAGTCGGTGATCAACGTGAAGTCGGGCGGCCGCGGCCGCCTCTCGGCCCTGGTCGCCGGGTCATTCCTGCTGTTCCTGCTGGTCATCCTGGGGCCCTGGGTCGCCCAGATCCCCATGGCCGCCCTGGTGGCGGTGATGATCATGGTCTCCATCGGCACCTTCAGCTGGAGCTCCATCCGCAACCTGCGCAGCCACCCCTGGTCCTCTTCGGTGGTCATGGCCGCGACGGTGGTCGTGGTGGTCGCCACCCACGACCTGGCGCGCGGCGTGCTGGTCGGCGTGCTGCTGAGCGGCGTCTTCTTCGCCCGCAAGGTGGCCCGCATGCTGGCGGTGGACAGCACGCTCTCCGAGGACGGCCGCACGCGCACCTACGGGGTCGAGGGCCAGGTCTTCTTCGCCTCGGCCGGGGCCTTCGGCGCCGCCTTCGACTTCAAGGAGGTGGTCGAGCGCGTGGTGATCGACGTCTCCCGCGCGCACTTCTGGGACATTTCGGCGGTTGGCGCCCTGGACCGGGCGGTGCTCAAGTTCCGCCGCGAGGGGGCGGCCGTGGAGGTCGTCGGCCTGAACGCGGCCAGCGCCACCCTGGTCGATCGCTTCGCCGTCCACGACAAGGACGGCGCCGAGGCGGCGCTCGGCGCCCACTGACGAGGAGACGACCATGCCCAAGCTGCTCTGCGCCATCGACGCCTCGACCTACGCGCCCAGCCTCTGCGACCACGCCGCCTGGTTCGCGCGGCGCCTGGGGGCCGGCGTCGACGTCCTGCATGTGCTCGACCGCGGCGAGACGGGGGCGGGACCGGGCCTCGACCTCTCCGGCAGCGTCGGCCTGGGGGCCAGCGAGGCCCTGCTCGAACAGCTCGCCCAGGCGGACGAGGCGCGCGCCCGCGCCGCCCAGGCCCATGGCCGCGCCATGCTGGAGGGCGCGGCGCGGCGGCTCGCCGAGGCCGGCGTGGCCGAGGTGGGCCTGATCCATCGCCATGGCGAGGTCGCCGAGACCATCGTCGAGCTGGAGCCCGACTTCGACCTGGTGGTCATCGGCAAGCGCGGCGAGCATCACAATTTCGCCGAGGGCCACCTGGGCTCGAAGGTGGAGCGGGTCGTGCGGGGCAGCGTGCGGCCCGTGCTGGTGGCCCCGCGGGTCTTCATGCCCATCGCCCGCGCCGTCGTGGCCTTCGACGGCGGGGCCAGCGCCGTCCGCGCCCTCGACCACGTGCTGGAAAGCGCCGCCTTCGACGGCGTCGGGATCACCGTGGCGGTGGTCGGCGCGCCCGGCGCCCAGCGGGACGAGCGCGTGGCGGCCGCCCGGGCGCGGCTGGCCGGGCGCACGGACGCCGAGGTCAAGGCCCTGGAGGGCGAGGTCGAGGCGGCCCTCAAGGGCGAGCTGCGCCAGGGCCAGGGCGACCTGCTGGTCATGGGCGCCTATGGCCATTCGCGCATCCGCGAGCTGATCGTCGGCTCCACCACCACGACCATGATCCGCACCGGCAAGGTTCCGGTCCTGCTGTTCCGCTAGGACGCCTCCGTTCGGCGCCGGCGGACCGAGCCCCGATGGCCTCTTCAGCCGCGGCGGGCGATCGCAGGCTTATTGAAACGTGGCCGTGGGCTCGCCACATAGGAGCTAACCGAAGGGGCCGCGCCGCTCGCGGGCGGAGCCTTCGGGGAGTCGCTTGATGGTGAGGACTCAACAGCTATGAGCCGGTCGATCGTTTTCGACAGCCCCTTCCTGCTCGGTTTCGAGCACACCCGCGCCCTGGCCGAGCGCGCCGCCAAGGCGGCCGCCGAGGCCTATCCCCCCTACAATGTCGAGGATCGGGGCGAGGGCCGCCTGCGCATCACCCTCGCGGTGGCCGGGTTCACCCCCGACCAGCTGCAGGTGACGATCGAGGACCGCCAGCTGGTGGTCGCCGGGCGGCGGGACGACGAACGCAAGGCCGAAGACGCCTATCTGCACCGCGGCATCGCCGCCCGGGGCTTCCTGCGCAGCTTCGTCCTGGCCGACGGCATGATCGTCGAGGGCGCCAGCCTGGAACACGGCCTGCTGCACATCGATCTGGCCCGGCCCGAGCCCGAGACCTCCATCAAGACGATCCCCATCCGGTCGGCGGGCTGAGGCCCGCCCGCGCCGGAGCCTGCTGGCCGGCCCGTCGGGCGGTCAGGATCTGCGCCGCGCCATCGGCTGAACCGGCGGTGGTCCGGCGCGTTGCGATTGTACGGAGGTGGTCATCATGACGCCGATTTTGTCGACTGAAGCCTTTGCGGCCCTGGGCGCGCCGGACCTCGTCTATGTCCGGCCGGTCAAGGCCGCCGAAATTCTCGCCAGCGTGCCGGCGCAGACCGCGACGCTCGAGCTCGATCCCGAGCAGACCCTCTATGCGGTCCACCGCGCCGATGGCGAGAGGCTTGCGGTCCTCACCGACCGCGACGCCGCGATGGCCGCCGCCCTGGCCCACGAACTGGCGCCGGTGTCGGTGCACTGACCCCCGTGTGCGGCCGCGCCCGGAGGACCCCCGCCGGGCCGGTCGACGGCCCTCAGGCCGCCGAGGGCGTCGCTTCCTGGACAAGCAGAGCGTAGAGCGCGTCCTGGCTCTTGGCCTGGCGCAGGTGCTGGCGCAGGTCGGCGCTGCGCAGCATGCGCGAGACCCGGGCCAGGGCCCTCAGATGTTCGGTGCCCGCCTCGGGCGGCGCCAGGAGCGCGAAGATGAGGTCCACCGGCTGATCGTCGATGGCCTCGAACTCCACCGGCTGCTCGATGCGCAGGAAGACGCCGTGGATCCGGTCCAGCCCTTCGACGCGCGCGTGCGGGGCGGCCACGCCGTGGCCGATCCCGGTGGAGCCGGCGTTCTCGCGCTCGGTCAGGGCGTCGAGCACCACGCCCGCCTCCAGCCCGAAGTTGCGCGCGGCGATCTCGGCCACGTGGGCCAGGATCTGACGCTTGTCGGTCGCGCTCACGCGCAGCGCAATCGCGCTGCGATCCAGGATATCGCCGATCTGCATGCTTGCTTCGGAACGCCTGTTCTTACAGTTCCGAGCGCGAAGAAACCGGCGAAACGCGAAATTGGCGGCGCCGCCCTCAGGCCGCGCCGTCAGCTCCGTTCCCGTTCACCAGTTTCGTGCGCTCGGGGTCAACCCAGCCGATATTTCCGTCGGGCCGGCGATATACCACGGACAATCCGCCGTGGGCGGCGTTCCTAAACACGATTGTTTGAGTCCCCGTCAAGTCCAACTCCATGACCGCCATGGAAACGGTCATGGTGCGGACGGGCTTCTCGGTCTCGGCGATGACCATGGCCGTGGGGGCGCCGTCGCCGGGGGCCGCCTCCTCGCCCTCCCAGTCGGACTCGTCCTCCCCTTCCGGGGCGCGCAGGACGTAGTAGGAGGCCGTCTCCGCCTGCTTGGCCAGCGCCTGCTGGTGATGGTCCTTCAGCCGGCGCTTATAGCGCCGGACGCGGGTCTCCATCTTCTGCAGGGCGGAGTCGAAGGCCGAGTGGGCGTCCGATCCGAGGCCGTTGCTCTGCAGCTGCTGGCCCGAGGCGAGGGTGACGGAGCAGTCGACCTTGAAGGCGTGGCCTTCTCGGCTGACGACCACGTCGGCGCCGCCGCCGTCGCGTTCGATGTATTTGCCAATGCTGCTGGTGAGTTCGTCTGAGACCCGCACTCGCAGGGCCTCTCCGACATCGACGTGCTTGCCGGTGACTTGGACTTGCATGCCCCATGAACGCGCCGCGCTCCGGATGGTGTCAAGTCCGTCAGAAACCCGAAACGAGGGATACGATTCCCCTGTGGATAATCCCGGCGGCCAGGGCCAGGACCCCGAGGCTGACGGCGGCCAGCAGATAGCCCAGCAGGGCCAGCAGGCCGTCCCGCTGGATGAGGGCGATGGCGAACACGCTGATGGCCGCGGCCGGCAACAGGTTCCCGCCGACCAGCGGCAGCATCAGGATGAAGGCCAGCAGGGTGCAGACCGCGCCGATCAGGCGGTCGCCGACGGGGCCGAAGAGGAAGGTCAGGCGCGCCCGCGAGACGTGCTCGATCCGCCCGACCAGCGGCAGCAGCCGCTGAAAGCCGCCGCGCAGGGCGTGCATGTCGAACGGCCGGTCGCGCCAGGCCCGCGGCAGCCACGGCGTCTCGACGCCGGCGGCCAGCTGCGGCGTGAAGAGGACCAGGGGCGCGCCGAGGAAGGTGGACGCCCCCGGCGGCAGGGGCAGCAGGTTGGGCGCGGCGAAGACGAACAGCAGCGGGCCGAAGGCGCGGCGGCCGAACCGGTCCAGCAGCTCGCTGAGGGTCTCCGAGGCGTGGGACTCGTCACAGAGATCCTGCAGGATCTCCGACAGGGACTGCCGATGTTCCGGGTCGGGCGGCGGCGCGCTCATCGCGCCCCGTATGGACGTCGCGAAGCTGTGCTGCAATCGCGCGGCGGCTTTACTTTGGCGGCCGTTGGGCCTATCGGGCGGGCCATGCTGCATCTGGCCGCCATGACCATGATTATTAAAACCACCGCGCCTCGGGGCGTGGGGGTTCGGTCGTGGCTGGGCGCAGCTGCCTGACGATCCCTCGCACGACCCCGCCGGACGGTAGGGGTCGAACGGTCGCCAGACACGCCCCGCCGCCGGCTCCCCGCCAGCCCCGGAGGCCCCCATGTCGCTTTCCTCGCCTGAAGTCCTCGACCGTCCCGCCGCCGCGCCGGCGCGGCGCCCCCTGCCCGTCGCCATCGTCGGCGCCACCGGCGCGGTGGGCGCCGAGCTGATCGGCTGCCTGGAACGGCGCGACTTTCCGGTGGGCGAGCTCCGCCTGCTCGCCGCGCCCCGCTCGGCCGGCCAGACCCTGTCCTTCCGCGGCGCGCCGGTGAGCGTGCAGGTTCTGGACGACGACAGCTTCGCGGGCGTCGACCTCGCCCTCTTCTCTGCCGGCGCCTCGGTCTCCCGCCGCTACGCTCCGCTCGCCCAGGCGGCCGGCGCCTGGGTGGTGGACAATTCCTCGGCCTTCCGCATGGACGAGGCCACGCCCCTGGTGGTGCCGGAGGTCAACGCCTGGCGCCTGGACGAAAGCCCCGGCCGGCTGATCGCCAATCCCAACTGCGTGGCCGCCATCGCCGCCGTCGCCCTGCAGCCCCTGCATGCCCGGCGGCTCGTCGTGCGGATCGTCGGCGCGACCTATCAGGCCGCCTCCGGCGCCGGCGCGGCCGCCATGGCCGAGCTGCGCGAATCCACCGTCGCGGCCCTGGCCGGCGAGACCTACGCGCCGCAGGTGCTGGCCCATCCCTACGCCTTCAACCTGTTCAGCCACGACGCCGCGGTCGATACCGAGACCGGCTATAACGGGGAGGAGCTGAAGGTGATCGCCGAGCTTCGCCGCCTGCTCGCCTCGCCCGAACTGCCGGCCAGCTTCACCTGCATCCGCGTGCCGGTGCTGCGCGCCCACGCCATGGCCCTGACCGTCCGCTTCGCCGAGCCCGTCAGCGTGGCCGAGGCCCGCGCCTGGCTCTCTGAAGCGCCCGGGGTGCGGCTGGTGGACGACGTGGCCGGCAACCACTTCCCGATGCCCAGCGAGGCGAGCGGCGCCGACGAGGTGCTGGTCGGCCGCATCCGCACCGACCTCTCCGACCCCTCCGGGCGCAGCCTGTCGCTCTTCGTGGCCGGCGACCAGCTCCTGAAGGGCGCGGCCCTCAACGCCGTCCAGATCGCCGAGACCCTGGTGCGGACGGGGGCGCTCTGAGGTCAGGATCATGGGGGGAGGCCGCAGGCCCCCGCCGGCCCTCCGGGCCACCTCCCCCTGGAGAAGGGGGAGGATCGGCTCGGCGGTCCTGGCAGGCTCAGTGCGAAAAGATGCTCCCCCTCTGGGGGAGCTGTCACCGAAGGTGACTGAGGGGGACCCACGACGTCCGGGCGGCGCCAGGACTCAGACCGCTTCCTTCAGCATCCGGCGGCGTTCGACGGAGGAGGGGATGCGCATGGCCTCGCGGTACTTGGCGACCGTGCGGCGGGCGATGTCGACGCCGGCCTCCTTGAGGATGTCGACGATTGCGTCGTCGGAATGGACCTGCGCGCCCGACTGCTCGGCCTCGATGAGCTGGCGGATGCGGTGCCGCACGCTCTCTGCCGAATGGGCCTCGCCGCCCGCCGTCGAAGCGATGGCCGAGGTGAAGAAGAACTTCAGCTCGAACAGGCCGCGCGGGGTGGCCACATACTTGTTCGAGGTCACCCGGCTGACGGTGGATTCGTGCATGCCGATGGCCTCGGCCACCGTCTTCAGGTTTAGGGGCCGCAGGTGCTCCACCCCGAAGGCGAAGAAGCCGTCCTGCTGACGCACGATCTCGCTGGCCACCTTCAGGATGGTCTTGGCCCGCTGGTCGAGGCTGCGGACAAGCCAGTTGGCGCTGGCCAGGCAGTCGGCCACGAAGACCTTGTCCTGGTCGCTGCGCGCCCCGCCGGCGATGCGGGCGTGGTAGCGCTGGTCCACCAGCAGGCGCGGCAGGGTGTCGGTGTTGAGCTCCACCAGCCAGACGCCGCCGGGGCCTTCGCGCACGAAGACGTCGGGGGCCACCGGCTGGGCCGGTTCGCCGCCGAAGGCCGCGCCGGGCCGGGGCGTCAGGGCCCGCAGCTCGGCGACCATGTCGCGCAGGTCCTCGTCGTCGACGCCGCAGGCCCGCCGCAGCCCGGCCATGTCGCGGCGGGCGAGCAGGTCGAGATGGTCGAGCAGGGCCGCCATGGCCGGATCGAAGCGGTTCTTGTCCTGCAGCTGCAGGCGCAGGCATTCGGGCACGCTGCGGGCGAACACGCCCACGGGCTCCAGGGTCTGCAGGCGCTCCAGCACCGCCTCGACGCGGGCCAGGCCGCAGCCGAGCCGCTCGGCCGTCTCGGCGAGGTCGAGGCGGAGATAGCCGCCCTCGTCGACGCCGTCGATCAGCACGCCGGCGATGGCCTGGTCGGCGGCGGGGAGGCCGAGCAGCGCCGCCTGGGCCTCCAGATGTTCGTGCAGGGTCTTCTCATGGGCCGCCAGGCTGTCGAAGCCATCGCCGTCGCCCTCGAAGGAGCCGCCCTTGCCGGCGCGCGACCAGTCGACGGCGCCGCCGGCCTCGCCCGCCTCGGGCGCGTCGCCGGTGGCCCGCTCTCCGGGCGAGACCTCGTCGTGGCTGGCGTCCAGATCCGACTGGGCGGAGCCGGCGGAGACCTCGTCCAGGGCGGATTCGGCCCGCGCCTCGCCCGCGCCGGCCTCGCCCTCCGGACCGCCCTCGGGCGCGCCTTCGGCCTCCTCGCGCTGCAGCAGCGGATTGCGTTCGAGCTCGCCCTCGACAAAGGCTTCCAGCTCAAGGTTGGAGAGCTGCAGCAGCTTGATGGCCTGCTGCAGCTGGGGCGTGATGACCAGCCCCTGCCCCTGCCGGATCTCGAGTCGCGCGCTGAGCGCCAAGGTCAGCCCTCCTGGCCTGCTTCTTGCTGGCAAGGCTAGAGGGCGATCCCCAACCGATTGGTTAACCGCGGCGAGATCGCCTGCGGCGAAGCGTCCGCGGTTCCTGCGACGGGCGCCGGCGTGCTAGTCGCCTCCTCCCAAAAGAGACGAGACGTCCAGAGGAGAACGCCGCATGTCCGACCAGCCCAAGCTGCGCCCGGAAACCCAGGTCATCCACGCCGGGGCCCAGCCCGATCCGACGACCAAGGCCCGCGTCACGCCGATCTACCAGACCACCTCCTACGTCTTCGACGACGCCGACCACGCCGCGGCCCTGTTCAACCTGGAGGCCGGCGGCAACATCTATTCGCGGCTGGGCAATCCGACCGCCGGCGTGCTCGAAGCGCGCCTGGCCGAGCTGGAGGGGGGCGCCGCCGCGCTGGCCGTGGCCAGCGGCCATGCGGCCCAGCTGCTCGTCTTCCACACCCTGCTGGAGCCCGGCTGCAACATCGTCGCCTCGCGCAAGCTCTATGGCGGCTCGATCACCCAGCTCAGCCAGAGCTTCAAGCGCATGGGCTGGGGCGTGACCTTCGTCGAGGACATGGACCCGGCCGCCTTCGCCGCCGCCATCGACGACAAGACCCGCGCGGTGTTCATCGAATCCGTGGCCAATCCGGGCGGCGTGGTCATGGACATCGCCGGCGTCGCCCAGGCCGCCCACGACGCCGGTGTGCCGCTCGTCGTCGACAACACGCTCGCCACCCCCTACCTCTGCCGGCCCCTGGACCATGGCGCGGACATCGTCGTCCATTCGCTGACCAAGTTCCTGGGCGGCCACGGCAATTCCATCGGCGGCGCGATCGTCGACGGCGGCCGCTTCGACTGGGCCGCCAGCGGCCGCTGGGCCAATCTGAGCGCCCCGAACCCGGCCTATCACGGCAAGGTCTTCACCGAGGCCTTCGGTCCCGTGGCCTTCATCGTCGCCTGCCGCGCGGTCGGCTTGCGCGACCTGGGGCCCGCTCTCTCGCCGTTCAACGCCTTCATGATCCTGACGGGCATCGAGACGCTGGCCCTGCGCATGGAGCGCCACTGCGAGAACGCGCTGAAAGCGGCGCAATGGCTGAAGGCGCATCCGAAGGTGGCCTGGGTCTCCTATGCCGGGCTGCCGGACGATCCGAACCACGCCCGCGCCCAGCGCTATACGCCCAAAGGCCCGGGCGCCGTCTTCACCTTCGGGCTGAAGGGCGGCTTCGAGGCGGGCGTGAAGCTGGTGGGCGGGCTGAAGCTCTTCTCCCATCTGGCCAATATCGGCGACACGCGCAGCCTGGTGATCCACCCGGCCTCGACCACCCATCGCCAGCTGGAAGAGGCCGACCAGATCGCCGCCGGCGCCGGCCCCGACGTGGTCCGCCTGTCGGTCGGGCTGGAGCACATCGACGACATCATCGCCGACCTGGAGCAGGCCCTGGCGGGGGTGTGAGCGGAGAGGCCGTAACCCCCTCCGGCCCTTCGGGCCACCTCCCCCTCGACGAGGGGGAGGATAAGCGCCGCGCGTGCCGAGAGTTCTGTGCGAAAAGATGCTCCCCCTTTCAGGGGGAGCTGGCGCGCAGCGCCTGAGAGGGTCCGGCCTCAGCCGCCGAAGCGGTCGCCCAGATAGACGCGGCGGACCTCGGCGTTCTCGACGATCTCGTGCGGCGCGCCCTCGAACAGCACCTCGCCGGCATGGATGATCGAGGCGCGGTCGATGATGTCCAGGGTCTCGCGGACATTGTGGTCGGTGATCAGGATGCCGATGCCGCGGCCCTTCAGATAGGCGATGACCTCGCGGATGTCGGCGATGGCCAGCGGGTCGATGCCGGCGAAGGGCTCGTCCAGCAGCATGAAGG
>CAYQPL010000118.1:0-10830 GCA_964419395.1 uncultured Phenylobacterium sp. | reverse complement strand
TGGAGCTGTGGGGGCCGGGCGACGAGACCCGGCGCAACGCCCCCTCCCCCGCCGCGGCTACCCTGGTGGGCAACCGCTGGGTCGCCCGGGTGGAGGCGATCCTGCGCCGGGCCGCCCCGCCCCGCGCCGCGGCGGTCCGCCCAGCGGCGCCGCCCCGGCCCGCGCCCGAGCCGGCCCCGGTCGCCACGCAGCAAACCTCGCCGTCCGACGAGCCGCCCTGGGACGAGGAGGAACCGCCCGCGCCCGCCCCCCGCGCCGCCGCCCGCCGCGCGGTGCGGCAGCCCGAGACCCGAGACCTCTTCGACGATCCGGAAGACGTTTAGCTTGACGGTGTAAATTTTTGATCGGAAGCTGGCGCCGCATTCGGGGGAGCGCGCATGACCAGTCTGACCGCCGCCGCAGCCGTCTTCATTCTCATTCACCTGCTGATCTCCGGCACGCGCCTGCGTGACGTCCTCGTGCGCCGGATGGGCGAAGGGCCTTACATGGGCCTGTTCTCTCTCGCCTCCGTCGCCGCCCTCGCCTGGCTGGGCTTCGCCTATGCGGGCGCGAGGGACGAGGCCTGGAATGTCGCCTACTGGGGCCTCACCCCCGGCGGACGCCATCTGCAGCTCAGCCTGCAGGTCGTCGCCTTCCTCTTCATCGTCCTGGGCCTCGCCACGCCCAATCCCACCAGCGTCAGGCAGGAGGGCGTGCTGGAGCGGGAGGACGCCGTGAAGGGCATACTGCGGATCACGCGTCACCCCTTCCTGTGGGGCGTGGCGATCTGGGCCGCCGGCCATCTGATCGTCAACGGCGACCGGGCGAGCCTGATCCTGTTCGGCTCCATGCTGGTGCTCGCCCTCTTCGGGACGGCGAGCATCGACGCCAAGCGTCGCCGGGTGCTGGGGGACCGCTGGTCGGGCTTCGCCGCCCGGACGTCCAACATTCCGTTCGCCGCGATCCTCACGGGCCGGCAGAAGCTGAGGCTCGGCGAGATCGGCGTGATCAAGCCGATCATCGCGCTCGCGGTCTACGCCGCCCTTCTGTTCGCCCACCCCTACCTGTTCGGCGTTCCCGCCCTGCCGTAAGGCCTTGATTGCGCAGCGTTCACACGAGAGAGTCCGGCCCGTTTCGAAGTTGGAGGCCGCCATGCGTTCTGGACTTGCCGCGTTCGTCGCCGGCGCACTGCTCGCGTCCGTCGCTCAGGCGCAGACCCTGTCGCTCCACAAGCCGGCCGACCTGGACAAGGACGGCGTGGTGACCGCCGCCGAGCAGGCCGAGTACGAAGCCAGCAAGGGGAGCGCCAAGCCCTGGGACGAGCCCAGCCCCTTCTCCGTCGCCGCGCCGCCTTCGAGCGGGCCGAGCGTCACCTTCGGCGAAGGGCCGACAGACTATACGACCCAGCCGCGCCTGGACGACCGGGCGGTGAAGGCCAGCGGCTTCGAGGAATACATCAACGCCGAGGCCGAGAAGAAGCGCGCCGACCGCTAAACGCCCAGCGCGAAGTCCAGCGCCGCGCCGACGTGGGCGACGGCGGAGTCGACCACCGGCAGACCCACCGACTCCGGCTCCAGCAGCAGGCCGATCTCCGTACAGCCGAAGATGACCCCGTCGGCGCCGTCGGCCCGCGCGCGCTCGATCAGCGCCATGACCGCCGTGCGCGAACCGGCCTCCACAACGCCCTGACAGAGTTCGTCATAGATGATGGCGTGCAGCCGCTCCCGCCCCGCCTCGTTCGGGATCATGGCCTCGATCCCCTGGGCGGCCAGCCGGTCGCGGTAGAAGGCCTTTTCCATGGTGAAGCGGGTGGCGAGCAGCAACGGCTGTTCGACGCCTTGCGCCCTCAGCCCCGCGGCGGTGGCGTCGGCGATGTGGATCAGCGGGATCGAGACCGCCTCGGAGACCGCCGGCGCGACGAGATGCATGGTGTTGGCGCAGATCATCAGGGCTTCGGCCCCAGCCTGCTCCAGTCGGCGGGCGGCGTCGGACAGGGCCTTGGCGGCGGCGTCCCAGTCGCCTTCGGCCTGCATCTGCGCGATGGGCGCGAAGTCCACCGACCACAGCAGCAGCTCGGCCGAATGCAGTCCGCCCAGCCGGGCGCGGACGCCCTGGTTGAGCAGCTCGTAGTAGGTCGTCGTACTCTCGGCGCTCATGCCGCCGATCAGGCCCAGGCGGCGCATCTCAGATGTCCGCATAGACGTGGGTCTCGGCCCCCTCGCCGGGATGGGTCACCGCCCCCTTGTGCGCCGGCCCGACGCCTTGCGCGAATTTCCAGAGCGCGCCGGAATTGTAGTTGGTCCGCCGCGGACTCCAGTGGTGCTTGCGGTGTTCCAGCTCCACCGGATCGACTTCGATGTCGATCGTCCCGGCCTCGGCGTCGATGGCGATGATGTCGCCGTCCTTGACCAGCGCGATCGGACCGCCCGCCTGGGCCTCCGGTCCCACATGGCCGATGCACAGGCCGCGCGTCGCGCCGGAGAAGCGGCCGTCGGTGATCAGGGCCACCTTGTCGCCCATGCCCTGGCCGTAGATGGCGGCCGTGGTCGACAGCATCTCGCGCATGCCGGGCCCGCCGCGCGGGCCCGCATAGCGGATGACCAGCACGTCGCCCTCCTTGTAGTCGCCGCGCTCCACCGCCTCGAAACAGGCCTCTTCGCCGTCGAACACCCGCGCCGGCCCGCGGTGTTTGGTGTGCGACAGGCCCGCCACCTTCACGATGGCACCGTCCGGGGCGAGGCTGCCCCAGAGGCCGACCACCCCGCCCGTCGGCGAGAGCGGATTGCTGACCGGCCGGATCACCTCCTGATCCTCTCGCCAGGTCACCTCGGCAAGGTTCTGGGCGAGGGTCTTTCCTGTCACCGTCATGCAGTCGCCGTGCAGGTAGCCGCCGTCCAGCAGGGTCTTCAGCAGCATGGGCACGCCGCCCGCCTCCCCCATGGCCTTGGCCACGAAGCGGCCGCCGGGCTTCAGGTCGGCGATGTAGGGCGTGCGCGCGGCGATCTGGGCGAAGTCCCGCAGGGTGAATTCGATGCCGCACTCGTGGGCCATGGCCGGCAGGTGCAGCCCGCCATTGGTCGAACCGCCGGTGGCGGCCACCACCACGGCCGCGTTCTCGAAGGCCTCGCGGGTGCAGATGTCGCGCGGACGGATGTTCAGCTCGATCAGCCGCACCACCGCCTCGCCCGAGGCGCGGCCATAGGCGTCGCGGTCCTCGTAGGGCGCCGGGAGGGCCGAGGAGAGCGGCAGGGCCAGGCCGATGGCTTCGGAGACGCAGGCCATGGTGTTGGCCGTGTACTGGCCGCCGCAGGCGCCGTCGCCGGGACAGGCGTGCTGCTCCAGGTCGCGCAGGTCCTCTTCGCTCATGGCGCCGGCGGAATGCTGGCCCACGCCTTCGAAGACGTCCTGCACCGTGACCTCCTGGCCGCGCCAGCAGCCCGGCAGGATGGAGCCGCCATAGAGGAAGACCGAGGGCACGTTCAGGCGCAGCATGGCCATCATCATCCCCGGCAGGCTCTTGTCGCAGCCGGCGACGCCGACCAGGGCGTCATAGGAATGGCCGCGCATGGTCAGTTCGACGGAGTCGGCGATCACCTCGCGGCTGACGAGGGACGAGCGCATGCCCTCGTGGCCCATGGCGATGCCGTCGGTGACGGTGATGGTGCAGAATTCCCGCGGCGTGGCGCCGGCGGCCTTCACCCCTTCGCTGACCGCATGGGCCTGACGCATCAGGGCGGTGTTGCAGGGGGCGGCCTCGTTCCAGCAGGAGGCGACGCCGACGAAGGGCTGGGCGATCTCGCGGCTGCCCAGGCCCATGGCGTAGTAGTAGGAGCGGTGCGGCGCCCGGCTCGGCCCCTCGGTCACGTGCCGGCTCGGCAGGTTCGACTTGTCCCAGCTTCCGTCCGGCTTCCTGTGCATCTCACGCGCTCCTGTCCCTGTGGTCTTTGCGTAGCCGCCGGGAAGGAGAACGCCAAGCCGGCGCTTGAGCCTCAGCCCCTGGCGAGTTCGCCGAGCGCCTCGGCCAGCCGGTCGGCATCGGCGGGGCTCGTGAAGGTGCTGACGGTCGCCCGCACGCAGGCCCCGCTGGCCAGGCCGAAGCGGGGCACGGTGAAGACGCCGTGCCGCTCCAGGAGCGCCTTCGACAGGGCGACGTTCGAGGGGCCGTCCGTCTTCCCCGCCAGGCGGAAGCCGGAGAGCGCCGAGCCGAGGCGGTCATCGTCCGGCGTCAGCAGCTCGCCCCCGCCCTGCCCCCGCAGCGGTTCGGTCCACCGGCGGCGGAGCCAGGTGAGCCGCGCCTCCTTGGCCGCCGCGCCGATGGCCTCATGGAAGGTCAGCGCGTCCTCCAGCGCCAGATAGGCGGCCATGTTGGAGGTGCCGGTGTGGACGCGGCGGCGCACGTCGTCTTCCGAATACTCGTCGCTGCCCATGAAGGGGTCGATCGCCTCCACCCGGCCCTTGCGGATGTAGAGGACGCCGACGCCGATGGGCGCGCCGATCCACTTGTGGCCGTTCAGCCCCACGAAGTCGCAGCCGAGGTCCGGCAGCTTGAAGTCCACCTGCCCCCAGGCGTGGGCGGCGTCCAGGATCACGTCCACGCCGCGAGACTTCGCCAGCGCCGCGATCTCCGCTACCGGCAGACGCAGGCCGTTGCGGTGGCTGACCTGGGTCAGCAGCAGCAGCCTGGCCTGCGGATGGGTTGAAAGAACCGCCTCATAGGCGTCGATCAGGCCCTGCCGGCTCGCCGGCTCCGGCAGGCCAAACTTCACGACCTCCACCCCGCGCCGCTGCGCCAGCCAGTCCATGGCCGTCTGCATGCTGTCATAGTCGAGGTCGGCATAGATGACTGTGTCACCGGGCTTCAGCCGGTTGTAGCCGCCGATCAGGATCTGCAGGGCCTCGGTCGCCCCGCGTGTGAAGGCGATCTCCTCCACCTCGACGCCGAGGTTCGCGGCGACCCGGGCGCGGATACGCTCCAGCTCGGCCCCATATTCGCGGCGCGAATAGTAGGAGTTGCGGCGGTTCACCATCCGCTGATGACGCTCATAGGCCTCCAGCACCGGCCGGGACATGACGCCCCAGTTGCCGTTCTCCAGCTGGACGACCTCGTCGGTGAGGTCGTACTGGGCGGCCACGCGCCCCCAGTACGCCTCGTCGCTCGGAGAGGCCGGCCCACCCGAGGGGAGGTTTCCTGGGAGGGTCGCCGCCTGGGCGGCGCCCAGGACGGGCCCCGTCGCCAGGGCCGCCCCCAGGATTCCGCGGCGGGTGAGCCGGTCCATGTCCGCCCCTCCTAGAAGTTCACGTCCAGGCGGACGTAGTACATCGCGCCATTGGTGTCGTAGGGCGAGTTCCGCGAATAGACGAGGCCGCGGCTGGCCTGGAAGACCGCCTCGTCCGGATACGTGTCGAAGATGTTCTCCGCCCCGACCCGCACGGTCGCCCGGTCGGCGAAGGCGTAGCTGGCCGACAGGTCGTAGAAGGTGATCGACCCGAAGCTCAGGAAGATGTCGCCGGACGAGATGACGGAGGAGTCCGTCCATTCGCCATAGTAGCGGGCGCGGCCCAGCACCTCGAACGGGCCGAAGCCGTAGGTGGCCGAGGCGGTGGCGTTGTGCTGCGGACGCGACTCCTCGAACAGGCGCTTCTGCGTCGTGTTGGCCGAGATCGAGCCGGCCGTGACCTCCGTCTCGTTGTAGTTGTAGGCGGCCGTCAGGTTCAGGCGGCCGGCGCCGAGCGCCCGGTCATAGGCGCCGACCACGTCCACGCCGCGGGTGCGGGTGTCGAAGTCGTTGGCGAACCAGTTCACGCGGGTGAAGGACGAGGCGCCCGGCACGCCCGCGGCGATCAGCTGGGCGCGGATGGCCGGCGTGACGGTGATCGAGGCCGAGGTGGAGAAGCGGTCCGACACGTCGATCTGATAGGCGTCGATCGACCCCGAGAAGCCATAGTCCGTCCGCCAGGTGAGGCCGGCAGTGAAGGATTCGGATTCTTCCGGCTCCAGCGGCTCGGCGCCCAGGAAGGCGGCCACCGGGTTGGTCGGCGATAGACGCCCGGCGGTGAAGAGCTGCAGGGTCACCGTGTCGAGACCCTGCGAGGTGCTGGTAGAGTTGAGCTGGCCCGGCGTCGGGGCCCGGAAGCCGGTGGCGTAGGAGCCGCGGAGCGCCAGGTTCGGGGTGATCTCGAAGCGCGTGGCGAGCTTGCCGTTCACCGTGTCGCCGAACTCCGAGAAGTCCTCGTAGCGGACGGCTACGCCGCCGCTCCAGCGCTCGGTCAGCTGCGCCTCAAGGTCGACGTAGGCCGCATAGCTCTCCTGCTCCCACTCGCCCGCCTGGACGTCGGAGAAGCCGGGGAAGCCGTTGGCGTTGGGCGCCAGGCCCGTCGCCGCGCCCGGTCCGACCGCGTAGGACGCCTCATCGCCGGTCTTGATCTTGTAGGTCTCAACCCGCCGCTCGGCCCCGAAGGCGATGTTCAGGGGCGCGGCCAGGGCGGCCATGTTCATGCGGTAGACGCCGTCGGCGTTGAGGTTGAACTCCTCCTGGACCAGCTGGCCGAGGTTGAAGTTGGTCGGGCTGTTGGGGCCGAGCGAGGCGTTGATCGAGTTGTTCAGCAGGAACTGGCTGCGGTTGCGGCCGAGCGAGGCGCTGACGTCCCAGGTGAAGTCGCCGCGTTCTCCGCGCAGGCCGGCGGCGGTCTGGTAGTCCTCGCCCTTGACGCCTTCCACCGGCGTGAAGCCGGCCGGATAGATGGTCCGCAGGTCGAAGCCCGGAAAGGCGGACGAGGCGCCGAAGATGGCCGGATTGGTGTCGGGATTGCGCCAGTTGATGTCATTCCAGCCCTCGGTCTTGGTGAAGGTGGCGAAGCCGTAGAGCTCGGCCATCTCCGTGACGGGGGCGGCCATGTCGAGGGCCAGGCTGTGGGTTTCCAGCTCGGGATTGCCCCAGCGCTGGACGGGGTCGGGAACCGTGACGCCGGGATTGGCCGCGGCGAAGTCGATGGCGTCCTGGCGCTGGCGGGTGCGCGAGGTCTCCTGCGCGTCCGACCATTCGGCGGTGAAGGCCATGTGGCCGCCCTCGCCGAGGCCGAGCCCCGCCCGGGCGCCGGCCCGGTAGGTCTTGCCGTCGCCTTCCGAGAACTGGCCGAGCTGGGCGAAGCCGCTGACGCCGATGTCGTCCTTCAGGATCACGTTGATGACGCCGGCGATGGCGTCGGAGCCGTACTGGGCCGACGCGCCGTCGCGCAGCACCTCGATCCGTTCGACCGCATAGGAGGGGATCTGCGCCAGGTCGGCCGACTGGGCGCCGCGCGAGCCGAGGAAGGCCGAGCGGTGGAAGCGCTTGCCGTTGACCAGCACCAGGGTCTGGTCGGGCGACAGGTTGCGCAGGGTGGCGGGGCGGACGAACTGCAGGCCGTCCGAGGTCGGCAGGCGCTGGACGATGAACGAGGGGATCTGCTGGGCCAGGTTCTCGCCCAGCTGAGGCGTGGCGGCGGCCTGGAGGCTCTCACCCGACAGCACGTCCACCGGGGCGAGCGTATCGAACTGGGTGCGGCCGGCCTCGCGCGTTCCGGTGACGATGACCTCGTCGACGAGGCCAGCGGCGGAGCTCGTCTGCGCCAGAGCCGATCCGGCGATGAATGTCGTCGCAACGGCCGCAGCCGTCGCATAGAGGCTGCGCCGCAGATTGTAGGACTGCATGTTTTATCCCCGATCCTGTTGGTCGAATTCTCGACCAGCCGGCTCTGGACCTGAGCCGTGACGGGGACACGACAGCGCGGTGAATTTTCGGTCGCGCCGCGGAACCCACGTCGCCCGGAGTTACGGCGGCCGTAAGAGGGACGACTTACCCGCCGAAACCACATCAGGATACGGCGGCAAGGTGAGGGGGCCGAAGGCGCCGATCAGCTGGCCGTCCTTGCCCACCAGGATCTTGTGGAAGTTCCAGGCCGGATCGGCCGCCTCGCCCAGTTCCGCCTTGGCCCACTTGTAGAAGGGGTGCGCGCTCTCGCCCTTGACGTCGGTCTTGGCCGTCAGGGGGAAGTCGACCGAGAAGCGGGTTTCGCAGAAGTCCTTGATCTCGGCTTCCGTCCCAGGCTCCTGGCCCATGAACTGGTTGCAGGGGACGCCCAGCACCACCAGCCCCTGGTCGCGATAGTCGGAATAGAGCTTCTCCAGACCGTCATACTGCGGGGTCAGGCCGCACTTCGACGCGGTGTTCACCACCAGCACGACCTTGTCCTTGAAGGTCGCCAGCGGCAGCTCGCCGCCCTCGATGGACTGGAAGGAATAGTCATAGGCGTTGGTCATGGCGCGCTCCCTCTGTTCGAGTTCACTCTAGCCTATGACCCGCCCGCCGCAGCCGGGAATCCGGCGGTTCCGGCGCATGCTTGGCCGGGCCGCTCCGTCGGCTATAATGTGACACCTACTGACAGTTTCCCGCGCGTCCTCATGCTTTCCGCCACGACACCTCCGCCCGAGACCCTGGGCGTCCGCGCCCGGGCCAAGCAGCGGACGGCCGAGGCGATCGTCGAGGCCGCGCTGCCGCTGTTCCTGGCCGACGGCTACGACGCGGTGACCACCGACCAGATCGCCCGGGCGGCCGGCGTGACCCAGCGCACCCTGTTCCGCTACTTTCCCCGCAAGGAGCTGATCCTCTATGCCCGGCGCTACGACTATGTGGACCGCTACGAGGGCTTCCTGAACGAGGCCATGGCCATCTGGCCGCGGCCCTATGATGCGGTCCGATCCGCCTTCCAGTCCCTGACGGCCTTCTATGAGGCCAACCGGGCTTCGGTTTCCCAGGTCTATGCGATCATCCAGGGCTCCGAGCAGCTTCAGGCGATCGAACGTGGCCATCAGCTGCGCATCGACGAGCTGACCGCCTTCGCCCTCGACGGCGCCGAGGCCTATTTCGGCCGACAGGGCCGCCCGACGCTTCAGTCCCGCATCGTCGCCTCCGTGCTGTTCGGGACCATCCGGCCGATGTTCCGGGAATGGCTCCGCGGCGACCTGCCGGGCGAACTTCGCCTCTACGCCGAGATCGGATGGGCCAATGTCGAGCCCGTCATCCTCGCCGCCCAGGCCTATGCGGAGACCGCCGTCGCCGCCTTCCGGCAGGTTCCGTCCCGCTGAACCAGCCTGCCGCCGTCCCTTCACCGAACCGTCAGACGAACGTCACGCCGAGCGATTATGACAGCGACTGACGGAATTTTTCGCCGTCGGGGATAGGCGGCGCGACGCCCTCAGGCGCGCGCCCGTCCGCTCGCATGCGGACGTCACGGATCGGGGATGTTGGAGATGAAGCTGAAGCTGGCGGCGTGCGCGTCCGTGGCTGCGCGCTGCGCGGGCCTGTCCACCGGGGCGGCGGCCCAGGAGGCCGGGGCCACCCAGGTCGACGAGATCATCGTCACCGGGGAGAAGTTCGGCCGCAGCCTGCAGGAGACGGCGACCAGCGTCGGCTACGTCTCCGCCGAGGACATCGAGACCTCGTCCATGATCTCCGGGCGCGATGTGTTCGAGCGCCTGGTGAACGTGAACACCGCCGGCGCCAACGGCCGCTTCGCCATCCGCGGCGTGGCCTTCGACAATATCACCGGCGCGGGCTTCGGCGCGCTCGGCGCCCTGTATGTCGACAATGTGCGGATGAGCGACAAGTCGACCCGCTTCGGCCCGGACCTGCTTTGGGACGTCCAGTCGGTCGAGGTGCTGCGCGGCGCCCAGTCGACCCTGCAGGGACGCAACGCGCTGGCCGGCGCCATCTACATCAAGTCGGTCGATCCCAGCTACGACTGGCAGGCCAAGGGCCGGGCGATTGCCTCCGACGGCGGCGGCCAGGACTATGCGGTCGCGGTCGGCGGCCCGCTGGTCGCCGACACCCTCGCCTTCCGGCTTTCGGCCGAACGGCGGCTCAGCGACGGCTTCGTCGAGAACCCCGTGCGGGGGACCGACAAGGTCGACTATGCCGACGATCTGCAGATCCGCGGCAAGGTGCTGTTCGAGCCCAGCGACGACCTGACGGTGCGGCTGGCGGTCAACTATGCCGACATCGACCGCCGCGATGCGCCCTCCGACACCCGCATCCTGGGCGCCAACGGCTATCTCGACGCCGGGATCGCCGGTCCCGGCTTCGAGACCGGCGTCGCCGGCCAGGCCGACGCCGACCGCCGCCTGACCTTCGTCAACGTGCCGGAATTCGACACCACCAAGACCTGGGCCGGCGCCCTGACGGCGGAGTGGCGCCTCGCCCCCGCCTTCACCCTCATCTCCGAGACGGGGGGCCAGCATTCGGAGAACTACAAGCAGCGCGACGGCGACGGCGGGGTCTTCGCCTACAGCTACGCCCAGCCCGTCACGCTGCAGAACCCCTATGGCATCGGCGACTTCGGCTATCTGGGGAACGGGACCGTTCTTCCCGATCCCGTCGAACTGCAGGAGGAGACGGTCGAGATCTTCAGCCAGGAGCTGCGCCTGAAATACGACGCCGGCGGCCGACTGAAGGCTCTGGGCGGCCTCTACTTCACCCGCGAACACGAGGCGGAGGACAATTTCACCTTCCTGGTCTTCCGCAATGTCCGGCCCCTGGTGGTGCAGACCGCCGCCGGCTTCGGCCTGACCGGAGCCGCGGCCAATCTGCTGGCCAGCTTCTATTCCAACGACGCGCCGCTCTACACCTTCAACGCCCAGCCGGTGAGTGTGACCAACTACGCCGCCTACGGCGAGGGCGAGTTCGCGGCGACCGAGCGCCTGACGCTGACCTTCGGCCTGCGCTACGCCCACGAGGAGAACACCTCGCGGATCACCAATTCCGGCCTCGTCCTGGGCCTGGCCGATCCGACCCAGCTCGCCCCCGACCGCCCGCC
>CAYQPL010000117.1:0-10846 GCA_964419395.1 uncultured Phenylobacterium sp. | reverse complement strand
CCTCGACCCCGGCGTTGAGCGCCAGCAGGTTGGTCTGGAAGGCGATCTCGTCGATCACCCCGATGATCTGGCTGATCTGCTGGGCCGAGGTCTCGATCTGGGCCATGGCGGCCACGGCGTCGGCGACGATCACGCCGGCGCGCTCGGCGTCGGTCCGCGAGGTGGCCACGACAGCGGCGGCTTCGCGCGCTCCGTCGGCGCTCTTGCGGCCCGTGGCGGTCACCTCGTCCAGCGCCGCGGCGGTTTCCTCGAGACCGGCGGCCTGCTGCTCAGTGCGGCGCGAGAGGTTGTCGGCCGCCGAGGCGATCTCGCCGGCGCCCGCGCTCATATTGTGGGCCGCTCGGGCGATCACCTGCATGGCCGCCTGAAGCTGATCGGCGGCGGCGTTGAAGTCGCGACGCAGCGCCTCGTACTGCGGCGTGAAGGCCTGGGCGATCCGGTAGGTGAGCACGCCCCGGGCCAGATGGTCGAGCCCGGCGGCCAGGCCCTCGACCACGGCCTTGCGCTCCTCCTCGACCGCGGTCTGGAGCTGCTGACGCTCCTGGCTTGCGGCGGCTTCGGCGACGCGCGAACGTTCCACCGCCGCCGTCGCCTGCTCTGCTGCGGCCCGGGCCTCCTCGGCGCGGTCCACCGCGGCGCCGGAGGTCTCGAACATCTGCAGGATGCGCAGGGCCGCCCAGATCAGGACGGCGGCCTCCACCACCAGAATGACGGCGTGCAGCAAGACCCTGGCGATATCGCCCCCGCCCGGAAAGACGGCGGCCGGCAGCAGGAAGCTGAGCGTCAGGTGGTGGACCGCCACCGTGCCCGCTGCGGCCACGATGGCGCGCCAGTCGCAGAACACGATCAGGGTGGCCAGGGCGGCGAAATAGGTCATGTGGATGTCGATCTGCCAGGGCCGGCCCGCATAGGCGGCGACCAGCAGAGAGACGCCGCCCATCAGGGCGACCGAAAGCGCCGCGCGACCGGCCGCGCCCTCACGATCGAACCGGGCGACCAGCGTCGCCCCGCCCGCCAGCGCGGCCGCCGACAGGCCGAACGGGATCCAGGCCCCGCCGTGGGCGGCGGCGGCGATCCCCACCAGCGGGACGCAAAGCCAGCAGAGGACGGTGATCACCTTGGCGCCGAACGCGCGTTGGGCGGAGAGCGTGACGGTCTGAGAGGCCGACATGACGGGGGCCCGGATCTGGAGACGGTCTGGGAAGAAATCCCGCGGTACTCCGGCCGGCGGCGGGGGGGGGGCCGGGGGGCTCCCCCCCCTGCCCCGCGGCGGGGGCCAGGCCCATTAGGCAGAGCGTCGCGGCGGGAAGCCAGGCGGGCGGCACGACTACACTCCTCGTATTGAGGAGAACACCGCTACCGCAGCAGGCTTAATCATTGCTTGCGAAAGAAAAGGCGCAGCGAAACGCCGCACCTTCTTTACCTGGCGATGCATCGTGGAACATCGCCGCCCCCGGTTGCAAAAAGCGTGGGCCGAAGTCGTCGCGAGCGATCTGTGCGATCAGGCCCCGCGACTCGTCTTCGACAACTCGGGCATCATCAGAAAACGAAGGCGATGATAGCGCCCACGACAACGACAAGACCCACGATATAGATGATCTGGTTCATGATCTCTCTCCACGGTTTCAGTATCCGCAGAGGAAACGCCACCCCCTCGCCTGGGTTCCGGGCAAGGGGGTGGCGATTGCATCACGCCGGGGCGCGAGCGGCGTCCTCCAGCCGCAGCTCGGCCAGTTCGGCCTCGGATTCCGGCGTCCCGGGCAGGTGGGTGCCGCGGAGCGAGGCGCCCGCCGTCTCGATGACGAAGAAGAGCGAGACCAGACCCACCACGCAGGCGGCGATCATCAGATAGGCGGGCATCATCGGATCCCCCGTCCGGGTGATCAGCCAGGAGCTGGCCGCCGGCGCCGTGCCGCCGAACAGCGAGGTCGAGACGTTGTAGGCGATGGCCAGGCCCGCGAACCGCACATGGGTCGGCAGCATGGCCGGGAAGGTGGACGAGATGGTCGCCAGCTGCGGCACATAGAGCAGGCCTAGCACCGCGAAGCCGATGATGGCGCCGACGAAGCCGGTGGCCATCAGGTGGTAGAGGGGCACGATGGCGATGACGAGCCCGATCAGCGAGAACCACCACATGGGCTTGCGGCCCACCTTGTCCGACAGGGCGCCGGCGAAGGGGACCAGGACCATCATGAACAGCATGCCGATGATCGGCACGATCAGCGCCTGCTCGGTCGAGAGCCCCAGCCGCGCCTGCAGATAGGTCGGCATGTAGGAGAGCAGGGTGTAGTTGACGACGTTGAGCGCGATGACCAGGCCGCTCATCACCAGCAGGGGCTTCCAGTACTTGGACACCAGGTCGCGCAGCTCGGCCTTGCGGCTCGGCTCCTGCTCGCCGTGTTCCTCGATCTCGCGGAAGATCGGCGTGTCCTCGATCTTGGCGCGCATATAGACGCCCACCAGGCCCAGCGGCGCGGCCACCAGGAAGGGCAGGCGCCAGCCCCACTCGGCCATGGTCTCGGCCCCCAGCGCCAGGTCGAAGCCCAGCATCAGCAGGGCGCCCAGGGAGAAGCCGGCCAGGGTGCCGAACTCCAGGAAGCTGCCGCAGAAGCCGCGCGCCTTGTCCGGCGCATATTCGGCCATGAAGGTCGCCGCCCCGCCGTACTCGCCGCCGGTCGAGAAGCCCTGGACCATGCGCAGCACGATGAGCGCCGTCGGCGCCCAGAAGCCGATGGAGTCGTAGGAGGGGATCAGGCCGACGCAGAAGGTGGCCACCGACATCATGATGATGGTGAGCGCCAGCACCGTCTTGCGCCCCAGCCGGTCGCCCAGCGGGCCCCAGAAGAAGCCCCCCAGGGGCCGGATCAGGAAGGAGATGGCGAAGGTGGCCAGCGCGAACAGGGTCGCCTGCGCCGTCTCGCCGGGGAACAGGGCCTGGGAGATGTAGGTCACCCCGTAGGCGTAGATGCCGTAGTCGAACCACTCCGTCGCATTCCCGATGGCCGAGGCGGCGATGGCCCGCTTCAGCACCCCCGGCGGCACGCCGGCGGTGGAGCCGGCCGGCACGTCCTCGCCGACCAGATGATGCTCGTGATGGCTCATGGGCTTCGTCCTCCTCGGGGATCGGCGGCGCCCCCGCGAGACCTTCGGCCACGCGACGGCGCCTGCAGAGGCGACAACCCGTGGCGGCGCCTCTCAGTTCTTCGTCTGCGTCTTGAGGATGGGAGGCATAACAGCCGCAGCACAGGCTTGGCCACCCCGGAGCGGCAAATGCTGAACGGCGCAACAGCATGAGACCACCGCAAAGACCGCGCCGGCGACGCCGTGAAAGACGCCCGCGAAGGACTGGCCTGCTGCGCCCGTCCGACCCCCGGCGACTTCCCGTCAGCGCTCGGCAGGCGATGTCGACACACGCTGATCTTGGCGCCCCGCCCGCCGTCGCCCCCGATGTCTCAAGGCCGGACTCAGCCGCGCCCAGACCGCCTACAGCGGCCGCGCGACAGCGCCTGCCGACGCCCGGCGATCAAAACGATTGCGGAGAAAGGTTCCTGGTGGAGCCGAGGGGAGTCGAACCCCTGACCTCCTCATTGCGAACGAGGCGCTCTACCAACTGAGCTACGGCCCCAGGAAGGCGCGGAGTTAGGCGGGCGGCGGTGTTCTGTCAAGCGCGCGCGAGGGCGCAGCCCGGGGGGCTCGGCGTGGCGGCGCGGGCCGCCTGTCCTTGTCAGGAGGCGGCCGGCCCCGGTAGAACCGGCGCAACACGGACGCGGGACGCCATGATCGCCATCATCCAGTTCATCTTCTTCATCGTCGGGGCCCTGATCGAGCTCCTGATCTGGGCGAGCATCATCAACGCCGTCCTGTCATGGCTGGTGGCGTTCGACGTCATCAACCTGCGCAACCGCTTCGTCTACAATGTCGCCAATTTCCTCGACCGGGTGACGGCTCCGGTCATGCGGCCGGTGCAGCGCATCGTGCCCAGCCTGGGCGGCGTGGACATCAGTCCGATCATCGTCATCCTGATCCTCATGGGGCTGCAGCGCTATCTGCTGCCGGCCCTGCAGGGCGCGCTGATCAGCGCCTTCATCTAGGCCGCCCGTGCGGCTCGCCGTGCGCCTGACGCCCAAGGGCGGGCGCGACGCCGCCGACGGCTGGGCGAGCGACGCCGAAGGCCGGGCCTATCTGAAGGTGCGGGTCGCGGCCCCGCCGGTGGACGGGGCGGCCAACGCCGCCCTGATCGCTTTCATCGCCAAGACGTTGAAGCGTCCGCGCGCGTCCGTCCGTATCGTCTCGGGCGAAACGTCCCGCCTGAAGATGATCGAGATCGAGGACCTTTCCGATGAAGCGCTCGCCGCGGCCTTCGGCCACCGCCCCTAGGCGCCCCCGCGCCGCCTTCGCCGGCCGCGTCGCGGCCGGCCTCGTCCTGCCCGCCCTGCTGCTCAGCGCCTGCGTGGCCGGCCCCTCCGGCAACGCCGACGTGCCCGAGCCCGCCAGACCGGTGGACCTGCAAAGCTATATGGGCCTCTGGTACGAGCAGGCCCGCTACGAGACCACCTTCGAGGAAGGCTGCGAGGGCGTCACCGCCGAGTACGCGCTGAAACCCGGCGGCGAGGAGGTGTCGGTGACCAACACCTGCCGCGAGGGCTCCCCCAGCGGCATGATCAAGGTCTCCGAGGGCCGGGCCGTGCCGGCCGGCGACCCCGCGGGCGCCAAGTTCAAGGTGACCTTCTTCGGCCCCGCCCTCTTCACCAACTACTGGGTGCTCGACCACGGCGAGGTTTACGAGTGGTCCATCGTCGGCGAGGGGTCGGGGCGCTTCCTGTGGATCCTGACCCGCGAGGCCACGGTTTCGCCCGCCGCCTATGAGAGCCTGACGGCGCGGGCGGCCGAACTCGGCTATGACGTCTCGATGCTGCGGCGGACGCAGCAGCCGCCGGGTCCGCGCCCGCCCGCCCAGGAGAACTGATCATGATGAAAGCCCTCCGCCTGGCGAGCCTCGGCGCCCTGGCCCTGGCCCTCGCCGCCTGCGCCGGCGCCCAGCGGCTGGACGCCGCCGGCGACGTGCACGAGCTGCTGGTGGCCATCCGCGACGGCGACCAGGCCGCCTTCGACGCCCATGTCGACCGCGCCGCCCTGCGCCGCCAGATCGAGGCGCGCCTCGCCCAGGAGGTGGAGGAAGCGCCGGTGGACTCCAATGTCCGCGCTCTGGGCGCCCTGCTCGGCCCGGCCATCGCCAAGGCCGCCAGCGAGCGGCTCGTGCAGCCCGACGTGTTCCGCGGCGTGGCGGAGTACTACGGCTACGACCGCAGCCAGCCCCTGCCCAACCGGGTGGCCATCGCCGGCTCGCTCAAGGCGCTGGAGGACGGCCGGGTCTGCGCTACGCGGGAGAAGGACGGGCCCTGCCTGCTGGTCTTCACCGAAGAGGAAGGCGTCTGGCGCCTGACCGGCTTCGAGGGCGACGTCGGCATGCTCCGCCGATAGCCTGCCCCGCCATTCCCTTCGGGCGCGCCTTGGCCTAGGCTCAACCCTGGCGGGAGGCGCGGGCCATGGGCGGACTTTCGGACTATGCGTGCAGCGACTTTTCCGACGGACGCTGGACGCGGCCGGTCTATCGCCGCGGCCAGGGCCCGGCCGTCATCGTCATCCACGAAATGCCGGGCCTGCACCCCCTGGTGGTCGACTTCGCCGACCGCATCGTCGCGGCCGGGATGAGCGCCTGGTGCCCGAGCCTGTTCGGCGAGCCCGGCAAGCCGGTCTCCCAGGGCTACATGCTGGGCGAGGCGCTGAAGGCCATCTGCATCCGCCGCGAATTCCACGTCTGGGCCGCCGACCGGTCGAGCCCCATCGTCGACTGGCTCCGCGCCCTGGCCCGCCAGGCGCACGCCGAGTGCGGCGGCCGGGGCGTGGGGGCGGTGGGCATGTGCTTCACCGGCGGCTTCGCGCTCGCCATGATGACCGAACCGGCCGTGGTCGCGCCGGTGGTCGCCCAGCCCTCCCTGCCGCTCATCGCGGGCTCGAAGCGGCGCGCCGCAGCCATCGGCGCCAGCCCGCAGGAGATCGCCTGCGCCAAGGCGCGGTTCGAGGCCGAGGACCTCTCCCTGATCGGCCTGCGCTTCAAGTCGGACAAGCTGGTGGGCGACGCGCGCTTCGACCGCTACCGCGCCGAATTCGGCGATCGCTTCGAGGCGATCGAGTTCGCGGACGCCGACGCCGCGCCCTCGGACATCGCGCCCCATTCCACCCTGACCCTGCACCTGCGGTCGGACGGCCCCACCGGCGAGGCCGCCGAGCGGGTGATCGCCTTCTTCCGCCAGCGCACCGGCGCCTGAGACGGAACCGGGCGGCCCCGCGCCCGCGTTGCGCAAGGTCTGGACTTCACCCGGACGCGCCCCTAGAAGCGCGCCCTTCCCCTGCGCCCGGCGTTCGAACCGCCGGCCAGGCCCGAACCTCGCGAGCGACCATCATGACCCGCAGACCCCCCATTTCCCGCGGCGGCGGCCGTCCGGCCCCGAAGGGCCCCAGCCAGCGCCAGCTGCGCGCCGGCGAGCTGGTGCGCCACGCCCTGGTGGAGATCCTGCGCGAGGAGGAGCTGGACGACCCGGCCCTCTACGGCGTGCCGGTGACCATCACCGAGGTGCGCGTCAGTCCCGACCTCAGCCACGCCACCTGCTTCATCCAGCCCCTGGGCGGCGAGAACGCCGCCGAGGTCACGGCGGCGATGAACCGCGCCTCGCGGTTCCTGCGCGGCAAGCTCGGCCGGATGATCGATCTGCGCGTGACGCCGGACCTGAAGTTCCGCCACGACGAGACCTTCGACGCCGCCGAGAAGATGAACCGCCTGTTCGACGACCCCAAGGTCCGCCAGGACCTGGACCGCCCGGACGGCGAGGAGTCCGACGGCGATCCGACGGACGAGGGCTGAGCCATGGGCCGGCGGCGCAAGGGCGAGGCGGTGTCCGGATGGACCTGCCTGGACAAGCCCTATGACCTGACCTCCACCCAGGCCGTCAGCCGGGTGCGCAGGATCTTCAACGCCCAGAAGGCGGGTCACGCCGGCACCCTGGACCCGCTGGCCACCGGCGTCCTGCCCATCGCGCTCGGCGAGGCGACCAAGACGGTCGCCTTCATGGTCGACGCCGACAAGTCCTACCGCTTCACCATCGCCTGGGGCGCCTCGACCACCACCCTCGACCGCGAGGGCGAGGTGACCGGCCGTTCCGATGTGCGGCCGACGCCCGATCAGGTGAAGGCCGTTCTGCACGAGTTCGAGGGCGAGGTGATGCAGGTCCCGCCCGCCTATTCGGCCATCAAGGTGGACGGCGAACGCGCCTACGACCTGGCCCGCGCCGGCGAGGCGGTGGAACTTGCCGCCCGCCCCGTCCTGATCCACGGCCTGGCCGTGGGCGAGGCGCCCGACGCCGACCACGTCGAGATCCATATGGACTGCGGCAAGGGCGCCTATGTGCGCGCTGTGGTCCGCGACCTGGCCGCGCGCCTGGGCGCCGAGGCCCATGTGAGCGAGCTGCGCCGCACGCGCGTGGGGCCGTTCACCGAGGGCCAGGCGATCGGACTGGATTTGCTGGAGGATTTGGGGCATAAGGCCCGCCAGTCGGAGGCCCTGCTTCCGGTCGAGACCGCGCTGGACGACATCCCGGCGCTGGCCGTGACCGAGGAAGACGCCTTCCGGCTCAAGCAGGGACGGTCGATCGTTCTCGTTCCCCGACAGGTCGAAAGCTTGAGAGCCGGGCTCGCGCCGGGCTCTCGAACCGTTTCGGCCCTGTGCGGCGGCGTGATGGTGGCCCTCTGCGAGATGCGCGCCGGCAGGCTCGAGCCGTCGCGGGTCTTTCACCTCGACTAGAGCGGAGACAACCCGATGTCGATCACGGCCGACCGCAAGGCGGAAATCATCAAGTCGCACGCCCGTGGCGAAGGCGACACCGGAAGCGCCGAAGTGCAGGTGGCGATCCTGACCGAACGGATCATCAACCTCACCGAGCACTTCAAGACGCACAAGAAGGACAACCACTCGCGCCGGGGCCTGCTCAAGCTCGTCTCCCAGCGCCGGTCGCTCCTCGACCACCTGAAGAAGTCCGACCAGGGCCGCTATCAGGCGCTCATCGAGGTCCTCGGCCTGCGCCGCTAAGGACCTGACCGTTCCGCCCCCGCCTCGCGCGGGGGCGTTGCATATGGGGACCTGACTCTTAAGGTCGCCGCCTGCGCCGTTCCCGCGGCGCGCCAACTAGAGATCGCCGCCCGCTCGAAACAGGCCGAGCCGGGCGAGACGGCGGTCCGGGGCGTTCGCCCCAAGACGTACGCCGAGGGTTCAGACGAAATCCTCGACCCGCCTGTTCACCTGGAGAGGATTTCGGAAGTCCGACGCCCTGTCCGCCCCCGCGAGGAATTCGCCCGCGGGATCTGAAAGAAGAAAATCATGTTCGACATCAAAAGAAAGACCATCGAGTGGGGCGGTAAGACGCTGACGCTCGAAACCGGCCGCATGGCCCGCCAGGCCGACGGCGCCGTGCTGGCCACCTACGGCGAGACCGTGGTGCTGGCCACCGCCGTCTACGCCAAGAGCGCCAAGCCGGGTCAGGACTTCTTCCCCCTGACCGTCAACTACCAGGAGAAGACCTACGCCGCGGGCAAGATCCCCGGCGGCTTCTTCAAGCGCGAAGGCCGGCCTTCGGAAAAGGAGACGCTCGTCTCCCGCCTGATCGACCGTCCGATCCGCCCGCTGTTCGTCAAGGGCTTCAAGAACGAAGTCCAGGTGGTCATCACCGTCCTGGCCCACGACCTGGAGAACGATCCCGACATCGTCGCCATGGTCGCCTCCTCGGCCGCCCTGGTCATCTCCGGCGCCCCCTTCATGGGCCCGATCGGAGCCGCCCGCGTCGGCTTCATCGAGGGTGAGTACGTGCTCAACCCGACGCTGGAGCAGATGAAGGACACCCAGATGGACCTCGTCGTGGCCGGCACGGCCGACGCGGTCATGATGGTGGAGTCCGAGATCCAGGAACTGACCGAAGAGCAGGTCCTGGGCGGCGTCACCTTCGCCCACAAGGAAATGCAGCCGGTGATCGAGGCGATCATCGAGCTGGCCGAGCATGCCGCCAAGGAGCCCTTCGAGTTCGAACCGGAGGACACCGACGCGCTGAAGGCCAAGATGAAGGATCTGGTCGGCGCCGATATCGCGGCGGCCTACAAGATCACCAAGAAGCAGGACCGCTACGAGGCGCTCGGCCAGGCCAAGGCCAAGGCCATGGAGGCCATGGCCAAGTCCGAGGCCAATCCCGAAGGCGCCGACGGCCAGAAGCTGGCCGGCGTGTTCAAGGAGCTGGAAGCCGACGTCGTCCGCCGCGGCATCCTCGACACCGGCCTGCGCATCGACGGCCGCACGGTCGACAAGGTCCGCCCGATCGTCTCGGAAGTGGGTGTCCTGCCCCGGGCCCACGGCTCGGCCCTGTTCACCCGCGGCGAGACCCAGGCCCTGGTGGTCGCCACCCTGGGCACCGGCGACGACGAGCAGTTCATCGACGCCCTGGAAGGGACCTACAAGGAGAAGTTCCTTCTCCACTACAACTTCCCTCCCTTCAGCGTCGGGGAAGCCGGCCGCATGGGCTCGCCCGGCCGTCGGGAAATCGGCCACGGCAAGCTCGCCTGGCGCGCCGTGCGTCCGATGCTGCCGGCGACCGAGGACTTCCCCTACACCATCCGCCTGGTCTCGGAGATCCTGGAGTCCAACGGCTCCTCCTCCATGGCCACGGTCTGCGGCGCCTCGCTGGCCATGATGGATGCGGGCGTGCCCCTGAAGAAGCCGGTCTCCGGCATCGCCATGGGCCTGATCCTGGAATCCGACGGCTTCGCGGTTCTGTCCGACATCCTGGGTGACGAAGACCACCTGGGCGACATGGACTTCAAGGTCGCCGGCACCGCCGACGGCATCACCTCGCTGCAGATGGACATCAAGATCGCCGGCATCACCGAGCAGATCATGAAGCAGGCGCTGGAGCAGGCGAAGGCCGGCCGCCAGCACATCCTGGCCGAGATGAACAAGGCCATGGAGGCGCCGCGCACCGAGCTCGGCGAGTTCGCGCCGAAGATCGAGACGATCAAGATCGCGGTCGACAAGATCCGCGAAGTGATCGGCTCGGGCGGCAAGGTGATCCGCGAGATCGTCGCCGAGACCGGCGCCAAGGTCGACATCTCCGACGACGGCACGATCAAGATCGCCGCCCCGGAACAGTCGAAGATCGACGCCGCCCGCGACTGGATCCGCTCCATCGCCTCGGAGCCGGAAGTCGGCGCCATCTACACCGGCAAGGTGGTCAAGGTGGTCGACTTCGGGGCCTTCGTGAACTTCTTCGGCGCCAAGGACGGCCTGGTCCATGTGAGCCAGATCTCCAACGAGCGCGTCGGCAAGGTCTCCGACGTCCTGTCGGAAGGTCAGGAAGTGAAGGTCAAGCTCCTGGGCTTCGACGATCGGGGCAAGACCCGCCTGTCCATGAAGGTCGTCGACCAGCAGACCGGCGAAGACCTGTCCAAGAAGGAAGAGGCCGAGGCCGAAGCCTAAGGGTTTCGTCTTACCTCCGAACGCTCAGGGGCGGTTGCGGCGACGCAGCCGCCCTTTTTCGTGGACGGCGCCGGCGCCTTGGCCTAGAAGCCGCGGCTCCAAGGGTCCGCAGTTCACCCAGGCGTCACCGCCCCGCGCGTCGGGGAGCTAAACCTGCCTTGATCTTCCAGCCGCCGCGCTTGTCCTTGCCAGCGCTCGGGTCGAAAGCCGGTGACCGCGACGCCCCTTGCGGGGTCCTCGAGCGCCCGAGAGGATCAAGCCATGCCGCGAACGGCC
>CAYQPL010000116.1:3456-11338 GCA_964419395.1 uncultured Phenylobacterium sp. | reverse complement strand
GCCGGTCTCGGTGGTCGCGCCCTTCGACTACACCCAGCTCGTCTGGGCCAGCCTGATCGCCTTCTTCGTCTGGGACGAACTGCCCCGGCCCTACACCCTGCTGGGCGCCGGCGTCGTGGCGGCCAGCGGGCTCTACATCCTCTATCGCGAGACGGTGCGCCGGCGACAGCGGCTCAGCTGACGGCTTGAGGTTGTATTCTAACGCAAAATTGCAGCCCGGACGCGCGCTGCAACATTGACGGAACAGGGTTATCGGAAGAGTCTCATGGTCGAGGCCGCGGCGCAGGGCCGCCGGCCGATCCTGATGGGACGTCCGCCATGGCCCCTCCATTCCGCATTCTCCCGGGTTTGGCCGGCGCCGCCCTGGCGCTCGGTCTCGCCGGCGGCGCCCAGGCGGCGGTCACCGTCATCGGCGGCGGCCTGGCCGAGGCCTGTTCGCAGGCCGCCGTCCGCGGGGAGTCCGGCCGCGAATACGAGGAGTTCTGCGACCTCGCGATCGAGACGGAATTCCTCAACGCCCGCGACCGCGCCGGCACCTATGTGAATCGCGGCGTCCTGCGCATGCGCCGCGCCGACTACGGCAAGGCGATCGAGGACTTCGACCAGGCCATCCGCATGAAGCCCGACCTGGGCGAGGGCTATGTGAACCGCGGCGCGGCCTATATCGGCCAGGAGCGCTACGAGGAGAGCCTCGGCGAGATCAACCGGGGCCTGGAACTCGGCGTCGAGGAGCCGGCCAAGGCCTACTACAACCGGGCGCTCGCCTATGAGGGCCTCGAGGACGCCCGATCGGCCTATTTCGACTACCAGAAGGCCCAGGACCTGGCCCCCGGATGGGGCGCGCCGGCCGAGCAGCTGGCCCGGTTCACCGTGACGCGCCGCACCGTCCCCCGATAGGCCGGAGGGGAGCCTGCGGCGGCCTCGCGCGTTGGGTCGGCGAAGGAAGGACCCTGCCCGTGATCCGCATCGCCGTTCTCGCCCCCGTCCTCGGCCTGCTCGCCGCCGGACCCGCCTCGGCCCAGACCGAGGCCTATCAGAGCCACCAGCTGGGCGTGCTGCAGGCGCAGCAGGAGATGGACCGTCAGCGCGCCGTGGCGCTGGAGAACGAACTCAACGCGCGCGCAGCCCAGGCCGAGGCGGACCGCCGGGCGTCCGACGTTCAGGCTCAGCGCCGCACCCCCGACCTGCCCACCGCGCAAGCCTACTCGCGCGGGGAAGACAGCCGCGCCGTGGGTCCCTATGGTCTGCCGCTCATTCCCCCCGCGCGGCTGGCCGCCTCGAACCGGCGTGTGCTGGAGATCGTCGGCGAGCGCGGCCGCTGAGGGCGGGACGGACGAGACAGATGGGCGAGGCCTGACACATGCGTTGGCGCGGGGGACGGCGCTCCGGCAATATCGAGGATCGGCGGGGCATGGCTCCGGTGGCCGGCGGAATCGGCGTCGGCGGTGTGGTGCTGGCCCTGATTGGCTATTTCGTCTTCGGGATCAGCCCGCAGGACACGCTGAGCGTGGTCAATTCGGCGGGAGGGCCCTCCCAGGCGGCGGGCGAGCGGGGCGTTCCGGAGGACGAGGGCGGCCAGTTCGTGGACGTGGTCGAGACCTCCACCGCCGACGTCTGGACCCAGGTCTTCGCCGAGAACGGCCAGAGGTACCAGCCGCCCGCCGCGGTGGTCCTCTACGACCAGGCGACCGGCACCGGCTGCGGGACCGGCCAGGCGGCGATGGGGCCCTTCTATTGCCCCTCCGACCGCAAGGTCTATCTCGACCTCTCCTTCTGGCGCGAGCTGTCGGGCCGCTTCGGGGCGGAGGGCGAGGCCGCCCGGGCCTATGTCATCGCCCACGAGATCGGCCACCACGTGCAGAACCTGACCGGCCAGATGAGCCGGGCCGACCGGCTGGGCCGCCAGGGCGCCGACAGCGGCGCCGTGCGGCTGGAGCTGCAGGCCGATTGCTACGCCGGGGTCTGGGCCGCGCGGGCCGAGGCGGTCTCCGGCGGCCAGGTGGCGCTGGGGCCCCAGGACATCGCCCAGGGCCTCGGCGCGGCCGCGGCGGTGGGCGACGACACCCTGCAGCGCCAGGCCCAGGGCCGGGTCGTGCCCGACGCCTTCACTCACGGCACGAGCGAGCAGCGCATGCGCTGGTTCCGGGTCGGCGCAGAGACCGGCGACCCTCAGGCCTGCGACACCTTCACGGCGCCGCGCCTCTAGCCTAGAGGCTGAGCGTCGGGGCGGGCTCGTACTCCAGGCAGATCGACACGCAGCGGCGGGCCAGGTGGTCGCCGGCGTCGATGAAGGGCAGGCGCACCTCGTCGGCCGACAGCACCAGCGGGGCCTCGGTGCAGCCGGCGATCAGCGCCTCGGCGCCCTCGGCCATCAGGTCCTCGGCAAGCGTGCGCATCTCGTTGCGCACCGCCGTGCCGAAGTCGCCCGCCTTGATCCGGTAGATCAGCGCCATGAAGGCCTCCTGCCGCTCCGCCGGCAGGCCGACGAAGCCGAGGCCCTGGGCGGCGAGATATTCGCGATAGAGCCGCAGCGCGCCCTTGGTGCCCAGCACGCCGACGCGCCTTGCGCCGGTCTCGGCCGCCGCCTGGGCCGCCACGCCGATCATGTCGATCAGGGGCAGGCCGCTGGCGTCCATGATCAGGTCGGCATGGGCGTGGGCGGTGTTGCAGGGCATGGCCAGGACCTGCGCCCCGGCGCCGGCCAGGCCGCCGGCCATTTCGGCCAGAACCGGGCCGGCCGCGCCGCCGCCGGTGTTGCGGTCGGGCACCTGGGGATTGATGTCGGCCAGGACGCGGATGTGGTCGGCGTCGCCCTCGGCCGGCGTGTAGGCCTGCAGCTTGACCAGGAAGTCCAGGGTGGCGGCCGGTCCCATGCCGCCGAGCACGCCGAGGACGAGGCTCATGCCAGCTTCCCTTCCAGTTCGCTCTGATAGCCGAACAGGCCCTGGGCCCCGCCGGTGTGCAGGAAGACCACCGTCTGGCCCGCGAAGCGGCCCTGGGCGGCGAGGGCGATCAGCCCCTTCATCGCCTTGCCGCTATAGACCGGGTCGAGCAGCAGCCCTTCGGTGCGGGCCGCCAGCTTCAGGGCGTCGATCACCGCCTGGTCGACCAGGCCATAGCCCTCGCCCACATAGTCGCAGTCGGCGACCACCTGTTCGCGCGCCACGCGGTCGGGATGGCCGAGCAGGGCGGCCGTCTCCTGGGCCAGCTTGAAGACATTGGCCTCCTGCGTCGCCTTGGGCGCGCGCACCCCGATCCCCAGGACGGGCGTATCGGCGCCGATAACGGACAGTCCCGTCACCAGGCCCGCCTGGGTGCCGGCGCTGCCGGTGGCGGTGACGATCTGGTCGATCTTCAGGCCCATGGCGTCGGCCTGGACCATCAGTTCGCGCGCGCAATCGGCATAGCCCAGCGCGCCTGTGGCGTTCGACCCGCCGCCGGGGATGACATAGGCCCGGCCGCCGCGTGCGCGGACCCCCTGGGCGGTCTCCTCCAGGGCGGCGTTCATGTCGGCGCCGGCCGGCACGGTGCGCAGCGTCGCGCCCAACAGGCGGTCGAGCAGGACGTTGCCGTTCTCGTTGTAGTCTTCCGCCTTCGATCCGGTCCGGGTCTCCAGGATGACCTCGCAGGCCAGGCCGAAGCGGGCGGCGGCCGCGGCCGTCTGGCGGACGTGGTTGGACTGGACCGCCCCTTGCGTGACCAGGGTGTCGGCGCCCCGGTCCAGCGCCTCCCCGACCAGGAATTCCAGCTTGCGGGTCTTGTTGCCGCCGCCGGCCAGGCCCGTGCAGTCGTCGCGCTTGACGAACAGCTTCACCCCGCCGAGGGCCTCGCCCAGCCGCGGCGCGGCCTCCAGCGGCGTCGGCAGGTGGGCGAAGCGGGCGCGGGGGAAGCGGGCCAGATGCATGCGGGAACTCCTGTTGAAGCGCCTGCCTAGCACGCCCCCCGCGCCGGCGTCTTGCGGCCTCAGGGCACGAGGATGGGCGCCGCCACCAGGCCCAGGCCGACGATGCTGACCAGCCAGACGAGCGAGCGGACCTGGCGGATCCCGAAGGCGTAGAGCGGGACGTAGACCACCCGCGCCCAGAAATAGACCTGCGCGCCGATGGCGGTCAGGTCGGAGTTGCGGTCGGTGACGTGGGCGATCAGCACCGCGCCGATGAACAGCGGCAGGGTCTCGAAGAGATTGGCCTGGGCCCGCTGCAGGCGCTGGGCCCGGACGCTCAGGTCCGGCATGGCCTCGTCGCGGGGGCCGGTGTTCCACTTCAGCCCGTACTGCGAGGTGCGGGCGATGTCGAAGAGGATGATCTGGACGAAGGCCAGGACGAGCGTCCAGGCCAGCATGGCGAGTTCGATGGTCATTTGCGTCTCCCCCGTTCCGGCGCCGCGCGGCGCCGCTGGTCGCAGGAGGTGACGCTGGCCCCGGACCGCCGTCAAGCGACGGGCCGGGGCGCCCTCAAGTCAGCCGCCGAAGCGGCGGGTGAAGCGGATGCCGATCGCCCGCGGCGGCAGGACGTAGGTGTAGAAGGTCCGCACATAGACCCGGTCGCCGTCGCCGTCGAAGACGGCCTGGTTGTACTGCTCGGTGCCGCGCGCGCCGGTCTCGGCGAACTCGTTGAAGAGGTTCTCCGCATAGAGGGTGGCGGTCCACACGTCCGTGCTGAGCGAGACGGCCGCGTTGTGCACCGAATAGCCCTCCAGGGTGAGGCTCTCGCCCCGGCCGCCGGTGCGGGTCAGCACGTCGGAGACGGCGGTGACGCCGTAGTTGAACCCGAAGTCCATGCCGTTGCGCAGGGGGTGGCTGTAGTCCACGAACAGGCTGCCCTGGTGCTCGGGCGAGCCGGGCAGGCGATCACCGGGTTCGCCGTCCTCATAGGTGATCGTGGTCTGGTAGCCCGGCGGGTTGAACCGCGGCACCAGGTTCGGCGTCACCTCGGTGAGTTCGGACTTGTTGTAGGAATAGCTGCCGCGGACCGTCCAGTCCTGCAGGATCGAGGCGATGAAGTTGACTTCCGCGCCCTTGGATTCGGCCGCGGCGCCGTTCTTGGTGATCGGAATGAGGCCGTTCTCGGTCGCCGAGGAGACCTGGGGATCGCTCCACTCGATGTAGTAGACCGCGCCGTTCAGCGTCAGCCGCCGGTCGAACAGCTGGGTCTTCAGCCCCACCTCGTAGTTCAGCGTCTTGTCCGGCTGGTAGGCCAGTTCGTTGGGCAGGGCGCAGGCCAGCTGGGTGGTGGGCAGCGGGTCGGGGCAGGGGCCGACCCCGTTGGAATTGCCGATCCGGTAGCCCTCGCTGATCGTGAAGTAGCCGAGGATGTCGGGCGTGAACTGGTAGGAGGTGTTGAACTTGTAGAGCCAGCCGTCGTCCTCCTGGCCGCCCGGCTCGAAGTCGAGGGTGATGGCGTCGGGCGCCGCGCCGAAAAAGACGCTGTTGAGCAGCGGGAAGTCGACGGCCTGATAGGTCTCAAGTTCATAGCCGTAGCGCCGCGCGCCGACGGTCACCTGCCAGGCCGGGGTGATCTCGTAGGTCAGCTCGCCGTAAATGGCCTCTTCCTTCAGGCTCCTCGTGCCGACGTTGTAGTATTCCAGGGCGTCCGGGCGTTCGCCGCCGAGCCACTCCGCATAGCCGGGCGTGAACTCCTTGCTCGATGAGTTGGAGTCGAGCTCGTAATAGAAGCCGCCGAGGATCCAGCTGAACGGCCCCTCGTGCTTGGAGACCAGGCGCAGTTCCTGGCTCAGCACCTGCTGCCCGGCCTCTTCCAGCGTGTAGGCGGTGAAGGTCGGGAAGGCCTCGTAGGAGTATTCCAGGCTGATCAGCAGGTCGGTCTGGTCACGCTGGCCGCGCTCCACATAGCGCGACTTGCCGGTGGCCGAGGTCAGTTCGGCGAAGCCGAGATCGGCGGTGATCTCGAGCGCCAGCAGCTCGTTCTCCCGGTGGTTCGGCTCGGGCACGCGCTCGGCGGAGACGTAGTCGTCCGTCTGCAGTTCGGTGCGGCGATGGCTCACCTGACGCCCGCCGGAGTCGGCGTCCTGGAAGTAGTAGGTCAGCGTGCCGTCCAGCCAGTCGGTGGGCGCCCAGCGCGCGGCGATGCGGCCCGAGGCGACGTGCTCATAGTTGGCGTCCTTGTTCTGATAGAGGTTGGCCGCCACGGCGGCCGGGTCGCTGAAGTCGGGGTCCGGATCGGAAATCCCGATCTGCTGCACGAGATAGTTGTAGTCGATGAAGCCCGTGTCGTGCAGCCGGTCGAAGGAGGCGCGCAGGGCGAAGGTGTCGCTGATCGGCGCGTTCAGGGTCACGCCGAGGTCCGTCGAAAGGTCGTTGGCCTCGGCGTACTGATAGATGTCGCTGCGCACCTCCATCATCGGCGCGTCGAACTGCGGCTTGACCGGGATGTAGCGCACCGCGCCGCCCAGGGTGCCGGCGCCGTAGAGGGTGCCCTGCGGACCCAGCAGGATCTCCACCCGCTCCAGGTCGTTGGCCTTCAGATCCACATAGAGGGGGATTTCCCCCACATAGGTGGCGACCGTGCCGCCGCCGTTGTTGTCGACGCCCTCGGCCGAGCCCAGGGGGTCGGCGTTGAGGCCGCGGACGATGATCCGATTGTCCCCGCGCGAGCCCTGGTCGACGATGTGGACCCCCGGCACCCAGCGGGCGACCTCGGCCAGGTCGCTCAGCCCCTGCGCCTCGATCTCGGAAGCGCCGACGGCGGCGATGTTGATCGGCGCGTCCTGGACGGTGCTGTTGCGCCGGGTGGCGGTGATGATCAGTTCTTCGAGCTCGACCGCCTGGGCCGATGCGACGGTCGGGACGGAGACGGCGAGCGCGCTGATGGAGGTCAGCAGGGCCGCCCGCGGCGACAGGTTGAGACGCATGATTTGATCCCCTCGGCTTACCTTGCAGGCAGGCTGGGGAGCGGCTTGGCCGTGCCTCAACTCCGATGTTGCGGGGCCGTGCGCAATTTCTGAGTATGACGAAATTATGAGCGCGTATGCACCGGATTGACGGCGCCCGATGACCTCGATTCCCGCTCCGGCCCTGGCCGACCGCCTGGAACGCGCCGAACGGCTGATGGCGCAGAAGGCCTATCAGCCGGCCCACGCCCTCTGCCTCGAGGTGCTGGCCGCAGCGCCTGCCAGCGCCAAGGCCTGGTTCCTGCTGGGCGTGCTGGCGGCCGACCACGAGAACCCGCTGAAGGCCGCCGAGCGGGTCGGGCGGGCGATGACGCTCGACGAGGCCGATCCCAAGGCGCCGGCCCAACTGGGCCGCTGCCTGATCGCCCTGAACCGCCGCGACGAGGCCCTCGCCGCCGCCGCCGCCGCCGAGGCGCGGGGGCCCGCCGACGCCCACACCCTGGACACGCTGGGCGTGGTCTACAGCCGCGCCGGCCTGCACGAGCAGGCGATCGGGTTCTTCGAACGGGCCTTCGCGCGGAATCCGCGCAACGCCGGCTTCGCCTACAACCTGGCGGCCTCGCGCCAGTTCTCGGGCGACTTCGCGGGGGCGGAGGCGGCCTATGCGGCGACGCTGGCGATCGATCCGACCCTCCACCGCGCCTGGTCCTCGCGCGTGCAGCTGCGCCGCCAGACCCCCGAGGCCAACTTCCTTGCGGCCCTGGAGGCGCAGTTCGAAGCCGCCGGCGCGGACGCCGAGCGCCGCCTGCACCTGGGCCACGCCCTGGCCAAGACCTGCGAGGACCTGGGCGATCCGGAGACCGCCCTCTCATGGCTGCTCAAGGCCAAGTCGGCCAAGCGCCGGGCCGTCGGCTACGATCCGGCCGTCGACGCCGAGCTGTTCGCGGCCGCCGCGGCCACCTTCGGGCCTGGCGGGACGGGCGCCGGGGATCCCTCCGACCTGGACTACCCGCCGAGGCCCCAGGAGCGGGTG
>CAYQPL010000116.1:0-3446 GCA_964419395.1 uncultured Phenylobacterium sp. | reverse complement strand
ATCTTCGTCGTCGGCCTGCCGCGGACGGGCACGACCCTGGTCGATCGGATCCTCTCCAGCCATCCGCAGGTGCGCTCGGCGGGGGAGCTGACCAACTTCGCCCTGATCCTGAAGCGGATGACCGGGACGCCGGGCGCCTATGTGCTGGACGCGCCGGTGCTGGAGGCGGCCGGCGCGCTCGACATGCGCCGGGTCGGAGCGGCCTATCTCGAGAGCGTCCGTCCCGTGGCGGGGGGGCAGGGGCGGTTCGTCGACAAGATGCCGCTGAACGTCCTCTGCGCAGGCCTGATCCACCGGGCGCTGCCGAACGCCCGGATCGTCTGTCTGCGCCGGCATCCCATGGACGCCTGCCTGGCCAACTTCCGGCAGCTCTTCGCCACCGGCTTCTCCTATTACGACTACGCCTACGATCTGGGCGACACGGCGCGGTACTATGCCGGCTTCGATCGGCTGGCGGCGCACTGGCGCGCGGTGCTGCCCGCCGACCGCTATGCCGAGGTCGCCTACGAGGACCTGGTCGCCGACCAGGAGGGGCAGACGCGCCGCCTGCTGGCCTTCTGCGGCCTGGATTTCGATCCCCGTTGCCTGGCCTTCCACGAGAACGCCGCCCCGGTGGCGACGGCCAGTTCGGTGCAGGTGCGCAGCCCGATCTATGCCTCCTCCGTCGGCCGCTGGCGGCGCTATGGCGCGGGGCTCGCCCCCCTGCGCCAGGCGCTGGAAGCGGCCGGTATCGACTGCGCCTGAGGGTCTGGGGGCCCTAGGGGCGGTCTCGCGGCGCCAGGGCGGCGATCTCGGCCGCGCTCAGCTTGCGGATGCTCTCGATCAGGCAGGGCGTCGCCCCGATGGGCGTCTTGACCCCGATGTCCAGGTCGAGCCGGTTGCAGACGACGTCCGAGGCGCCGGTGGTGCGCAGGACGAGCGGGTCGCTGGCCAGGGCGCCGGTCAGGCAGGCGCTGCGCATATCGACCTGATAGATGTCGTCGCGGCCGACGCCGGTGCTGAACAGGACGGTGTCGCGGTCGAGCACGTTCTGGCCGCGGATATTGCTCACGCGGAAGCAGCTGCGCCCGCCCGTGGCCGAGGCCTGGGTCGCCGCGCCGTCGGCCGAGGCGGCCGCATAGGACGAGGGCGGCTGCCCGGCGCAGGCCGCGAGGGCCAGGGCCCCGGCGGCGGCGAGGGCGGCGGGTTTCGCCATTGGCGGCAGGCTGATCTTGCGGGTCATTTCGTCTTCCTCCTTGGCCGACAACTCGATGGCTCGGGCGATGTTCCGACTGTCCGCCGCAATGCGGCCAAAGCTTGACCGCATGAGGATGCTTGGCGCGGGGCCCGGCCGCCACTAGAGTCGCCTCTGTCCTCGGGGGGCCGCGCTTGGGCGGCTGAGAGGCGGGCGAGCCCGCGACCCGCAGAACCTGATCCGGGTCATGCCGGCGAAGGGAAGGGAGAGGCGCATGGCGCGCATCGTGGAATCCACCCGGCTTTCGGCCCGCATCCTGGGGCCCTTCCTCGCCGCTGTCGGCGCGGTCGCCGTCCTCCGGCGAGACGACCTGGGCGGGCTCATTGACGCCTTCCAGGCCGATGCGGCCCTGACCTTCGTCACCGGCATGCTGGTCCTGCTCGCAGGCCTGGCGCTGCTGGCCACGCACCAGCGCTGGCGCGCGCCGGCCGAGATCGCCGTCAGCCTCGTCGCCTGGCTGTTCGTGCTGCGCGGCGTCTTCCTGATCTTCGCCCCGGAAGTGGTCTTCGACCTGGCCGACAAGGCCCTGCGTTCGAAAACCCTCGTCGTCGGCTCGGGCCTCGCCGCCGTGGCGGTCGGGGTCTGGCTGACCCTTGTCGGGTACCGTCGCGCCGCCGGCTGAGCCGCGGCCTCCTCCTTCGCCAACGAGACTGCCATGAACAAGCCCACCGCCAAGATCGAAGCCGCCGCCATCCCCACGGGCGAGCGCCCGGGGTCGAAGAAGGTCTACGAGGCCGGCGTGCTGTGGCCCGACATCCGCGTGCCGTTCCGCGAGGTGGCCGTCCACGAGAGCGCCGGCGAGCCGCCGGTCACCCTCTACGATCCCTCGGGTCCCTATACCGATCCGGCGGTCAGGACCGACATCGAGGCGGGCCTGCCGCGCACCCGCGAGCCGTGGGTGGTCTCCCGGGGCGACGTGGAGGTCGTGGCCGAGCCGCGCGTCGTGAAGCCGGAGGACACCGGCTTCGCCCGCGGCGCGCACCTGGCGCCGGAGTTTTCCGCGCCGCGCCGGGTCTATCGCGCGCGGCCGGGCGTCAGCGTCACCCAGATGGACTCTGCCCGGCGCGGGATCGTCACGCCGGAGATGGAGTATGTCGCCATCCGCGAGAACCTGCGCCGCAAGGAAGGCGAGGCCTTCATCCGCGACGGCGAGGATTTCGGCGCCTCGATTCCCGACCTGGTGACGCCGGAATTCGTCCGTGACGAGGTGGCCCGCGGCCGGGCGATCATTCCGGCCAATATCAACCACACCGAACTGGAGCCGATGGCCATCGGCCGCAACTTCCTGGTCAAGATCAACGCCAACATCGGCAATTCGGCGGTGCTCTCCACCGTCGCCGACGAGGTGGACAAGATGGTCTGGGCCATCCGCTGGGGCGCCGACACGGTCATGGACCTGTCCACCGGCCGCAACATCCACAACATCCGCGACTGGATCATCCGCAACAGCCCCGTGCCCATCGGCACCGTTCCGATCTACCAGGCCCTGGAGAAGGTGAACGGCGTCGCCGAGGACCTGACCTGGGCGGTCTTCCGCGACACCCTGATCGAGCAGGCCGAGCAGGGGGTGGACTATTTCACCATCCACGCCGGGGTGCGGCTGCCCTTCATCCCGCTGACCGCCAACCGCGTGACGGGCATCGTCTCCCGCGGCGGCTCGATCATGGCCAAGTGGTGCCTGGCCCACCACCGCGAGAGCTTCCTCTACGAGCACTTCGAGGAGATTTGCGAGATCATGCGGGCCTACGACATCAGCTTCAGCCTGGGCGACGGCCTGCGGCCCGGCTCCATCGCCGACGCCAATGACGCCGCCCAGTTCGCCGAGCTGGAGACCCTGGGCGAGCTGACCAAGGTGGCGTGGGAGTACGGCGTCCAGACCATGATCGAAGGCCCGGGCCACGTGCCCATGCACAAGATCAAGGCCAATATGGACAAGCAGCTGGCCGCCTGCGGCGAGGCGCCCTTCTATACGCTGGGCCCGCTCACCACCGACGTGGCGCCGGGCTACGACCACATCACCAGCGCCATCGGGGCGGCCATGATCGGCTGGTTCGGCACGGCCATGCTCTGCTACGTGACGCCCAAGGAGCACCTGGGCCTGCCCGACCGCAAGGACGTGAAGGATGGGGTGATCACCTACAAGATCGCCGCCAACGCCGCCGACCAGGCCAAGGGGCACCCCACGGCCCGCGCCTGGGACGACGCCCTGACC
>CAYQPL010000115.1:0-11414 GCA_964419395.1 uncultured Phenylobacterium sp. | reverse complement strand
CGCACGTGCGGCGGGCGGACGGCGTCGGCCGGCGGGGCGGGCTGGGCCTGGGGATCGGGCGCCAGGCGGGCGCCCTTGCGCACGCGGGTGACGCCCGGCGGCGGCGGCGGCGGCACGGCCGAGCCCACGGCGTTGGTCAGCACCACCAGGGCGCGGGCGACGCCCGGCACCCCGAGAAGCGCCTGTTCGGCGGCCTCGCGGACGGCGCCATAGGCCTCCAGCTGGCCGGCGGGGGCCTCGAGCATGAAGCCGGCGCGGCCGTCGCGAAGGACCAGCCCCTGGACGAGGCCCGCCTGCGCCAGGCCCTTGCCGGTTCGCGGATCGCGCACCCGGTCGAGGGCGGCCAGCACGGCGTCGCGGTCGGGCGTGGAGGTCTCGTTCATGTCGTCTTCGGCTTGCTTTGGCGGCTTGGGCGTCTCATATCCGGCTGACAGCGCCGGTTTACAAGTCCGCCCCGGCGGACCCACGATCGCGGCCGCGCCGAGACACCGAGACGTCCCAAGAACGACGCGACCCAGAAAGACGACGCACTAGAGAATGCCCTGGAATGACAATGTGAACCCCGGTCCCTGGGGAAACCCGCCGCCGCAGGGCGGAGGCTCGGGGGGCCCGGGCGGACCGGGCGGCCCCAGGCGGCCCGGCTCCGGCGGCCCGCGCGGCCCTCAGCCGGATCTCAACGCCCTGCTCGAACGCCTGACGGCGCGGCTGCGCGCCTTCTTCGGCGGACCGGGCGGCGATGGGGTCCGCCCCGGCGCCGTAGCGGCGGTGGCCGGCGTGGCCTTCGCGCTCTGGGCCCTGTCGGGCTTCTACCTCGTGCAGCCCAACGAGCAGGCGGTGGTCACCACCTTCGGCTCTTACAGCCGCTCGGCCGGACCGGGCCTGAACTACCACCTGCCCACGCCGATCGAACGCGTGGAGAAGGTGGCGGTCACCTCGCTGAACCGCATCGACATCGGCGGCGCCGACGGCGCCGACGTGCCGGAGGAAAGCCTGATGCTGACCGGCGACGAGAACATCGTCGACCTGGACTTCAGCGTCACCTGGCGCGTGGCCGACGCGGCCCGCTACGTCTTCACCATCCGCGATCCCGAAGAGGCCGTGAAGGCCGTGGCCGAGAGCGCCATGCGCGAGGTCGTGGGCCGCTCGGATCTGGAGTCGATCCTGACCCGCGGCCGCGGCCAGGTGCAGGCCCAGGCCGCCGAACTCATGCAGCAGACCCTGGATTCCTGGGGTGCCGGCGTGAACGTGGTCGAGGTGCAGATCCGCAACGCCAACCCGCCGCAGGAAGTGGTCGGCGCCTTCCGCGAAGTGGCCAACGCCGGCCAGGACGCGGAATCGGCGATCAACGAGGCCAACACCTATCGCAACCGCGTGGTCAACGAAGCCAAGGGGGATGCCTCGCGCATCGTCTCGGCCGCAGAGGGCTATCGCGAACAGGCGGTCCGGCAGGCCACCGGCGAGGCCTCCCGCTTCGACCAGATCTATGCCGAGTACCGCTCCGCGCCGGCCGTCACGCGCGAGCGCCTCTATATCGAGACGATGCAGCGCGTGCTGGAGAACTCCAACAAGGTGATCATCGATTCCGACGGCGCCACCGCCCCGATCATCCTGCCGCCCGACGTCTTCCGTCCGCGCGGCGCGGCGCCGGCTGCGCCGCAGGGGCCGGTCGCCACGGGCAACGAAGCGCCCGGCGCGAGGAACGCCCAATGAACCGCCGCTACGTTCCCTACCTGGTCGGCGCCTTCGTCCTGCTGATCATCCTGGCCAACACCTTCTTCGTGGTGAGCCAGCGCGAACAGGCCGTGGTCGTGCGCCTGGGCGATCCCGTGCGGGTGATCAACGCCGGCCGTGAATCGGCCGCCGGCCTGAAGATGAAGGTCCCGTTCCTCGAGCAGGTTCTGACCTTCGACAAGCGCAACCTCTCCCTCGAGACCGAGGAGGAGGAGATCATCGCCGCCGACCAGGAGCGCCTGGTGGTCGACGCCTTCATCCGCTACCGGATCGATGATCCGCTGCAGTACTACCGCACCCTGCGCGACGACCGCACGGCCCGCGACCGGATCCAGCGGCTGGTCAACTCGTCCCTGCGTCAGGTGCTGGGTTCGGCCTCGTCGAGCGACATCATTTCCGGCGCCCGCAGCGGCGTCATGCAACGGACGCTGGCCGACGTGAAGTCGCGGGCCAACTCCTCCAACCTGGGCATCGACGTCATCGACGTGCGCATCCGCCGCGCCGACCTGCCCGAGGCCAACCAGGCCGCGGTCTATCGCCGGATGGAGACCTCGCGCCAGCAGGAGGCGGCCCAGGTCCGCGCCGTCGGCGAGCAGCAGAAGCGCGAGATCATCGCCAACGCCGACAAGGAGGTCACGATCACGCTGGCCACCGCCCAGGAGCAGGCCGATCAGATCCGAGGCGAGGGCGACGCCCAGCGCACGCGGATCTACGCCCAGAGCTTCGGCCGCGATCCCGGCTTCGCCTCCTTCTACCGCTCGATGCAGGCCTATGAGGCCTCCATCGGCCAGGGGGACGCCACCATGGTGCTGTCGCCCGACAGCCAGTTCTTCCGCTACTTCGAGCGGGGACCGGGCGCGCGCTAGGCGCGAAGCATCAGAACCAGACGAAGCGGCCTCCGATCCTCCGATCGGGGGCCGTTTTCATTTCCCGACCATCACCTGCAGCAGGTCGCGCACCTCATGGAGGTCGCGGGCGATGCGCACGCACAGGCCGCGCATCTCGTCGGTGGGGTCGAGCAGGTCCGGCACCATGATGGTCATCATGCCGGCTGCGGCCGCCGCGCGGACGCCGTTGTGGCTGTCCTCCAGGGCGACGCAATGGGCCGGGTCGACGCCCAGGGCCTGGGCGGCCTTCAGGTAGGGCTCCGGATGCGGCTTGCCGTTCGTCACGCTCTCGCGGGTGATGAAGGCGTCGAACCGCTCAAGCAGGCCTGCATGGCCGAGATGCGTCTCCAGCGAGTTGCGCCCCGAAGAGGTCGCCACGGCCCGCGGCGCGCCGACGGCGTCGAGGTGGTCCAGCATCTCCGTCACCCCGGTCTTGAGCGCCACGCCGGCGGCCAGCACGTCGGTGAGTCGCGCCCGCACGTCGGCATGGTAGTCGGCCAGGACGAAGCCCGCGCCGAAGTGCTCCACCAGGATGGCGTCGCTGTGGGCGTGGGTCAGGCCCACCATCCGCTGGAAGACCTCGAAGGGCAGCTCGCGTTCGATGGCGCGGGCGGCCTCGTCCATGGCCTCCAGGATCAGGCGTTCGCTGTCGATCAGCAGGCCGTCCATGTCGAAGACGACGGCGGAGACGGGGCGCGGCAGGGTCATGGCGCGCTCATAAGCCGAACCGTACGGAGACCGAAGTCACACCGCGCTTCAGTCGGTGACAAAGTCCTGCGCCCGGTAGCCCTGAAAGTGCAGCAGCGCCGTCAGGTCGGCATGATCCACCTTGGCGTCGGCCTGGGCGGCGACCACCGGCTTGGCGCGATAGGCGACGCCGAGGCCCGCCTCCTCGATCATGGCCAGGTCGTTGGCGCCGTCGCCGACGGCCAGCGCCGCGGCGGTCTCGGCGCCGAGGCCGGCCATCTCCTCGCGCAGGGCGGCCAGCTTGGCCTCGCGGCCGAGGATCGGCTCGCCGACCGTGCCGGCCAGGACGTCGCCGTTCTCGATCAGTGTGTTGGCGCGGTTGGCGTGGAAGCCGGCGGCCTGCGCCACGCGGCTCGTGAAGAAGGTGAAGCCGCCCGAGACCAGCACGCAGCGCGCCCCGTTCTCCGCCATGGTGCGCACCAGGGTCTGCGCGCCCGGATTGAGCCGCACCCGCTCGTCATAGGCCCGCTGCAGGTCGGCCAGCGGCAGGCCCTTCAGCATGGCGACCCGCTCGCGCAGGGCGCCTTCGAAATCGAGCTCGCCGCGCATGGCCCGCTCGGTGATCTCCGAGACCCTGGCCTTCACCCCGGCGAAATCGGCCAGCTCGTCGATGCATTCGCAGCCGATGATGGTGGAGTCCATGTCGGCGATCAGCAGCCGCTTGCGCCGCCCGTCCCAGGGCTGAACGCAGACATCGATCGCGCGGCCGGCCAGCAGCGCCTCGGCCGCCGCCCGCACCGGCGCGATGGCCTCGGCCTCGACGGAGAGGTCCAGGGCGCCGGGGCCCAGCGGCCGGGGTTCCTTGACGCGGGCGCGCACGCCTGCGAGCGCTTGGGCGAGTTCGGCGACGGCGGCGGAGGGCGCGGCCGCGTCCGGGCTGACGAGGGTGACTGCGAGTTCCATGGAGCCCCGCATCTGGCTGATCGGCGGGCCGACGGCAAGCGGCAAGACGGCGCTGGCCCTGCGGCTGGCGCGCGAACGCGGCGCAGAGATCGTCAACGCCGACTCCATGCAGCTCTATGCCGACCTGCGCGTGCTGACCGCCCGGCCGACGCCGGAGGAAGAGGAAGAGGCGCCGCACCACCTGTTCGGCGTCGCCGATGCAGGCGAGGCCTGGTCGGTCGGCCGCTGGCTGCGCGCCGCCCTCCCCGTCCTGCAGGACATCGCCGCACGCGGCCGCGACGCCATCGTGGTCGGCGGCACGGGCCTCTATTTCCGCGCCCTCACCCAGGGCCTCGCCGAGACGCCGGACGTGCCGCCGGAGGTGCGCGCGGCCGCGGCGGCGGATTTCGAGGGGCTGGGCGAAGCCGCCTTCCGCGAGCGTCTGGCCGGCGTCGATCCGGCGGCGGCGGCGCGGATCGCGCCGGGCGACCGCCAGCGCCTGACGCGGGCCTGGGAGGTCTGGCGGGCCAGCGGCGAGGCCCTGTCGGACCTGCAGGCGCGAACCCGCCCGGCCCTGGCGCCCGGCCGCTGGCGGGGCGTCGTCGTCGACCCGCCGCGCGCGGCGCTCAACGCCCGCTGCGCCGCCCGCCTGGTCGCCATGCTCGAGGGCGGCGCCGTCGAGGAGGCCGACCGCCTGCTCGCCCGCGGGCTCGATCCCGACCTGCCGGCGATGAAGGCGCTGGGCCTGCGCGAGATCGCCGCCTGGCGACGGGGTGAGACGAGCCGCGAGGCCGCCCTGACCGCGGCCCAGCAGGAGACCCGCCGCTACGCCAAGCGCCAGGCCACCTGGTTCCGCAACCAGACGCCCGACTGGCCGAAGATCACCGCCGCGGACGCCGAGGGCCAATGGGGGCAGTTTCTTGCGCGGTGCGCGCCTTGACGCGGGCGCGAGCGCATGCGAAGAGCCCAATTCTCTCTTCCGGAGAAAACCGCGTGCGCGAGCTTCTTGTAATTTCGAGGCGACCTTAGCCGGGCTGATCGAACGATCAGCGCGAACAAGGTCGCTTGAACCAGGCCCCCGCGAGGGCCTTTTTTATTGCCCTGAAGGCCAGCCCAGAAGGCCCCCCGCCATGACCGCCCACCAGACCATCACCGCCACCCAGACCGACGCCGAAACCCTGACCGGCGCCGAGATCGTCGTCCGCGCGCTGATCGATCAGGGGGTGGAGGTCCTTTTCGGCTATCCGGGCGGGGCGGTGCTGCCGATCTATGACGCGCTCTTCTCCGAGGCGCGCCTGCGCCACATCCTGGTCCGGCACTAGCAGGGCGCGACCCACGCGGCCGAGGGCTATGCGCGCTCCACCGGCAAGCCCGGCGTCGTCCTGGTCACCTCCGGCCCCGGCGCCACCAACGCCATCACCGGCATCGTCGACGCCCTGATGGACTCCATTCCCCTGGTCGTCATCACCGGGCAGGTCGCCACCCACCTGATCGGCACCGACGCCTTCCAGGAGTGCGACACGATCGGCATCACCCGCTCGATCACCAAGCACAACTACCTGGTCAAGAACGTCGAAGACCTGCCGCGCGTCATGCACGAGGCCTTCCACATCGCCACCTCCGGGCGGCCGGGGCCCGTCGTCATCGACATCCCCAAGGACGTGCAGTTCTCCAAGGCCGCCTATCGCGGGCCCGAACAGGTCACCCACGCCCACGACTATCGCCCGCGGGTGAAGGGCGAGACGAACCGCATCGCCGAGGCGGTCACCCTGCTGGCCCAGTCGCGGCGGCCGATCATCTATACCGGCGGCGGCGTCATCAACGCCGGTCCCCGGGCGGCCGAACTGCTGCGCGAATTCGCCGACCTGACCGGCGCGCCGGTCACCTCCACCCTGATGGGGCTGGGCGCCTTCCCGGCGGCCGATCCCAAGTGGCTGGGCATGCTCGGCATGCACGGCAGCTTCGAGTCCAACAACGCCATGCACGACTGCGACGTCATGCTGGCGGTGGGCGCGCGGTTCGACGACCGGGTGACCGGCCGCCTGGACGCCTTCGCGCCGACCTCGCGCAAGATCCATGTGGACATCGACGCCTCGTCCATCGGCAAGAACGTCCGCTGCGACGTGGGCATCGTCGGCGACGCGGCCAGCGTGCTGGAGGACATGATCGCCGCCTGGAAGGCCATGCGCCTGTCGGTGGACCAGGCCGCCCTGGCCGACTGGTGGAAGCAGATCGACGCCTGGCGGGCGCGCAACTGCTTCGCCTACACGCCCGATTCCAAGCTGATCAAGCCGCAGCAGGCCATCGAGCGGCTGTACCACCACGCCAGGGACAAGGACGTCTACATCACCACCGAGGTCGGCCAGCACCAGATGTGGGCCGCCCAGTACTTCCGCTTCGAGGAGCCGAACCGCTGGATGACCTCCGGCGGCCTGGGCACCATGGGCTATGGCCTGCCGGCCGCCGTCGGCGTGCAGATCGCCCATCCGGACTCGCTGGTCATCGACATCGCCGGCGACGCCAGCGTCCAGATGACCATGCAGGAGATGGCGACGGCCATTCAGTACGACCTGCCGATCAAGATCTTCATCCTCAACAACGAGTGGATGGGGATGGTCCGCCAGTGGCAGCAACTGCTGCATGGGGAGCGCTACTCGCACTCCTATTCCGAAAGCCTGCCGGACTTCGTGAAGATGGCCGCGGCCTTCGGCGCCGTCGGCCTGCGGGCCGAGCACCCAGACGAGCTGGACGACAAGATCGCCGAGATGATCTCCGTCCGCCGTCCCGTCCTGTTCGACTGCCGGGTGACCAAGGAAGAGAACTGCTTCCCCATGATCCCGTCGGGCAAGGCGCACAACGAGATGATCCTGGCCCAGGAAGCCCGTGACCTCGGCTCCATCATCGACGATGCGGGCAAGCGGTTGGTGTAGTGCGTCCTTCGAGGCTCGCTTCGCTCGCACCTCAGGATGAGGACCGTGAGTGAGACAGGGAGGCCGCGAGGCGCTTCAGTCGCCCTCATCCTGAGGCGCCCGCGCAGCGGGCCTCGAAGGACGAGGGCGGCCGCATGAGCGCCTGGGTCTACATGCTGAAGTGCGCTGACGGCTCATACTATGTCGGCTCGCATCGCGGTGAAGACGTTCAGACGCGGGTCGGCCAGCACCAGGCAGGCGAAGGCGGTGATTACACGGTGCGCCGTCGCCCTGTGACACTCGTCTGGTGCGAGGAGTTCCAGCGCATCACAGACGCCATCGCCTTCGAGCGGCGGATCAAGGGCTGGTCTCGCGCGAAGAAGGAGGCCTTGATCGCAGGCGACTGGTCTGAGGTCAGCGCCCTGTCTCGCCGCGGTCGTCAAGCTCGCCGGTTGCCCTCCGCGCCCGCCTGTGACACCTGAACGGCCGAGCCTAGAGATAGAGACCTTGATGCCCGATCCCCAGCCCGCCTCCGTCTACGACCTCGACCACAAGGAAGAGGCCGAGAACCTCGCCACCTTCGCCGTCCTGGTCGACAACGAGCCGGGCGTGCTGCACCGTCTGGTCGGGCTGTTCGCCGCGCGCGGCTACAATATCGAGAGCCTCACGGTCGCCGAGACCGACCGCAACGCCCACACCAGCCGGGTGACCATCGTCACCCGCGGCACACCCCACGTGCTGGGCCAGATCGAGGCGCAGCTGGAGAAGATGGTCTCCACCCGCCACGTCCAGGACGTCACCCGCGACCCCAACGGCCTGGAGCGCGAGCTGGCCCTGGTGAAGGTCAAGAGCACCGGCGCCGACCGGGTTGAGGCCCTGCGCGTGGCCGACATCTTCCGCGCCCGGGTGATCGACACCACCCATGAAAGCTTCGTCTTCGAGATCACCGGGGCGCCCAGCAAGATCGACAAGTTCGCCGAGCTGATGCGGCCGCTGGGGCTGGTGGAACTGTCGCGCACCGGCGTGCTTTCCATCACCCGGGGGGCGGAGGCCTTCTAGCCGGGAGGAGCCCTTGGCGCGTCGCCCGATCGCCCGCACCCGCATCGTCCTGACCCTGGCCGCCGCCCTCGCGGCCACCGCCGCTGCGGCCCAGGCGCCGCCGCCCGCCCGGCCCGCCATCGAGGCGGTCCCCGTCGAAGACTGGGAGGCCTACGCCTTCCCTCCGCCCGACCCGCAGTCCTGGTGGGACGAGGAACGGCTCGAGCCGCCCGAGGCCGCCGACCCCCTGGGCGGGCGGCGCCTGCCGCGCCAGCGGCCGCCGCCGGCGGTCACCCCCATCGAACCGACCCTCTACCGGCTCTGGGGCCTGCCGCCCCTGCAGACCCAGGTCGTCCGCCGCGGCGAGCTGGTCATGGAGGTCTGGCGGCGGCCCTCCAACAGCGTGCGCCAGAGCGTCTTCCGCGTGATCCGCCGCAATGACGGCGAGGTCTTCGTCCAGGGCCGGGCGGGCCTGGCCTGCTGCGCGCCCGACATTTCGCGCCGGGTCGGCTTCGACGCCGTCCTGCCGCGCGAGCTGGGCGACCGCTTCATGGCGCTCGCCGAACAATCGGCCTGGGCGACGCCGCGCGACGTGGTGGCCCAGGAATCGGCCGCCACCGTGGGCTCGATCTGCCTGGAGGGGGCGGCCTACGACCTGATCCTGCTGACCGAGAACGGCGGCTACGCCCTGCGGCGCGACTGCGAGGACGCCGAGGTCGGCCAGGTCGCCGACATCCTGGAAGCCGTGATCGGGGCGGGGCTGGGCCATGAGCCGCGCATCGACGTGCTGTTCCCGGAGGGCGCCGATTTCACGCGGGAGCGGGCCGCCTATGACCGGCTGGTCGCCCAGGGCGGACGGATCAAGCCTTCCGACGCCGCCCTGCGCCGCGACGGTCTTTAAATCTCAACCCCTTGGCCCTATATTCGGGAGGTCCGGTTCGCCGGACTATGGGGATAAACGCGCGCGAAATAAGCGGACTGGACCCGGGTGCGATTCCCGGCGGCTCCACCAACACCTTCTCCGGGTTATCGCCGGGCAAGCATGGGGCCGATCAGCATCGACAGACGTGTAAAGGCGTAGCTTTCTCTCGGCCTGACCCACCGTTCCGGGTCATTAAACTAACTGCGAACGATAACTTCGCTGAGGAAGTTCGCCTGGCCGCGTAATGCGGTCCGGAGACATCCGACCTAAGCCCTAGGGGTTCAGATCCTTAGGCGGGGCCGGAGGGAGCCTGGCAACAGAATCCCTCCACTTTCCTCCCACATCCCCCGAGGCTCGCCCACCTGCGGCGCCGCTGCGTCAGTGGGCGCAGATCGTCCGTCCGCGGCCGGCCGTGGCTTGCGCGGGGCCGCGCAGACGCTACCTTCGGGACTGAAACCGCATCCCGTCCTCGGTGGAGATTCCATGGCTCAAGAGCCGCCGGCCCAAGATCAGATGCACTACGAGGCGCTGGCCCAGGAAGCCCTGCGCGGCGTGGTGAAGTCGGCGCTGAAGCGTGCGGCCTCGCCGGAGGGCCTGCCGGGCGCCCACCATTTCTACATCACCTTCAAGACCGACGCGCCGGGCGTCTCCGGCCCGGTCGATCTCCTGTCGAAGTATCCGGACGAAATGACCATCGTCCTGCAGCACCAGTACTGGGACCTGGCGCCGGGCGAGACCTTCTTCTCCGTGACCCTGAAGTTCGGCGGCGCGCCCAAGCGGGTGTCGGTCCCCTATGCGGCGGTCACGCGGTTCTACGATCCCAGCGTGCAGTTCCTGCTGCAGTTCGAGGTGAGCGGCGACCCTGCGGCGACGGCGGCCGCGCCGGAAGAGGCGCCGGAACCGCCGGCCGAGCCCACCGACCCGGCCGAGAAGGTCGTCTCCCTCGATCAGTTCCGGAAGAAATGAGGCCCTCTTGAGCGACGTCACCGCCCCCGAGCCCGAAGCCCTGACGGACGAGGCGATCCTCGCCCGGTTCCTGCGCACCAAGAACCAGCCGACCGGCTCCCAGACCCTGGGCTTCCGGATGGTCGCCGTCAGCCAGGCCGAAAAGATGGTCGAGGTGGCCTTCGACGCCCGGGCCGAGCTGCTGCTCAACCCCATGAAGCAGATCCAGGGCGGCTATCTCTGCGCCATGCTGGACGAGGCCATGAGCGTGGCCTGCATGGTCGCCTCGGGCATGACCCATGTGGCGCCCACCCTGGAGATGAAGACGAGCTTCCTGCGGCCGGCCAAGCCCGGTCCGATCAAGGGGATCGGGCGGGTCGTGAAATGGGGCCGCAGCGTCGCCTTCACCGAGGGCGAGCTCTACGATCCCGACGGCAAGCTGCTGGCCAAGGCCACCGGCACCGCCATCCCGACGCCCTTCAAGTCCTACAAGAGCTGAACCCATGGGGCGGCGCGCGGGTCTGAAGCTTCGGATCTGCGGCGCGGCCCTGGCCCTGCTCGCCCTCTGCGCGCCGGCCGCGGCGGTCGCCGAGACCGCCTTCGCCGGCTGGGCCGCCATCGTCGTCGCCGGCGACTGGCGGGGTGCGACGGGCGGACCCACCGCGGCCTTCGACAACGCCCGCCGCGACGTGGCCGCGGCCCTCGGCGCCCGGGGCTTCCAGTCCGACCGCCTTCGCCAGTTCTCCGTCCGTCCCGAGGGCGAGACCGGGGGCCCCGCCCCGCTCCGGGCGACTCCCAAGGCCATCTACCAGACCCTGAAGACCGTCTCGGCCGGCGCGCCGGGCTGCTTCGTCTACCTCACCTCGCACGGCGCGCCCCAGGGGGTGGTGATCGACGACCAGATCCTGCCGCCCTCGATCCTGGGCCTGATGCTGGACAACACCTGCGGCGCCAAGCCGACCGTGGTGGTGATCTCGGCCTGCTTTTCCGGCGTGTTCGTGCCGGCCCTGGCCAAGCCCAACCGCATGATCTTCACCGCCGCGCGCCCCGACCGCACCTCCTTCGGCTGCGGGGAATCCAACCGCTATCCGTTCTTCGACGAGTGCTTTCTCGGGGCCCTGGACGACAGCGGCGACTTCAACGGCCTGGCCGCCGAGGTCCGCCGCTGCGTCGTCGACCGGGAACGCGCCGAGGGGGTCAGCCCGCCCTCGGAACCCCAGCTCTGGATCGGCCCCCAGCTGCGCCCGGTCCTGCCCCTCTACGCCTTCGCCGCCCCCGCCTCGCCCTGAGGCCAAGGGGCCTTGGAGCGACTCCCGCGGCGCCCTAGAAGGAGTCGCCTAGTTCGAACGGGGA